>JAPYTO010000101.1 GCA_029941865.1 Fuerstiella sp. | reverse complement strand
TTCGGCCGAAATCGTGACTCGATTCGCTCGCTAACAACTGATTGTCAAAGAGCTTCGCGTTCGGTTCAGTTTTTTGACCCTACGGCTCTGTTGAAACAGATACCGATTTACTCGCCTGTGGTCCAATCGCCTCAACCACGTTCGGCCGAAATCGTGACTCGATTCGCTCGCCAACACCTGATTGTTAAAGAGATTTGCGGTCGGTTCAGTTTCTTGACCCTACGGGGAATCTCACCCGCCGGATATCAACACCTTTCACGATGCACCGTTTTTTGACCCTACGGGCACCAGCCCTCGATGGGTCGGCTCCTCCGGCTCACGCAGCATCCCCCAGCGGCTCGCCTGCCACAGCTCCCCGGTATTCAGTTCAATCGCCGTCAGCCACCCGTGACGCCAGCAGGCAGTATCGATGCAGATAACAAACCCGAGATCAAGAACCTCGGAGTTCTTTTGCTCCGTGTGTCCGACAACAACGGTCTTACCAGACTGATGAGGCTCCATCTCATCAGGCTCCAACAGCGCCCACCGCAACTGATATGCCTTCTGTTCCGCCATCGGAAGGTCCGGGCGATAATTGGCATGAGTCAGGATAAAGCGATCTGTTTCGTAATAGGGCTGACATGACGATAACAGCGCCCAGTGCTCCGGGGGAATATCGCTCAGCGTTGCGCCAAAACGATAAGAGTTCAAGGTAGACACGCCACCACAATTCTCCCAGTATCGAAGTGCGACATCACCTTCCTGTGCAGCAAACAGCATTTCTTCATGATTGCCCTTGATAACAACCACATCACAAACGTTTTGCAGCTCGATTAACTGGTCGAGGACTTCTGCACTGTCCCGCCCCTGGTCGATAAGATCACCAAGAAATACGAGTTGATCGTCTGCCGTAGGAGCAATCGATTTCAGAATTGTCTGGAAGGCATGTCCACAACCGCGAACATCGCCAACGGCAATCAGGCGACCCGAATCAGAGGACATGAACTTAACCTGCGCGACATGACTTTGAGGACTTCGGTGGCTGAGGGGCGACTTGCTTCACAACGGTTCAACATTTGTAGTATGTCCCGGCGAGTCGAAGGCGCCAATCCGAATAGAAACAAAGGTCGTAAGGTCAAGAAACGGTGCATCGTGAAAGGTGTTGATATCCAGCGGGTGAGATTCCCCGTAGAGCTTGTGTCAACGCCGAAACTGGCACGTCCATTGAGTGAAGTCAGGGTTCTGACACCGTTTCGCCCACGACCATCAGCATGCCCGCTGTCGTCTCGGCATGGTAATGACCAGTTGCGACCCAAGTGGCGAGTACTCGCGCCCAAAAGTCCTGGTGTTCAGCACTGCAAACATCGAAGAAGTTGAGTTTTGGCTGCCGGATTTTTTATGGTATCATGTATCATACTTGGTTAATGTTTTTCGAGGTAAGCACAATGAAGAACTCGCCCTGTGGTTATCTGCCTTCACGTCGCGACTTCCTGCGTGCGGGCGCATTAACCCCGCTGGGTGTTTCGCTTTCCGAAATGCTCGCACAGGAAGCTGCGGCAGCGACCGCTCAAAATAAAAATTGCATCCTGCTCTGGATGCTGGGCGGGCCAAGCCACATCGACATGTACGATTTGAAACCCTATGCGCCTTCCGAAATTCGAGGTGACTTAAACCCGATCCAAACGCAACTCGCGGGAGTGGAACTCGCCGAGCTAATGCCCAATCTAGCGAAGTGCAATGACAAGTTTAGTATGATTCGTTCGATGCATTCCTACACGTCAAGTCATGGTATGGGTGATCATTACCTACTGAGCGGCCGACGATACTCGAAGGATTTTATGCCGCCAAGTTTCGGAGCGGTTCTGGCCTGGCAGCAGGCCCGCGAAAACGGTGGAGTCCCGCCGTTTGTTCAGGTAGGTGATATGAAAAGCACAAACTTCGGACGTCAGGGACAAGCCGGGGCACTGGGCCACAATTACGACCCGTTCCTGGTTGAACGTGACCCCAACAGCAGCAGCTTTCAGGTCGAAGCATTCAGCACGCCCGACAGTATCGGGATTCGGCGACTGACCGATCGCGGGAGTCTTTTACGATCCGTCGATCAGTTTCACTCGAGCGGTGACCGACAGCTGCGATTTGCCAAAACACACGACGTGTTTACCGAACAGGCTTTCGATCTGCTGACCTCTCAAAGGGCAAAGAAGGCGTTCGATATTGAACAGGAGCCGAAACGTATTCGAGACGCGTATGGGCGTAATCGAGTGGGCCAAGGGCTGTTGTTGGCGCGTAGACTAATCGAATCCGGAGTTCGGTTTGTCACAGTCAAAGGTTATGTTCGTTACGGCTGGGATCATCATCCCGAGGTGTTCCCGCGATTGCGCACGGAAGTTCCCCCATACGATCAGGGCTATGCGGCGTTGCTCAGGGATCTCGATAATCGAGGTATGCTCGAAAACACTCTGGTCATTACCGCAGGTGAATTTGGCCGAACTCCGCGGCTCAACACGGACGCCCGTGGCCCGGGGCGAGACCACTGGAGTCGGGCATTCAGCTTGACGATCGGGGGTGGCGGCGTCAAAACCGGCATGGTCATCGGGGCAACGGACAAACATGCGGCAGAAATTGTTGATCGTCCGGTCTCCGTCGAGGATTACGCGGCCACCGTATACCACGCTCTCGGCTTGGTCCCCCGGCGGGTCTACCACATGCTCGATGGCCGCCCGACGGAAAGCCTTCCGGCTGGCAGTGTGATTCCGGAATTAATTGGCTGATTGTCGATGTTGGCCTGATTACACCACTGCTATTTGCCACAACATTCGGGACTTTAACGCACGAGTACTCGTCGCTACCAGCAGTCAGAAGTCGATTTGACTTTCCCTGAGGTGCTGCGAGCGGGATCATTCTCGGCATGTCTGAAAACACCCGCCATCAGAGCAGTACGACCACCAACTGCGCCTGCTGATTCAGAACACCCGTGATCTGGACCTCGCCGTTCGACATGGCGTCCCGCGTTCAGCGTTCAAGGGGCAGACGCCGGACGAGATGTACTACGGAACGGGAAATGGCATTCCGAAGAAGCTGGAAGAAGAGTCGACACGAGCCCGGGAGTTGAGGCTGAAGTCAAACCGAGAACGGAACTGCCACGTCTGTCTGCAATCAGCATCTGCGAGTTGCTGATCACAATTTCCACATGGTCACCCTGCGTGTTAACCTTCATGTGGCTTGTGTCCACGACGAAACTGACATGCCAGCTGTCGTCTCGGCATGGTAATGACCAGTTGCGACCCAAGTGGCGAGTACTTGCCCCCAAAAGTTCCAAAGGTCGTGGTGTTCGGCATGCCAAATCGCGTATTTGGGGAAGAACGGATGGCAACAAATTGAACACGTCGAACATCTGACGGGTTTCCCTTTTTGGCTCAGGAGACCAACAATATGAACTCGGAAACTGCCTCTGGAAAGGAGAGGACCATGCGCTCGTGCCTCGTTGTCTTGCTGATGAGTGTGATATGCCTTGGTTGCAACCGTGCCGAGGAGGCTCGACGGAAAGCCGTTGAGAATAATCTCAAGCAGATCGAATCTGCTTTGAAGAACGACCACGAGACGTACACGTCCCCTGAACCGGAGGTTTCGCACGTCATCGCCACCGAGACGGAATACTACACAACCGGCCCACAACAAGGCCGACTGCCAGACGGCAAGTTACCAACAGGAACGAAAGTTCGTGTGGTCGAGGAGTCTGGCAGCTATGTGTTGGTGAAATCAGAGAGCGGTATTGAGGTATACGTCGCCGCCGATTCCGTCAGACAAGAGGAGAGTACGACCATAGACGTGTCTGGAATCGTGGAGGGCGGCAACCAGTTCGCTTTTGATCTGTATCAAAAACTGCGGTCAGAGGAAGGAAACCTCTTCTTTTCGCCCAGCAGCATCTCGACTGCCCTGGCAATGACCTTCGCTGGTGCCGCTGGCGAGACGGAAGCGGAGATGGCAAAGACACTGTATCTCAAGGGGCCAAAGGACCAACTTCATGACGGGATGCACGCTCTGCAAGCGTATTGGACGATGCCTGACAAACAGAAGGACATCCGACTCAATCTGGCAAATCGTCTGTGGGGTAATGAAGGCTACGAGTTCCTGCCGGAGTTCTTAACCGTCACTCGTGACAACTACGGCGCAGAACTTGCCCGTCTCAATTTCGCTCAAACTGAAGACGCTAGACAGGCCATCAATGGTTGGGTGGAGGATCAGACGGAAGACAAGATTACAGAACTCCTTCCCGTAGGCGTTCTCTCAGACCAGACGAAGCTCGTTTTGACTAACGCCGTTTATTTCCACGGCGCCTGGTCCGATCCATTTAAGAAGGACCGCACGAAGGACGAGGACTTCCACTTGACGACAACGGACAAAATTAAAGTTCCGATGATGCACCGTAGGGATGAGTTCCGGTATGGCGCTGCGGACGATCTGCAGATCCTCGAATTGTCATATGGCGATGGCAGTTTGTCGATGGTCGTCCTTCTGCCCCAGGAGATCGATGGCCTGCTTGACCTTGAATCCAAGCTGACACTCCAAAATTTGCAACGGTGGATGGCGAGTGTGAAGCACAAGGACAAGGTGAAGGTCTACCTCCCGAAGTTCAAGACGACTTCGCAATTTCAGATGGCCGACACGCTAAAGTCGATGGGGATGGAATTGGCCTTCGATGCCGAAAGAGCAGATTTCTCGGGCATGACCGGTGGCCGTAATTTGTTTATCTCGGCGGTGATCCACAAAGCCTTCGTTGATGTGAATGAAGAGGGGACCGAAGCGGCTGCGGCCACCGGCATCGTCATGAACCCTCCTTCCGCCGCCATTGAGGCACCGAAGGAGCCTTCGGTGTTCCAGGCCGACCACCCGTTTGTGTTCATGATTCGAGACCATCGCAATGGTGCGATCATGTTCCTTGGCCGAATCACAAATCCGCTGGAGTAGCCTCAAGGACGATGGCAAAACGCAAGTCACAGATCGCTGGCGAATGGCATTTATGGACATGTGGGACATCCACTTCATCGACGCCGAAGTGCCCCGCTACATCAACTTTGCAGATGATGGGCTGGGCGACTTTCAATCTGGCAATGTCCGTTGCAACATCGACTGGCAGGAAATGGAGCGTGATGGAGTACCTGCTGCCGAGTTCAGCTTCGAGGGGAATGACGAGATGGATCCAATGTCGGGAAGCCGTACGGTCAAAAAACTCCGCCGAACTCAAATCGCCATGAAACACGGGACTTACGACACGCCGGATTGTCCCATCTCCGCCGCTTGATTTCACCTCTCGGCACCGGAAATCTTCTGAACCAGGTCCATTCCGTCAGGCTTCTTTTCGCAGAACAGGATAACGTCTGCCGTCCCGGGGACTTCGAGTTTAATCCTCCCGCCGTACGCGTGGTCAAGTCGTTTCATCTGATTCGACGTAACAAGTTCGGCGGCGTACATCAGCGACTGGACTAGGGCGAAAAACAGAGTTGAGTCTCCTTCGGCTTTGACCTCACCGATGACGGGCCGCCCGTCAGGCATCATCAACAGAAGGTCAAGTCCACCCGCACCGCTGATGCGTCCGGACTCTCCGTTCTCGAAACGCCATGGGCCGGTCCGCGACGTACTTCGAAATGGACTCAATTCTCGATCGACGAATTCGCCAGCCAGTGAAGGATCTTCGAAGTTCACATGAACGTTGGGATCTGCAATCTTCGCGACAAGATCAAATGCGTAGTTGCCCGTCAAAGGAACCGGGGCATCATCGATTCGACCATGGAATGGTTCAGACGAATTATCGTACTGTTGAAAGTGATGAACACTTCGAAGGAACATGTCACCCAGCTTCGTCCCCCGATTTCGACCGGCGAGATAACCACAGATGGTGTCGTGAATATCCTTCGCGTTCAACAATCGGAGCGACCGGTAGAAGTGTCGCAGTTCTGTTCGCGGCACAACTTTCTCAGACCCAACAGGTGGATCCTCAACCTTAGGTGGAACGGGCGGATCTTGTTCCAAATGAGATTGAACTGCTCCGGCCACTTGGGGCCATCGGTCGTCCTCGCGTTTGAGCTCGTTCGCCGCAAAGCCGACTGAACCTATCGTGAGTTTAGTGATTTCCCCGATCGTGAGTAACCAAGCTCCGTCGAGACGCTCGCACAGCCCCTCAAATTCGTCATCGTCAAGTAAGTCGTACCGCTGGTCTTCGCCTATATCCGGAAGCAGCTTCTTTAAGACAGAGGATTTAGATCCGACAGTCAAGTGAACACATTCTCTTTCACTGATCGCGAGACCACGAAATCTGTATGGCAAGTTGTTGGGGTCAAAAGGGGTACCGATGTCGCTCATTGAATGCTTTCCGAAGGATGATTGGTTTGGGAGCGAGGAGTTTGGAGACGGGTTCGTCGCGCCGAGCTTTCATTTATGAAGAATCCGCTACCGCTTTTCCACCTGAGTGGCATGTTCAATCATCAGCTCATGAAATTTCTTCCAGCCGATCTTTAGTTCGTACTGGGTATACGGGGAAAACCATACCAGTGTTCCGTTTGTTGTTTCAAGTGTGTCAAATTTCTTACCGTCACTCGTTGTCTGAAGGTGCAAACTCCAGACAACGGGCTTCGTCGGCGGTGACCCACACTGGAACCCTGACTGCAATCGTGGTGGCATCATTATCCAGTATGTAGCACTGCACTTGGGAATTGGCTTTTCTGTAGGCAGCGGAAACCAATCAGACATATCAGGATTACCTGCTGCGTCTGACGGAATTGGAGGTCAACGCTCGTTCGAGCAACGCCTTGAACTTACGCATCAAACAGGCATCGTTTCCCGTGCAGAAGGATCTGGACACTTACGACTTCTCGGCGTTGCCATCGGTCAATAAACAGAAGGTTCTGGAGCTTGGTCGGTGCGAGTGGATTTCGCAGCACACTAACGTTTGTTTGCTTGGGCAACCTGGAACGGGAAAAACGCATCTGGCCATTTCACTTGGTCTGGCCGCGTGTCGACACGGCTTGCGGACGAAGTTTTTCACGGCGGCCAGCAGAGCACACGACGACCACTCCCTCGGTCGTCAAACACTCACCAGGTGGGTCTAATTTCCGCGAAGAGATACCGACACCAGACGTGGGACAAACAAGTCTTCTTGCATTCCAGGTCGAACTAGCTGACAAACTTAGGAGTCGATATCACGCCGCACTCTTTCGTGAATCAAACGGCAGCACACGCCTGGTGGTCCATCGCCAGGCGATTTCCGGCCTGACCGGAGTTGAAGAAACGATTGAGTCGCACTCGGTGCAATTAGAAACGCTGAACCAACTACGAATTGCTCGGCGTGGCGAAGACGTCACGATTCTTGCGTCCTCGCCTGAGTACGGCGGCGTTTTCGTTGTCGCACAGTTCGAATGTCCACAGCCACGACTAGCCGGTGTCCTGCGGACGTTTCTTCATGCCGGAAGTGTCGACAAAGAGGTTTCCGTTCGTGTCACGAGACTCAGGGCTTCTACACAAGCAAAGACTGAATAGGCTCGTCACTTTCACAAAAATCGAACTTCAAGATGCGGCGGCATAGATCTCATAGATCCTGGGGACATCCATTTATCGACAGGGATTGCGGCGATTTGTCGGCTTTCGGTTGTGTTGTCAACGACTGGATCATCCGGGGAGACTTCCTGTGGCACGGGTGAATCGAAGAGAGGTTCTGGCGGAAGGTGACGTTCAGCTTGTGCATTGCATCAGTCGGTGTGTGCGCCGGGCGTTTCTGTGCGGCAAGGATCCAGTGAGGGGCGTCAGTTACAACATCGACGGAAATTGATTCGACAGCGGATGGAGTTTCTGGCTGGCGTCGCTGGCGTCGTGGGCGTGGAAGTCCGGGGTTTCGTGTGATGAGCAATCACTTCCATGTGGTCCTGCCCAGTCGCCCGGACGTGGAGGCGGAATGGCTGGGCGGGGCTTTGCGTAAGGGCAGCTGCGATTCGTGACCGTCGTTCGCATCTGCGTTGGAATTCTGCAATAAGAAGCCTTGTCACCGAAGTGAGCGCGTATTGTACATGCCACGCCGGATACGCTCCTTCGCCTCGTGAGTTGTGTTGGGCGATCGCCTGCAGCATTGGGTTAAACAGGTTCAGGCAATCATGACAACACACAGCAGGACAGTGGTCGTTACCGGAGCGGCCAATGGAATTGGCAGAGCGACGGCGCTGAAGTTTGCTATGCAGGACCATGCTGTGTTTGGTGCGGACCTGCAGTATTCCGACGAAAACAGAGCACTTCTTGAAGCCGCTGGAATCACATGCCTGATGGCAGATGTACGCGACGTTACGTCTGTCGAATCCGTCATCCAGAAGGCGATTCAGGCCACATCGCGACTTGACGTCCTGGTCAACAATGCGGGCCTGGGAATGGTAAAACAGATCGACGACGTGTCCGAAGCTGACTGGGATATGGTCATCGACACCAACCTGAAAGCCGCGTTTTTCGGATGCAAAGCGGCCATCACCGTGATGTCACAACAGGCGTCCGGAGGCAGCATTATCAACGTCGCCAGCAACGCCGGACTGCTGCCCAGAAGTCATGACCCGGTCTATTCCATCAGCAAAATGGCATTGGTCGGACTGACAAAAAGTCTGGCACTGTGCCATTCCAAAGACCGGATTCGTATCAACTGCGTCTGCCCCGGACCGGTCGAGAACACTCAGATGATTGAAGAGAACTTTGTCGGCCGGACAGACCGACAGCAGGTGGTACGCGAGCTGATCCAGGCGAGTCCACTCGCACGCGCTTGGGATCGGATGATCTCACCCGACGAAGTGGCTGACGCGATTCTTTATCTCGCCAGTGAGGGTGCTCGAATGGTGTCCGGCACAGCGATCGCCATTGACGGCGGCAAGTCACTGGGCGTTCCACCAGGTTGATGCAGTATTATCCGCGGGCCATGTGCGGCGTTGGCTCTGTATTGATGTGTGCCACTACCTCTGCCAGTGACTCAAAGTTCCCGAAACACTGGCACAGCCAGTGGCACACAGCTCATCATTTCGTTACTGACAAGACACTCGGGCACCGCACCAAATAGAAACCTTAACCAAACATCATCAGACTCATGAAAATCCAGGCCCCTGCCAGAAGCCGTTCATTCCTGTTCACTGCCATCTGTGTTTTAGGCGCTGCTCTGGCCTCAAACGCGTTGATGGCACAGGATGCGTCTGTGAATCGCTGGACGTATTCGCCGGAATTGTTGCGACCGTTCTGGCTGAGTGGCGTCGTTGAACGTGAGCCGGTGTTGTTTGTGCGAGACTCGAAGACGGGCGAAGCGCGGGCGTCGCTTTTGTTTCCGATCCAGAACGTCATCGCGATTCGTAATTCTGCAGGAGACGTCGCGTATCAGGAGGGCGTTGATTTCCGTTTTCGCACCGGTTCCAGAGAAATTGTCATCCCCGCGGGATCACGAATCGTCACGAAGACGCCGCAGGATCTGAGGCGTCCGGCCAAATCACAGAAGCATCAATTGACGCATCGAGACGGCAACGGAGAAATTCTGTTCGGAGCGAAGCTTGAGTATCATGAAATGCAGACATGCGTGACGTACGCCACGGCATCGCGCGACTGGCCCGTGCAGATGCCAACGTTTGATATTCGGGCGTTGCCTCGCACGGTGCAGAAGCTTCGATCGCATGCTCCGATCTCCGTCGTACTGCTCGGCGACAGCATTTCCACCGGCTGCAATGCGTCCGGCTGGGCCGAAGGGAGCCCGTATCAGCCAGCATATCCCGAACTGCTGCAGCAGCATCTGGAAACCAGCTATGACAGCAAGGTCGCGCTGACCAACCTTTCGGTGGGTGGTACAGCAACACCGTGGGGGCTGACGATGATTAAAAAGGTGACCGAACAGAAACCCGATCTGGTGATCCTGGCGTTTGGTATGAATGATTCTGCCAGGCGGTCTGCGGAAGAATACGGCACGAACACGGCCGCCATGATCTCAAAAACTCGTGAAGCACTGCCGAATGCCGAATTCATTCTGGTCGCTTCCATGTTGGGAAATCGCGACTGGGTTCTGCTGAAGCACGACGTCTTTCCGCAGTATCGTGACGAACTCGCAAAACTCTGCGAGCCAGGAGTTGCCCTGGCCGACATGACATCCGTGTGGACGGAGTTCATGAAACGCAAGAAAGACCGCGATCTGACCGGAAACGGGGTCAACCATCCCAACGACTTCGGCCATCGCGTATACGCTCAGGTGCTTTCGGCTTTGCTGATTGAGTGACCGTGTAATGGAGCATTGGTATCGACACATCTTTATGCTCCCGTCTTTACAGGAGTGTCGGACGCGGTAGCGGCCGGGGAGAGCGAATGTATCGTTGGGGCTGAGAGACCCTCTCCGGGCCTGATAGCCCGACTCTCCCGCAAGCGGGAGAGTGAACACGTGCGTAACGGAGAGGGTGGGGAGTCTTTGCCTTCCTTATTCGTAGTCCCACTTCATGATCCAGGGATCCTGCATTTCCTTCTGCAGTGCTTTCAACTTTTTCTGGTATGTCACCAGTACGTCATTGTACTCCCGTTCCAGAGCAAGATTCTTCTGTTCGTACGGATCGTTTTCAATGTCGTAAAGTTCAAACTTGGCGCGGTTGATGTATTCGCCGACCGTCTTTTTTCCGTAGGGAGCGTCCAGGCTATTGCGAAACTGCGCCTGCCAGCTGGAAGCGGCCCACAGATCCGATGCGAATGGGTACGGCAACTGGTAAGCGATGTTCCAGATCAGTTTGTACTTCTTGTCGCGCACCACTCGCATCGGATAGTACATCTGTATTTCATGAAACGTATGCGATGCAAAAACCGTATCCCAGTGAGTCGCGTCGGCGTCACCCAGAGTGGAAATCCATGACTTACCGTGGTAGCTGCGATAACTACCTCGACCGCGATTATCGCGATTGGCGTATTCACGAGATTTCCAGAATTTGTCAGGGTCAACCCAGTCCTTCGGCCCGTTGATCTTTGCATCAAGGCCTCCGGCAAAGTCCAGCAGCGACGGCGTAATATCAATGTGACTGATCATGGCGTCGGACACGATGCCACGCTTCTTTTCGTACGGGTTGCGCACGACAAACGGAACTTTCAGGCCTCCTTCGTAGACGGTCGTTTTTCCACCGGCAAAGGCCATCCCATGGTCGGCCGTAAAGACGAACAATGTCTTTTCGTAGAGCCCTGCTTCTTTCAGAATCTCCACCAGTCGCCCGACGCCCTGATCGATTCGAGAACACGACTGGTAATACTGAGCCAGCTCTTCGCGTGTTTCAGTGGTGTCCGGCAGAAAGTGGGGAATCGGCAGTTTCGCAGGATCGTAGAAGACTTCCGTGACGCCTTCGAAGGCACCATCGTTCGGTTTATTGCCGAACAGGTCCGGCTTTAGTTCCTGAGCGGACGTCTGATCTTTTCCACCACCGCGGTGTGGATCAGTCGTGGCAAAGTAAAGGAAGAACGGCTTGTCGGTCGACGTATCAGTGATGAAGTCCTGACAACTCTCGGCCATGGCCACAGCGTTGCGGCCGTTGCCTTTGATGTACGATTCGAAGCGAAACACCTCTTCCGGAGCGACGTGATACTTTCCGCATTGCCCGGTCCGATAGCCGGCATTCGCCATAACTCGGGGCATTGCCAGGCTGACCACGTTGTGAAATGACGAAAACTTGTGATACGCATGCTGATGGCCGTACTGTCCGTTGCGATGATTGTGCAGCCCCGACATCACCACCGATCGACTGGCGCTGCAACTGGCGGTCGTCGCGAAGGCGTTTCTGAACAGCGTTCCGTCCGCGGCAATCGCATCGATATTCGGCGTCACCGCCACGGGATCGCCGTAGCATCCGAGTGTCGGGCTTTCGTCGTCCGTGATGAAGAAGATTACATTTCGTTCCGCCGCCAGACCTGCGCGGGAACTCAGGACAACAGAAACCAACAGAACACAATTTATTAAACGACTCATTTGAAAGCCTTGTTTGTGAAACCAATGGACACAGCAATCTATCCGCCGACTAATGCAAACGCCTTCTTCATGGCAGCCGCTGTCGCGGCGCAGGCTTCGTCGTTTTCCATGGCGTTCAGCTTCGCGTTGAACGGTTCACTGCGAATCGGACCGTCATAGCCGATTTCAACCAGCACTCCCAGGAAGGATTTCATATCGATAACCCCGGTCGCGGACGGCAACTTACGTTGGTTGTCGATCTGCTGATCAATTCCAAACCCTGCCGGTGCGTCATTCAGGTCACAAGCGACTACGTCCTTATTTGAGAGCGTTCGCAAATCGTCAACGGTCTCGTGTGCCGTGTACCAGTGCCAGCTGTCCAGAATGAAACCGACGTTGTCCTGACCGATCTCTGCTATCAGATCCTTTGTCTCCGCCATGGTGTGAATGAAACTATGCCGTTCCGAGGCCCACAACGTCTTCGGTCCGACATATTCCATCCCGAAACGCTGACCGTGATCGCCCAGAACCTTCACGCATTCTCGCAGCCGCCGGGCGTGCTGGCGAAAGTTGGCGACGTACGTCAGATCCGGATGATATGGTTTCAGCCATGTGCCCACTCGAGTCACTCCTGCCAATTCCATCGCCTTCGCAAGTGCTGGCAGTCTCTGCAATCCGCTGCGGAAGGTGTCCTCGTCCTTGCGAAACTCCACCGGCAGACCGGCGGCTCCCCACACGACCCCTTTGTCTTTCATGAGCGCCGCGAGCTCACCCCGTCCGGAGTTGTCCAGCGAAGCCAGATAGCCCGCATCGGGTGCGACAGATTCGAATCCAAACTTATTTGCAAGATTGATGGTATCGACCTGACCAGCCCGCACACCGATCGCACCGCCGGTGAGATCCATCGTAAACTTACGTTTACCGGCAATCGAATTGGAAGACGTCGCACTTGCCGTCGAAACGACGGAAGCCACGCCGACAGCGACGGCCTGCTTCAGGACGAATCGTCGGTGAATCTGAATCATGGTCTGTATTTCCGAAAACAATTCCGACAAAGGGAAAACAATGGAGCGCTGGCAGACTGGAGATAATGACAGCGTACATCGGACGTATCAAGTGAAGAGCCACCCAATCACCCGCGACGTTTTCTTTCTGTCGCCACGTGGGCAGTGCCGGCCTGGGACCGCTGACAACCTTTTGCTTCCTGATGCCCGAAGTGTCATCATTGGTAGTCGTTGCTATTATCAACTCTTCAGCCATTGACTGTCGCTATTAACGTTGATCCCTGCCATCGCCTTAACGCTATTAACGTGTAAGCGTACATGAGTGCCAGTCTTGACGGGGTGTGTAGTGAACTGCTGATCAAGGAATTCCGGCTCAAAGCGGAAGTTGCGGAGCTGCGTATGGCCATTTGGAACAATCCAGAAACAAATGTGCTTTCGTTGCTGGATCATATGCACTGGCAGCTCGAACGCGTCAGCGAGGAAGTATTGGACCTGCAAAAGCGAGTTGACAAACTGGAAGAATAGATGACCCAGGGACGCATTCCGTGGCGGATTCAATTACGAAATTGGCACCGCCTTCGCCGGAAACCCGTGTCAGAATGTTTGGAACACGTGCCCATTACGAATGAGGCGAATCACTACACCCGGTCTGGTGAGCGTTTCGCCCTAATCTCCCTTCGATGACACGCGCCCGCTGCATTTGTGCGGGATCGCACAGTCGTGTGTCTCTACGCACGTTCCCTGTGTTATCTGTAGAACAACAGGTGTTGGTGCCTCATGTATTACTACTGTCCATTCAGGTCGCCAGCAGTTTGGTAAGGGCGAACAAGTGAGCGATCATGAACAGTGGGACAGTGAAGGTCGGTGCCAGGACCATCGGAAATCGAAAAACGATTGATGCGTCGGGCTTGCTGTCGTAAATGTGAAACGGTGAGGGCACGGAAAAGAACATCGAAATCCCCGCTCCGAAGAATACTAAGAACCCAACAACGTGCCAGACGACCAGCCAGACGTGACTCGGTGGGCCGAACGTCACCAGTACGACGGCACTAACGCCAAACAGAAAGTCGGGGACGGCTCCCATGATTGTAAAGTGCAGCGGTAGTTCGCGGTGGAGGTATTTGATGATCCCGCCGATCGCCAGCAATCGCAGAATGTGAATCGAGATCAGCTGCAGATCGCTGGTGCCATGCGCGGCGTCCAGCAGCCCTTGTCGCGCCGCCGGAACCAAACCAAACGTTGCAACCGTGAACGTGACCACAATCACCACGGCGACGAGATTCGAAAGGTGTTGCGAGTGCTTGAGAAAAAACTCGCGCGACCCGGCGTAGATCACCAGTCCCAGCCAGCCCAGCATGACGATGATCCACGCGAATACGAATCCCTCGAACGTCGCCGTGCTGTTGTCACCTGACAGCAGCCAATAGCTGATCCATGCCAACTCAGTCAATCCAAGCCAGACAATCAACGGTCGTAGCCGTTCATATGTATCTCTTGCATCGCTCATGATGTTCGCCTTTCGAAAGGCATTGATTGCTTGAATCGGAGATGTGACACGAATCAGATCCGCGATTGGCTTCCGAGCGTTAGCTCGCATCCGCTGCGGCCGGTGCCGCGATACACGGCTGCCGTGCGTGACATAGCAGCCGAGCGAAGACCATGACGTGTGTCACCAAAAGTACGGGCACGAAAAACGTCGGGATGTACCAGGTTGCTCCCAGATTCGGCACAGCATCCGCGTGCGAGAGTGCATGAACCAGGTCCGCTGTGCCGACGATGTTGAACAGCCAGACTAATGGCAGTGCCATGCCCCAGCTGTTCCGCAGAGCCACCAGCGATATCAGCGCCAGCAAACCGGCGGCAAAGTCTCCGTAGGCGGCTGTCCAGGCGAAAAAGCTCGGCAATGACTCGCCCACCAGGCCTGGCACAAGGAACGACAAGCCCACATGTCGAAGTGCGTGTGGAAAGATCAGCACGATCAATGCCAGATGGAATGGCTTCTCTGACAGCCACGGCACCACGTACCACTTGGCAATGAGTCCGAAGACCGTCAGACTCAGGACGAGCTGCAGACCGAAGATTGTTAAAGTATCCATTTCGTGTTTCCTTTGGAGAAGGTGTGGTGCCGGCCAGAATGTCTGGCCACCGGGGCGACGTTTAGTTGCATATACAACTTACAAGTAAAAAGGAAACATTTTCAAGAACTGTCAAACAGCGACGCGGGGCCCAAACGTTGGTTTTCGACGACCTGGCTGGAGTGACGCACGAGCGAAACGGCGGGGCTTCCTTCGCTGCGATCTGTTCAACCGTGACACCGTGCCCTGGGAGCCGTAAACTGATTTGTGTCGTTCGACGAGCGTCGAGCGAATCAGGATCTCTTCCGAGTCGAGCGATGTCCAATCCTCGTGTACCGTTAGCAACGCATGACTTCGCGGTCGGTGAAGTCGACGCGGTGCTTGAATTCCTGAAGCGCATGCGCAGCGAGATGCGGATATTGCACAAGGTGCGCGCGTGGAAAGATCGCTTCGAAATATTCGACATCAACGGCGATACGTTCGAGGTTCGTGGTATCGGCTATCCGGACAAAGACGTCAAAGCGCTGCTCGATATCGTAAATGCGAATTACAAACCGGACACGGTCCACGACGTCATCGACGCGGACTTCAAGGAATTAAAAACGGGTCGCCGCTACGCATGGGCCGCCGATCGCGTGATGTAAGTCGTAACGCCCGGGCCTTCCGCCCTGGTGGTGCATCGGATGTTGTGAACGGTCGTGACCGCAATCCGTATGGTTTCAGCATCCGGATGGCCGGTGGCGGCATACGTGGGGGAGTCACGCATGGGGAAACCGACGAGATTGGTTTGTATGCCATCAACGGCACTTCGTACCTGGAACAGTTTACTTATTGTCGTGGACGATACTGGCTCGTGGGAGTAACGAAACTGCTGTCGAAAAGCGTTCTTCGCGGCCACAAGTCAGCGTGAAACTGCTCTGGCCGTGTTGTCGCCTGCCGAGCAACCACCGAAGCGGACACATCACCCAACCTGGAATAGCCGATTGCGGGAAAGGCAGTGAAACATGTTTCGCCAACCGTATTCGTCTGCGAGAATCTCGCCTGCCAGGCGCCCGTAGCTGGACAGCAGCCCGCAATAGAAACCTGGGAAGAACTCGAACAGGGGAACACCAAACATGTCAGAAAATAAGATTTCCATTACTGGCGAACCGATCACGGACGCCATGTGTCGATTCACCGTCGATCGACCTGTCTATCCCGATAAGTCTTTCGCGTTCCTTAGCAAAGAAGCGGCTGAGGGTTCGCCGCTGGCGCAACGCCTATTCGAGATCGACGGTGTCACGAGAATCGTGACACCGTCGATCAGATCACGATCAACAAATCGTCAGGTGCTGAGTGGCCGGTGATCGGAAAGACAATCGGTGCCTCGATTCGAGCCCACCTGAGCACCGATGATCCGGCCGTCTCCGATGCCGCATGGGAAAGCGTACCATCCAGCGACGAACTTCGTGAGCAAGTGCAGCACGTGCTGGACACCGACATCAATCCTTCGGTCGCCGCTCACGGCGGTGTTGTCAGGCTCATTGACGTAAAGGACAACCAGGTGTTTATCCAGATGGGCGGCGGTTATCAGGGATGTGGGCAAGCGGATGTCACCCTGAAATTCGGAGTCGAAAATTCGATTCGTGCAGCCGTTCCCGGTGTGGGCGTCATTCTGGACGTCACCGACCACGCCTCCGGTCGAAATCCTTACTTTACGCCGTCGACGAAGTAAGGTTCACCATGCCACGAGTGCTGCTGCTTCTGCCGACGACCACATATCGAACCGAGGCCTTTGTAGCTGCGGCGTCTGGACTCGGAGTGGACGTAACCGTCGCGTCCGAGCAACCCAATGCGCTCGCGAGGCTTAATCCAACAGCTCTGCTGACACTGGACTTCAATGACCCGCAAAAAGCGGCGCAGCGGGTGGTTGAGTTTTCGGCGACGCATCCGATTGACGCCGTGGTGCCGGTTGACAGCCAGGTCGTTGTGGTGGGGGCGGCAATATCCGCGGCGCTGGGACTGCGCCACAACTCAGTCACGTCAGCGACTGCCGCTCAGGATAAACATCACATGCGGCAACAGTTTAAGCTGGCGGGCGTGCCTTCTCCAAAGTTCACTCTCTGCTCGCTGCAGGAAGACCGTGCCGCTCTGGGACATCGAGTCGACTTTCCCTGCGTTGTTAAACCCCTTTCGCTCGCAGCCAGCCAGGGAGTGATACGCGCTGACGATCAGGGACAGTTCATTCGTGCCGTAAACCGTCTGGACGCGATTCTGAAACGTGAACACGGCATGCCCGGTGCCACAGAAACTTCCGGCAACGCCAGTGCATCCTCACAAGTTGGCCTACCCACATCGTCCGAAGAATTTCTCGTTGAGCAGTTTGTGGACGGGCCGGAAGTTGCTTTGGAAGGAATGCTCACGCGCGGTGAACTTAGTGTGCTTGCGTTGTTCGACAAACCTGATCCGCTGGACGGCCCTTTCTTTGAAGAGACGATCTACGTGACTCCATCGCGGCTTCCCACGGAAACGCGGGGCCAGATCCAGATCGCCCGGTGTGCCGAGCAGGCAGCCAGAGCGCTGGGGCTCACGGAAGGGCCTGTCCACGCCGAGTTGCGACTCGCAAAAGATGGTCCCACCGTGATCGAAGTCAATGCCCGTTCGATCGGCGGGCTGTGCTCCCGTACGCTCCGATTTGGCACGGGTATGTCGCTGGAGGAATTGATCATTCGCTGTGCACTGGACGGTGAGTTTGAACCGCCGGAGCGCCAGTGTCAGGCGACAGGCGTGATGATGATTCCGACTGCATGTGCCGGTCGCTTTATCGAAGTCCACGGTCTTGATGAGGCTAGGGCGGTGAGCGGAGTCGAAGGCGTGACGATCTCGGCACACCCGGGACAACAATTGGTCCCGCTTCCCGAAGGGTCTCGATATCTCGGCTTTATCTTCGCGCAGGCAGACTCGCCGGAATCTGTTGAGACGGCACTGCGCGAATCGTATGCCAGGTTGGAATTTAAGATTGAGACGCCACCCCTGTCGCAGACAACGTTTGACAGGACGCCATAGGCGGATGACGGCTACCGCGCAACCGTGTGTTTTCCGACCTGCAGTCTGTCAGCTGGAATCCGGATCCACCCGTTGGCCGAACCCACCGTCCTGACGCGGAAGTGTGATCGATCATGGGTTGCGCGACTTTGCGGCAAGTTCTTCGAGGAGCGAGTCAATGGTTTCGTCCAGAAGTTCCTCATCCACGCTGATAATGTTCCGGTAGCGAATGACGCCCTGTGCGTCCAGCACGTAGACAACAGGACGCTGCGCTACCTGCCACTTCGTCTGAATTGGCCCGAGTGTGCTGCCGTTGTCCCACCAGCTTTGCCACGTGAGGTTTTCCTGCTGCACCGTTTTCTTAATCGCTGCACGGTCCGAGTCGCTGTTGACACCAAGAAGTACAAACGGCTTGTCGGCCAGACGTTTCACGAGCGACCGCTCGTGTGGATAGAGTTTCCGGCACGGTCCTCACCAGTGGGCCCAGAAATAGAGCATGACCACCTTGCCCCGATAATCACTGAGTTTGAGCTCCTTGCCGTAAATGTCTTCCCCTGTGATCTCGGCCGCCACTCGACCGGGAGACAGGTGACGAATTCGAAAGAGCGCCGTGTCGGCCAGATCACCAAGTTTCTGTTCGTCAATTTGAACGTCGGAAAAAGACGTGGTCATCAACTCGTAGACTTTCTCCAGTTTCCCGTCGAGTTTCGCTCGATTCAGCCCAATGAAATATTTTCCGTACTCCTGGCCGTAGTACTGCAGCACGCGTTCCGTCAGTTCGTCATCCGCTGTCAGCTGGTCCACAGCGGACGCTTGCTGCTCAAGCAGGTAGGCCAAATAATAGCAGGCCTGCTCTTTTACCGGTGCGTGTGAGGATTTCTCCAACGTGCGGCGAAGCAGTTGTTCGGCCGCCATTGCAGGGACGCGAGCGATGCTGCGACAGGCCTGCGCCAATGCCGGGCTCTGCAGGTGATGCTTCCCAAGCAGCTCAAGCGCACGTGTCGCTGCAGGCTGGCTGCGGCGTTTGTCGAGAATCCACACGAGCGCCTGAACGGCCACAGGATCCTTTTGGTGCTTCTTTGCGAGTTCGAAGAATCGGCCGGCGAATTGTTTCGCGCCGCCGACCTCTTCGTACTCATCAACCAGCGCCTTGTATTCCTGCACGGGCGACTTCGGTCCCCCAGTGCTTTCATCGACCACCGCGCCGGCCGACATGGGCAACAGGCACAGCAGAGCACAAATGTTTGGCATCATCGTATCGTCCTCTTTGAATGACCTGACTGCCTGACACTGGCATCGCGCCTATTCACGCAGCACCGCAGCGGATCGCACAAACGGATCGGCGAACTTTGGGTCAGTCACAAACTGCCGGTCCGTTAATGTCTTCAGAAATGCCACCAGGGCCGCCTTTTGTTCGGCGGTGAACCGAAACCCAGTGGTCCCTTTTGCAGGGGCTGGATCCTGAAATGCGAGGCCGACATTGTCGTGTAAATGTATGCCGCTGCTGTAATGCTCGACGACATTTTCAAGCGTCTTGAAGCGGCCGTCGTGCATATAAGGTGCAGTCAATTCCACGTTGCGAAGCGAAGATGCCTTGAATTTTCCGTTGTTCGACGGAGTGAACGGATCGTTGAGCCGGCGGTCCAGAACTCCCAGTCCGCGGTCTTTGTACTTCAGGGTAAGACCGTTGTTCAGCGCCTTTGCCATCCCAAAGGTCGGCGGGATGTGGCAATGGGCGCAGCCGAATTCGGCAACGCCGTCCATGCCGTCGATGAACAACGCTTTGCCACGGTTTTCCTGCTCGCTGAAGGAGTTAAAGTCAGTGGAATAGTCAACACCGGCGGTCGCCGCCCGGTCAAACTTCGAATTCATTGAGACCATGGAACGCAGGAACTGGGCAACCGACCTTGCGATCCGGTCACTCGTCACCACTGATGAGCCAAACGCCGCTTCAAACAGATGCGGATAGTACGGAAGTCCGGAGAGTCGATCGTTAACCTGTGCCAACGTCATGCCCATTTCCAGGTGATCCTGAATCGGCATCAGCACCTGAGCTTCCAGCGTCGGCGCTCGTTCGTCCCAGAAAAATCCGGGGCTGTGACCCTGCACGTTGGTGTAACGCAGATTCGCCAGGCTCATCGCGTTTCGACCGGTGTGGCCGCCTTCGAAACCCGTGCTGAACCGCCGGGGATCCGTAAATCCGGCGCGTTGCAGATGACACGAGGAACACGCCACGCTGTTGTTTCCGGAAAGCTGCGTGTCGTAAAAGAGAACTCGCCCCAGGGTTGCGCCGGCGTCAGTGACGGCGTTGTCAGCCGGAGTGTTATCTGCCAGTCGCAATTGATCTGAGTCAACGTGGGCTGGCAGACGAATACTTCTGTAATCGAACAGCTTCCCGGGCAACATGGGAACGTCGATACCACCGAACGTCCTGCGCAGTGCGAGTTTCTCGGCTTCATCCAGTGCGCCGTCCCGATCGCGGTCGAAACGCTCAAGCAGGGCTTCCCGGTGAAACGCTGAGATGTCGGCAGCGGACGCAACGAGCCCTGCCAGGATCAGCGTCATCGTGAACGACACGAGTTTTTGCCAGGATATTTGCACAGCAGATTCTCAGTTGCGGCGAATTCTCAGTTGCGACGTCGTGGAACAATTTACTTTTTCTCGTGAACCGTTCTGGATGGTGGAGATCCCTGGTTCTCAGGCTGGAACACATTCTGCGCGGCCAGGGTCAGTGCACGTCGCTGTTATCGTCGTTCCGTGACGGATCGTCTTCAAACGCGACGCGATATTGGGTCGGATTGAGTACGTCACGGATTTCCTGTTTGCTTAGCGGCGTGTCGGCGTCCGTACCGATGGTTGCTGTTCCTGTTGAATAGTCGACTTTGACTGCCCGCACACACGGTGCGTTACTGATGGCCTGGGCCACACCGGCTTCTCAGCCAAAGCAGGTCATGTGGGCGATCCTGACAGTCGTGCGTTTCATGTCAGTGGTAAACTGACCGGTGTCGGACGCCAGTATTCCAGTGACGAACTGAGGAAAGAACAGAAACACGACCGCCATGGCGGTGACAGCCCAAAGCATGACCTTGTTCATCGCCATCATATTGAAACGCCGCGTCCCGGTGTTGGCCGCGGGAGCGCAACAGTCTTCCTGCCCGGCCGACGCCGACCGTGGTCGATAGGTGAAATAGAAGGCCATCGCAAGAAAGCTGAATGTCACCACCATCATGTGCGTTCGGTATTCTTCGATCGCCGCGACCATGCCCGCACCGGAAACGCCGAACACAAGCAGCAACGGTGGCAGCCAGCAACAGCTGGACGCCATGATTGCTGAGACGACGGTGCCCGCCTTCGCGATACGTTCTCCACGATTGGACGACGAAGGCTGGTCTTCGGACAGATTCTGCGCTGCACCCGGCAACGCGACTTTCGTGCTGCTTCAGCAATCGGGAGCCGGGCTGAGCTTGAGTTCGGCATCTTCGGACATCAGTATCTCCTCACTTCTGCGCTGTAATACTACCGCAGCACGGATTCAAATCCTTCTTTCTGAATCACATTCTGCAGCTGTTCTGTATCAATCCTGTCGGCGTCGTACGTGACGAACAACAGGTCCTCCAGATCGATCGCGTCGGGATTTCTGTCCCACTCGTCGTCGACCGATTCAACACCGTCAAGCCCTGACAGGGCTTGTTTTACCCGATTGGGTCAGTCACTTCAGAGCAACTTCAGTCGTTCGCTCATCTGCGGAACGTGGATGGTGAGCGTCTGTCTGCCATGTAATTCGGTTGTCGACGTATCCGTCGGAATCGGCTGCGGAGTTGACAAATCACTGCAACCGATAGTGAACACCACAGCCATACCCGCGATGCCGAACAGCCCGAAGGTTGCTTTGCATTTTTGGTACTTGACCCCCTTTTCCTGATCAACGCTAAAACTTTGTTCTGACAACGCACTAGTCCTTGCTGGTGACGCACACGACTCGAAATCCGATCAGCCGGTATTGAGTGGCTGGCATTGCTCGATACCGATAGGCGGCGCGGCAGGCCCGGGCATCATCCACCCAGCTTCCGCCTCGAACCACCATGTAGAATCCGTTGAAGCTGGTGGAGACCACGCCCACCGGAGGTCCAAACGGATTTTCCTCCGGACTGTTGTCGTAGTATTCCGGATCGTAAAAATCGGAACACCATTCCGATACGTTTCCGTGCATGTCGTACAGTCCGAAGGCGTTGGGTTTGTACGATCCGACCTTCGCCGTCTTTCGCAGATAGCGTCCCTCCTGCGCGTCGCCGTAGGGATAATTGCCGTTAAAGTTCGCCTGTGCGGACGCCAGCGAATCACCAGTGTGAAACACGGACCGCGAACCGGCACGGCAGGCGTATTCCCACTCGGCCTCAGTCGGCAGTCGGTATTTGCGCCCAGCAGATTTCTCGTCGGGCTTCGCAGACAGCTTTTGGCAGAACAGGACGGCGTTCTTCCACTCCACGTTTTCCATGGGGTGGTTCAAGCTGCCGCCGCGGTCGTTTTTGAACGCGGCACGGTTTCGAAAATCCGGCAGGTCCTTCATCACCACAATATATTCCGCCTGCGTCACCTCGTAGACGCCCATGTCAAATGGGCGAGTGATGGTGACCTCGTGACGGGTTTCGCGGGTGTCGCGTTCCGCCTCCTTGCGCGGGGATCCCATCATGAACGTGCCGATCGGAATGGGGGCCAGCTTCATTCCGATGGAGTTCTCAAAGTCACGATCTTGTCCGGTGGGTTTTGGAGCATCCACGGCAGTTTGTTCGTCGGCTGATGATGGTGACGATCCGAGCGGCGTGAGGGCAGAGGCTACTATTATGTAAATAAGGAACAACACGACAGGAGAGAAAGAAAATTGACCCGATTGAACTACCATAATCAAGACTCCCCACGGGGATGACAAGCAACAGGCCGTGATGCCCGAAGAACAACACGGCCTGAATTTTACCGCCCAAAAGGACGTTTAGCACTGGCGAAACAATTACTGTCGCATCTCTGGTACAGCTGTGTAGTTCCAG
>JAPYTO010000100.1:16580-23226 GCA_029941865.1 Fuerstiella sp. | reverse complement strand
ATGGCAAGCACCTGTATCCAGCTCGCCTGGACCGAACGTTGATGGACGTCACCGGCTCCTAAACACATTTCCCGCACCTCTCACTCAATGCTTTCCTGCGCGGCCGAGCATCGATAAGATCACTGAACTCGAAAACGCCTGAGAACCTCAAACTAAACTGAGACATATCCCATGAAAAACACGTCTGTTGTCCTGACTGCGTTGCTGGCCTGTTTTGTGATCGCCGGCACCTGTGTTGCTGCCGATGACGAAACGGCAAAGAAGAAGCCTGCCAAGACCAAGTGGGTTCAGACCATGGAAAAGACGTTTAAGACCTTGGACAAGGACGAAGACGGCTTTCTGTCCTTCGACGAGTACAAGGGCAAGAGACAGAAAAACGCAGCTCTCGAGAAAGCTGAACAGATTTTCAAGCTGATCGATACAGACGACGACCTGAAAGTGTCGCTGAAAGAGTTCACGAACAAGCCGCCAGAAGCTCGGTTCATGATGACCGATCGGAACGGAGATGGTGAGATCACGTTCTACGAATACAAAGGGAAGCGAGAGAAAGCAGAAGAAATCGAGCAGGCCGAACAGCGGTTCAAAAGAATTGATAAGAATGGCGACAAGAAGCTGACAGTGGACGAATTCAAGGCGGCACAGAAAGCTCAGCTGCCGAAGAAGTCAGCCACGAAGAAATTTCAGCCGAAACTGTTGCGGGCCGCTGAGAAGAAATGACGCCAACTTTTGGTTGCCAACAAAAGGACGTTAATAACGCTTCAACTCACCCCGGTGGGATAGATGAACTAAGCAGATACGTCCTTCAGCCTGGGAAGAATGTGTTCTTCCCAGTAGCTCTTCTTGCCGATGCGGCGGAAGTCGATGTTGTCCAGCGACAGCCACTGCATTGACCTCGTCTTCGCTGCTGCTACATCGAAGCCCGCGTAGTCGTCCGCCACGAAGAGCCACTTGTGGTGATAGATCCATGGATCCTTTGACTGCCTTCGAATTGTCGTGGCCCCGTCAGACTTCACGGTACACACGTTTCCGACTGTCGGTTCGTCCGTTGAATCGAAATCGTCGCACACGATGAACGACACTGTTTCAGTCTTCAGCTGGTACTTAACTACGGTGTAGTTGAAACCATCAGGGACGGCCGGTGTTGCATTCGGAACGGCGACAGGAAGCAGGTGCTCGTACGAGCGATGCACGTAGCCGGCTCCTCCAATTTCCTTTCCAACGCCGAATCGACGAGACCTGGCTGGCAACTTTGCTGCGCCCATAGTTATCAGTCTCTGGATGAGTTCAACGGAAGAAACAGGTTGCTGCTGCTGGCGGCCGTCAGGTCGCAAAGGGATGGCGGGGATCGATCCGCTGGTGATTCAAAGCTGCATTCAACTGTTCGGAATTCGTAGCCATCGTCGCGGGCGACACAGTGCATAAGCACATTGAGATTGGTCATCCCTTTCAGATGCTCCAACCCAGCATCCGTGATCTGTGTTTCGACGAGGTTGAGCCATGTCAGGTTCGTCCGGCCTTTTAAGTGCTCCAGTCCAGCATTCGTGATCTGAGTGTAGTCGAGGAGGATGACTTCCAATTCGGTAAGGCCTTTCAGGTGTACCAGTCCCAACGGTTGATGTCAGCTGCTGCCAACGCTGGCGTATCGATGACCGTGTCGATCGCCTGAAAACCAAACTGTTCGAACAGCTTCGCTTCCAGGCACGATAACGGATCTCAGGTCGCTGAGTCCGGCCGTGCGGATTGGGCGACGGCCGACGGTGGACGTGTTTGTGGCAGCGCCCGGTGTTACCGCAGCAACCGAGTTCCCAAGCCGAACTGATCGCCCGTTCGAACCGGTTGACCGTCCTGCCAGTCGATTTCCAGCATTTTTTCGCTGCCAACCGCCCGGCCTTCCTCGTCAGTCAGTTGGGTGACCAGCTTCAGGCTGGTCGTGTCAAAGACGTCGCCGGAGGACGGATAGGCCAGACTGCCGTCAATGCTGAATGTGACCCAGCCGGGCTGGTTGCGGACGGGCAGACTGGACTTCAGTTTCGGCGGCATCACCGTGGCATCGTAGACGTGCATGTGACTGTTGGCTCCGTCGGACACCCAGAGTTCCGTTTCATCGGGTGTCAGGCCGATGCCGTGACTTGGACATCCGTGCCGTTTGACTTTTCCCTGTTCGAAGCCTTCCACTTCGACACGATGCAGTTTGCGACCGGTCGTCAGATCACCGACCTCAAACCCCAGGCATTGGTTAATGCAGACGAAGACCAGCGTCTCAGAACCATTCACCGTAAACGGTCGGATATTGTGACTGAAGGGGCCACACGTCTTGGCGACGGAGTGGTTCGTCGTTTCGGCAATGGTGAGAACCGGCGACCTCAAACCAGCAAGGTATGCGTAACGTCCGCCGATGCCACAGATGGTGTTGTGCGATGCGGAATTGGGTTCGATGCGGGAAATCACAGCGCCGGTCACTGCGTCCACCACGTGCCAATGCCCCTTCTCCAGTGACGGCAGGTAAATCGTTTTTCCGTCCGGAGTCACCGACATGCGGTCGCAACCGCCGTCGTACTGCTTTTCCCACAATAGTTTTTCCGTCACCAGATCCAGGCACATCATCGTTCGCAGCGTGCTGATGTGAATCAGGTTCGTGATCGGGCTGGCGCACACGCCCTTCACATTGATGGGTTTGCCGTTCTGGTCCACTCCGCCAATCGGTATGCGTTTGACAAACCTGTGCCCGTCATCAATGTCAAAGACCAGCAATCCGTGTCCGCCAGACTCCAGGTAGTTGCGAACTCCAGGCGAAGCGACGTAAAGGTAACGACCATCAAGTGGATCAGCGGCTGAAGTCACAGCTGTAAAGATTGGCAGCAGCAGAAAAATGAGGCGGGTTGAAAAGTGATGGGGCATAGTCGGGACGCCGTCGAAAGTGTAGGAACGATCTGAACTGACGATCATGTTCAGCATCTTGTGGCCGCACATCCGAAAGGGCCAGTGATTTGCGGTCGCTAAATCAAATTTGCTTGCTGCAGTGCCGCATTCGATGTTGAATGACTAGAATGCCATCCCGCTCTCGCCGTTCCTCCTGCCCCGCCTTGAATGATGACAATCCGATCTTCCACCATACATATTCTGGCCGTTGTCGCATTTGTCGCCGGCGTGAACTCAGATCGAACAGCCGCGTTCGGTGATGGCGATCCCGCTGCAGATTCGTTCAGCAAGGTGCAAACACTCCTGGAACATCGTTGCCTCGCGTGCCACAACGACGTCGATAGAAAAGGCGACTTTTCGCTACAGGCATGGTCATCGCTGCAGGACAGCGGGTTCGTCGTTGCCGGAGAGTCTGCCGAAAGCCATTTGCTGAGCGTGTTGCAGTCCGTCGACGGTGAACCACCGTCCATGCCGAAGGACGGTGATGCGCTGACAAAGGAGGAAGTCCGTCTGGTGGCAGGATGGATTGAGGAAGGTGCAAAATGGCCCGACGCGTTAATGCTTCAGGAACCCATGGTCAATAACTTCGACTGGTGGTCATTCAAAGCAATCCGGCGACCTGAAGTCCCGCCTGTTTCCACAGAGACCTCTGACCCGGATTGGACGCAATCACCGATTGATGCGTTCATTCTTGCGAAACACCGCGAATTCGGTCTGGCTCACGGGCCCGCTGCAGATCGTCGAACACTCATCCGCCGTCTGACCTACGACCTGACGGGTCTGCCACCGACTCCGGAACAGGTGAAAGCATTCGAGGACAACGACGACCCGCGGGCATACAGCGAACTTGTTGACCGTTTGCTGGCGTCGCCGCAATACGGTGAACGTTGGGCGCGGCACTGGCTGGATGTGGTCAAGTACGCCGACACCTGCGGGTATGACAAGGACAAGCTGCGTCCGAACGCGTGGCCGTACCGTGACTATGTGATCAGATCGTTCAACGAAGACAAACCATACTCGCGTTTTGTTCAGGAACAGATTGCGGGCGACGCGTTGTATCCCGGTGAACCAGACGGCATCCTGGGGCTCGGATTCGTCGCAGCCGGACCGTGGGACTTCATCGGTCATGTCGAAGTGCCGGAATCAAAGATCGATGGCAGGGTGGCCCGCAATCTTGACCGCGACGAAATGGTCACCAACACGCTGAACACTTTCTGCAGCGTGACAATTCAATGTGCGCGGTGTCATAACCACAAATTTGACCCGTTTACTCAGGAGCATTACTACAGTCTGCAATCGATCTTCGCCGCCGTCGATCGCGCAGACCGGCGCTACGACACGGATCCTGAAACGGAACGCATGCGTCAGGAATTGTCGGCCACCCGGGACGAACTGGCTGCGCAGCTGAAGAAATTCGATGACGACGTCAAACAGAAAGGTGGCGAACGACTTGCGGACCTGGACAAGCGAATCAGTGCCCTTAAACCGAAAGCGCAGCCCGCCGACAAACAGCCGGAATTCGGCTACCACAGCCAGACGTCGCCAACTTCGGATGCGGAAAAATGGGTCGAGGTCGATTTGGGTCGGGACGTGGAAATCGCGGAGATCGTGCTGCACCCCTGCCACGACGACTTCGGCGGAATTGGCGCAGGCTTCGGTTTCCCCGTGAGGTTTCGCGTTGACACCAGGTCCGGTGCGGAGTCGCAGCAGCAGGCTGTGGGCCTGGAAAAATTCGTCGAACAGGACTTTCCGAATCCAGGATTGAGCACTGTGGAATTTCCCGGTGGCGGAACCACCGCCAGATTCGTCCGTGTCACGGCCACGAAACTGGCCGACCGAAAGGGCGTTTTCATCTTCGCACTGGCGGAACTGGAGATTCTGGATGCGAACGGCGACAACGTTGCAGCCGGAACCAAAGTCGCGGCTTTGGATTCCATCGAAGCGCCAGCACGCTGGAGGAAAACCAACCTGACCGACGGCATTTGGGCAACAGCTGCTGACCCGGACATTGTCGCAAGATTGACGGAAGCGGAAAAACGACGCAGAGAAATCCTGAATCAGATTTTGACGCCGGACCGCGTGGCCCTGCAACAGGACCTGCTGCAAAAACGCGGCGATATCGACCGACAACTGAAAGAGCTGCCAGCCGGAAAAATGGTCTATGCCGCAGCCACTCACTTCAGCCCGCAGGGCAACTTCAAGCCAACGAACGGCACACCTCGATCGGTGAGTGTCCTGCATCGCGGCAATATTCAGCAGCCGCAGGCCGCCGTTCGCCCTGGCACGATTCCGCTGACGAAGGACTCAAAGTGGCAGTTGGATCTGCCCGACGATCACTCAGAAGCAGACCGTCGCGCGGCACTCGCCCGTTGGATTACCAGACACGACAACCCGCTGACGTGGCGATCCATCGCCAATCGCATCTGGCAATACCATTTCGGCAAGGGCATTGTCGAATCACCGAATGACCTTGGCCAGATGGGGCAATCACCAACTCACGCAAAACTGCTCGACTGGCTGGCCGACGAGTTCCGCAGAACTCAGTCGTTTAAGCATCTGCACCGGCTGATCGTGAACAGTGCCGCGTATCGGCAGGCCTCGACACACGACAAAGCCAATGCGTTGATTGACAGCAACAACCAGTATCTCTGGCGGATGAGCCGCCGCCGGCTGTCAGCGGAAGAATTGCGAGATTCAGTCCTGTCGGTGAGCGGCAAACTGGATCTGAAAATGGGGGGGCCTGGCTTCTACCTGTTCGCTTTGGAAAAGACGGATCATTCGCCTCACTTTGAGTATCACAAGTTCGATCCGGACGACACGGCATCGCACCGTCGTTCCGTATACCGCTTCATCGCCCGTTCGCAGCCGGATCCGTTTATGACGCTGCTGGACTGCGCCGATTCGTCGCAGAGTACGCCTCGTCGCACTGAGACGCTGACCTCGCTGCAGGCGTTGTCGTTGCTGAACAACAGTTTTAATCTGACAATGGCGCGTCACTTTGCGGCGCGCGTTGAATCCGAATCACAGGGAACTCCGGCGTCGATCAGAGCCTTTGAACTCGTGACGGGGCGGCAGCCGACACGCTCCGAGCGTGAGCAACTCGACAACTATGCTGACCGGTACGGTCTGCCGAACCTGTGCCGCATTCTTTTCAACACCAGTGAATTCGTTTTTCTGGATTAATGCTTTATCAAATCCCATTATTGGAGTTATTCCGTAGCCGAACTCGCCAGAGTTTGGAGGTTTTGCTCTATGTTGTCCAAAGTCTGGCGACTTCGGCACCCCCACCTTAACCACTTCCGATGTGTCGTGCGGTGAGCAGCGAGGGAGGGTGCCTTTGTTGTCGAGATAAACATGTCACTTCAACCTCCCGCTGGGAGGGTCGCGAGGGACGAGCGGGGAGGGATGTTGCGGCAACCGGGATGAGAAATTTGCGACACCGTTCAGTCGGCCCTCCCCTCGCTTAGGCTCGCCCCTCCCGGAGGGAGGGTAAAATCTGTTGTTGCGATTTGTGTGGAGAGCAATGTCGGTTCACTCGCTACTTTCGCTTTCATCTCGTTCCGGGGTTCACCAGGCCATCCTCCAGATGCTCTTTTTAATACGAAATAAAAGATCTGTGGTACGATGAGCCCCCCCACTTTTCAACTGTGAAATAGTACTCGTTCCATGCAAACACGACGCCAACTTCTGAACACCACGGCACATGGGTTCGCCGGTCTTGCCGCGT
>JAPYTO010000100.1:0-16480 GCA_029941865.1 Fuerstiella sp. | reverse complement strand
ACACGACGCCAACTTCTGAACACCACGGCACATGGGTTCGCCGGTCTTGCCGCGTCGACAATGATGTTTGAAGAAAACGTCGCCTGTGCGGATTCGCGGACTACAGGCGGCGGCGTTGTGGATGTGTTGCATCATCCGGCAAAGGCCAGGCGAGTCATACAGTTGTTCATGGGTGGGGCGGCAAGTCACATCGATCTGTGGGATCACAAACCGGCCCTCGAAAAACACCACGGCAAAAAATCGGACTTCGGTGAATACGTCGAGACGTTTCAAAACGGTCTGGGTCCGTGGATGAAGTCACCGTTCAGGTTTGAACCGCACGGCGACTGTGGCAAAATGCTGGGCGATGTTGTGGCTCCGTTGGGGCAGTGCGTGGACGATATCGCTTTCGTGCACAACGTGGTTGGCAAGACCGGAGTTCACAGCCAGGCGACGTACCTGCAGGCGACAGGATTTCAGCGGCCAGGGTTTCCCGGAATGGGAGCCTGGGTCAGCTACGGACTGGGAACACTGAACGAAAACCTGCCGACCTTTGTTGTGCTGCCCGATCATCGTGGCTTCGCCAGCAACGGGCCGAAAAACTGGGGTTCGGCGTTTTTGCCGGCGAGCACTCAAGGCACCACCATTTTTCCGCAGCGAAAAAATCCGATCGCCGATTTGCTGCCCGATGCTGACTACGTCACCACAGACAGCGACAAAGCCGGCCTGAAATTACTGCAGCAACTGAATCAAAATCACAAACAGCAGCGCGACGGAGATTCGCGATTGGAAGCCCGCATTCGCAGCTACGAAATGGCTGCAAAAATGCAGTTCAGCGCTCCGGAAGCGTTCGATCTTTCCAAAGAATCGCAGCACACACTGCAGATGTACGGACTGGATAATCCGGGAGCAACCTATCCGGATCACATTAACATTCCGGAAGAAGCCGAGTACTTTGGCCGCAAGTGCCTTGTCGCTCGTCGTCTGCTGGAACGAGGCGTCAGGTTCATTCAGATCTGGTCCGGCAACGACAACAGCTTTCCTCGGCGTAACTGGGACAGCCACGAAGACATCGAACGGGACCATAAGCCGCTGGCGACGGGAATGGCCATTGGCACGGCTGCACTGCTGCAGGATCTCAAGCAGCGCGGACTGCTGGAAGACACGATCGTCCTGTGGACAACAGAATTTGGCCGCATGCCGTCAAGTCAGCGCGGCAAGGGGCGAGACCACAACCCGTACGTCTTCACCAACTGGCTGTGTGGCGGCGGCATCAAAGGCGGCATCAGCTACGGGCCATCCGACGAGTGGGGCTACAAGCCTCTGGATCGAGACAACCCGACTGAGGTCTACGATGTGCATGCCACAATACTGCATCAGTTGGGGATCGATCACAAACGCCTGACCGTGCGGCACAACGGTATTGACCGCCGCCTGACCGATGTGCACGGCCAAGTGATCCAGGACATCATCGGATAAAGTACCGTTACAGCAGTTTTCAAAATCACGCGGTCGTTCTGTAGCGGAATTCGCCAGAAATTCCGGCAGTGACAGGTCGAAAGCCTTGGCGGCTTCCGCTACGAAAAAAAGTGAAGTGCTCTAGCTGGACAGCGCCACGTTGTGATGGCGTTGACCTGCTTAAGGCATTTCCCATCACTCGTTTAACGGCAAGCCGCAGGCGACTGTGTTTCGAGCCTCGCAATCGCCTGCGGCTTGCCGTTAAACGTTGTGCATCGCATCAAGCGACCATCGGGAGCGGGGAACATGTTTCCGAGCGGCAGCTCGAGTCGGCGTGCGGGCCGCCCCGCCCGCCCTACGAACGCGTACTCTTCATGTGTTCGCTGGCCTGAGTCAGGATTCGTCGCTCGCGATCGGTCAGGCTGGCTTCGCCGTGAGTGCTGATCTTGGCCAGGATATCGTCGACCTTCGCTGAGTAATCAACTTCGGGCTGGGTGCCGGGATTATAGACCTTGAGATTGGACCGCGGCTTTGGAGCTTCGGTCAGTCGTCCGGCGAATTGATCCCACCACCGCGAAAGGTTCATGTTCCACTGAAAATACAGGAAGCCAAAGGCAAGGCCTCCCAGATGAGCCGCATGCCCGACCTTGGCACCGTCGCCGGCAAACAGGTTGGGAACGAGACCCAGAAAACCGAGACCGTCCCACGCCACGGCAGCAACCAGCAGCCAGCGTGCTTCGATCGGCAGAACCCCGAAGAAGTACAGTTTCATTTTAGGGTAATGGAGCGCGAACAGAACGAAGACCGCACAGACGGCTCCGGATGCTCCCAATGCCCAGTCCTGTCCCGGTGATCGAAAGACGGCCATGGAACTGACCTGAACAATTCCGGAAAACACAGCAGATGTCAGATACACCCACAGAAACTCACGTTCGCCAAGGGTTTGCGCAATAATTCGTCCCAGAAAGAATAGTCCCAGCATATTGCAGCCGATGTGCAGCAACTGTGTTTCGCTGTGGATAAAAGCATAGGTCAGCAGGCGCCAGATCTGGCCGTAACTGAACACCAGGTCACGTTCGATGGCCAGCCAATCAAAGGCCAGCGAATCTGCCTGCGGACGTTTTGTCAGCAGCTGCAGCAGAAAAACACCAACGGTGACAATGATAATCTTTGCCACAACAGACAATGGTCGACGTGGCGCAACGGGAGGTGACGGCGAACCCGTGGGACGTTTGTCATCTCGGTCGTACATGCCCATTTGCAAAAAACCCGTAAAGCAAACTATGAGCGCGCAATTGCGCCGTGGGAAGCCGCCTGCAGTGTGAATCGACTGCTGACAGGGCCGGAATTGAGCGGACGTGTCACCAGCGGGGGCCAACCGGGTAAAAACCCGGCTGGCGTTCACGTTGTGTCAGTCCTGACGCTGACAGACGTGTCAGTTAGCGGGTGCGGGCTGCCCCGTCACCTTGGCGGGTTCCAGCGATGTACTGGACGCAGAATCCGGCAGTTTGGCAGCGGCAGCGGTCAACGCTTCCAGTTTCTGGTTTCGTTCTTCCGACGACGCATTCAACGATCGTCGAAGATGGTCAACGTCCAGCTGCAACTGATTTCGTTCTTCCTCGAAGTCTTCGATGGCCTGCAGAAGTCCGACAATAAACTCGGGACGGCCCGGATCGTCAATGCCATCCGGGTTGCCCAGCAATTCGCCTTTTCGCACGTTCAGTGCGTCTTCGGCCGCATGCAGCAGACCAGTTTGACGCGTGATGTTCGCGAGAGTTCGATCCGTCAATTCCCGGGTTCGATTTATGCGTCGGTGCAGTTCGTCGATATTCGCTCGAGCACCTGATGGGATCATTCCGCGCAAACGCCACGCGGCGTTTTCAGGCCACGCCCGTGGATTCACCGGATGCACGGGTCGCAGCACGGCTCGGTTGGCAGCCAAGTTGTTCGGATCCGCCACGAATTCGCCAGCATACGTGTATCCTTCAGGGCCGCCGTAAAATGCGTGAACAACAGGCACCGCGAATTGCCGGGCACCATTATCGTCTGTAAATTCGGCCATAACCAACCCGTGGTCCGTGCCGAGGTTTGTGAGAAGCAGTTGTCCGTTTCTCTTTTGGATCCCTGGCGCGCCCTGGGGCACCTGCGGTCCTCGCGCCGGAATGTTCCAGTAACGGTCCCAACCCGTCACCTGGTTCTCGATATCAGTCGACGCCTTGGAAAGTTCCTGACGCGCGGTGGCCTGGGCCTCGATCGCTGCGCCGGCACCGGCTTTGGCATCGCGCAATTTTTCAGACCACTGATTGTGGAAAACCAACAACCTGGGTATCCAGCCACCATACTTGCCGGGGATCGGCGCCATGGCCAGCAGCAACAGCAGGATGGTGAGTGACAGACAGATTTTACCAAGCGTACTCATGAACATTCTCCGAAAGTCAATCAGTATCGGTCACTGAATGCTTTCGACCATCGGGAGTGTGATATCACGATCCGACAAGACAGTGCGTCAGACCGTGCGAGCTAACGCTCGGAACCAAAAACTCGACTCAACAACAGGTTACCGGCATTAAGCGTAGCTAAACTCCTCGCCGTATCCTGACCATCGGCGGTTGGTGTCCGGGCGTTTACGGGGATCCAGCTCTGCCAACGGCGTCAACCGTTTTCACTGCCCAACGACGCATTCTGCTCCCCAGGCGTGTTAAGCTGGAAAGTCCGCGCAATCGGAGAACACTCGCCAAGCATCCTAAACGGCCAAAAACCACACCTCAAGCACAAAAGAGCCGGATTCACCCGTGAAAGCTGCCTTCGGGCCAGCACTGAACGGTTGTAAACATTGATACTTGTGGGAACGGCAACTCCACTTCGCCCCAGCCAGGGTGAGAAACTTCATGGCCGACAGCAGCGTGGTTCGACCTTGCCACTCTGGCGGATGTATTCGCCCGAAACGCAAACCAGGTACCAGGTTAAGGTGAATTACCGACTGTGAAGCGGACGCTCGTACTTGACTGTTTCCACAACAGGGCCGCCATGTCCGATCAGGATTACCTGAAATCAAACTGCCCGTTGCCCGGTCGCCATTGCTGTCTGCCACCGGCAGGGAAATTCGCTCACATGGCGGGGTCAGGCCCAGAATTCAGTCACGAACGCAGATTGTCTGCTCGGTCACGTTCCGGAGCTTGCCGATTTGCAGTTCGCCTTCCGGTTCTGAATTCACTCAACTCGAATCGGCTCACAGCGTCCGCTTTTTCCACGAAATGATGTCGTCCAGGATTTTGTCCAGTGTCATGGTGGGCCTCATTCCCGTGGCTTCATAAAGACGGTCGGTATTGGGCACGCGGCGCTGAACGTCTTCGAAATTTTCGCCATAGGCATCACGATACGGTATGAACTCCACCTTGACGGACGGATCGACTTTTTTGATGACCAGCTGAGCCAGTTCCAGAATGGAAATCGCCTGATCGCTGCCAATGTTGAAGACTTTGCCAACGGCCTTGTCTTCCTGCACCAAAGCATGCAGGCATCGAGTCACTTCCTCGACATGCCCAAAACAGCGCACCTGAGACCCATCGTCATAGACGGTCACTGGACCTCCATTCAACGCGGATTCGACAAAACGCGGTACGACCATACCGTAGTTGCCGACCTGTCGGGGCCCTACAACGTTGAAGAATCGTCCAACCGTCACACCCAGTCCGTACTTTTGGTAGTACGCCAGAGCGAGAAACTCGTCAATGGCTTTTGAACAACCGTACGCCCATCGAGGACGGCTGGTGGGGCCCAGGTGCAGGTCGTCGTCTTCGACCCATGCGTCACCGGGACGCTTGCCATAAACTTCGCTGGTCGAGGCCAGAAAGAACTTCTTGACGTTGCCCTGAGAGGCCAGCCGGAGCAATTGCTCCGTGGGATAAATATTGGTTTCAATCGTGCGGACCGGGTCATCGGCAACCAGTTTGACGCCAACCGCAGCCGCAAGGTGGTAAATGATTTCCACGCCGTGGACTACCTCGGCCAGCAGAACGGAATCGGTGATCGACCCCGTCCGAATCGTGAGCCTGGGATGCCCACTGATCGCGTCAAGATTTGTCGCCCGGCCGGTACTGAGATTATCCAGTACGACGACCTCGTGACCATCTTCCAGCAGCAACTCCGTCAGGTGACTTCCAATGAACCCGGCTCCGCCGGTAACAAGGCACTTCGCCATCAATGATCTTTCCAGTGATGCTCGTATCGGGAACAAAAACGGTGGTCAACAATACACCCGTTCGTAGCAGCATGGCCGATCCGTCCGGATATTTGTTTGTACGCCCCGCAACCACGATTTGCGTGCCAATCAAAGTGACTTTCCGATTCATTGCCGGAAAACCGGGTCCGGCTGGACTGTTTGAGGCCGGAACCTGTGAATCCGAGCAGCTGACGCGATTTGGCGGCCCGCACCGTCTCGCCAGGACGTGATGAAGGGCGTCAGCGTTCAGCAAATGAACTATTTTGGCGGGATTCTCCGGTAATTCCGCCTGGCCCATGGCACTCCGGCCGTGCGTCGGCGAGCCGACGGCGGCTCCATTATCCCTGACGACGCACTCCGTTCCCCTGACTCAAACAGGATTGGGCCGAAATGCCTGGCGTATACGTCCCGACGACTGCCCGCATGTTAGGTATTCTTGACACATTCGTTAGCACCATCATAAGCAGACTGAACAACAATGCTGGTGTGACGCCCGGAACAGCACTCCTGAACCGGGTGTAACCTGTTTGTGATAAATAGCTTACAAAAAAGATTCGATTATGCCGGTTGTAACGATAAGTTGTGTGGCACAGATTCTGCGGATTGCAACGGTTCGTTGTGACATAGCGATCTTTTCGGTTACAGCAATTGTGTGGTCAGAGAGACGGCAGTCGATTGAGCCCGAGTGCAGTTTCGTCCGACCGAGAGAGGCACAGCTGCTGAGGCTGATTGCGATACGAGCACAGCAAGAGAGAGAGGGAGTTGACGGTCTTCCCAAAACCGTCGCAGAGTCAGTTCGCTGACTTGAATGTTCGTCCGAAGCGGGACGGGGCTTGCCCCTCCTCGCTTCGGAAGAGCATCAGCTCATTGTTCATGTGATTCACGATCGCCTCGAAACACGTTGGGGCTGACAATCCTGTTCTGGGCACAAGGCTGGTTGCTGACATTCGCCGCCGGACTTTTGCCGGCTCAATAATTCTTCTCATGCCGGTCGACGTCGTGGAAGAAATGGAGAACTGAAATGCTGAGACTGCTGAAAAAAAATCGGCAGGACGTGAATGGAGTCACCCTGTTGGGCGAAATCGTCGTCAAAGGATCAACAATGGTCCTGTGTCTGATCACCGGTATGGCGTGCCTGCAAGGTGCTGAGAATGAAGAGTCGAAAGTTCTCTCCGCCGCAGTTGGGAGCCTTGATCAGCCTGGCGGCCAGCCAGGGTCCTCGACCTCAAATGCCGCAATTCCCTCGGCCGAGGTGTCAAAAATCTATCACCACGCAGCCGGTCGCCAAACGGACGGCGACGTCATCTGTCCCGACTGCGCCAGGGCGAAGTTACTTCGGGACAGGCCCCTGTATCCACAGACGAGTTGCGGCAATCCGGAATGTACGACCTGCCACCGTGCCAATTTCCCGATTGGACATCCAGCTGGTCATTACCGCGACCACGGAATGATTTCAGGCGGTGCCTCGCTGCTGCACGGACACCGCCACGGCTTTGGTGGCTACGGTGAATTTCGTGGCTATGGAGTCGGTGTCGGTGGTTGTTTGTCTGCAGGTTGTTCCGCCGGAACTCGCGTCATCGGGAGTCCTATTGTTGAGCGGGCGACCGGAGTTCCCTACATGCGGGTCTCGGAATGGCCATCAACCCGCACAGGCTTGACGCTGACCCAGGAGCAGCACCTCCTGATTGGAACGGGAGCCCCGGCTGCCTGTCAGCTGATTCCCAAACCTGCCTACATCAACATCCCGGATCATGTTTGGTAATTATCTGATGCACGAGCCGGGGTCGCAGTTGCCGATTTACGTCGTCGCTGCGACTTTAAACGCACATCCCCACAGCCGCGAGCAATGGGGATGCCCAGAAAGAAAGCCTGCCAGCAAACTGGCAGGCTTTCTGTTGTTATTACGCGGCCTTGTGTCGCGGACGCGTGAACACGGCGTAGCGGCTACTCTTCGAGTGACTTCTCTTTGTGTTCTTCTTTCTTGTCCTGGTGACCTTCTTCGTCTTTGTCGTGTCCATCACCGTCTTTGTCGTGGTGATCTTCGCCATCCTTATCGTGGCCGTCGCCTTCCTTGTGGCCCTCGTCGTCATCACCGTCGTGATGCCCCTCTTTGTCGTCGTGTTCACCCTTGTTGTCGTCGTGTTCACCCTTGTCGCCATCGTGTTCGTGGTGCCCCTCTTCGTGGCCGCCCTCGCCATGTTCGTGCGCCTCTTCTTCATGTTCGTGCGACTCCTCGCTGTGCTCTGTGGCAGAATCACCCGAACTACCTTCGTCCGTCACAGTGTTGTCTGCACACCCTGCCAACAAAAGCGTAACGCCGACAGACAGCGTCATGGTGAATACAAAATGGGAAAGTCGTTTCATCATTTTTCCTTCGACAAATTGAAATGGTTGTGTTCGCAAGTTCGTTTTCCGAATATTGCGACGCCGTAAATTGATCTAGTGGTGCTCAGTGTTGTGCGACTCACGCCGCTCTTCGCCATCTGCACGTTGCCTCATCTCGCCGGGCAAATCCGAGTGTTCATGTTCTCCGTGATGCTGCTCTTTATCATGGTGCTCCTGTTCTCCGGCAGGCGTAGCCTTGTCGCTGTCGCCCTGCGAACCTGATGGAAAACGTCCGTCAAGGGCGAAAAAGCATACTAACCCAACAGCTACAAGGACAGCAAATCCGGCAACGCGTTTCCTGGCTTGGCGGTGGCTGGAATATGGTAGACCCACCGTCGGCGGCAGGTGCAGTTCAGGTGCCTGCAGATGAGCCAGATACTGTGTCAGCAATTCGTGCAGTTGCTGAGCAGACTGAATTCTGTCATCCGGGTCCCTCTCAAGCAACCGATCAATGATACGATCGAGTGTCTCGGGAATCTCAGCAGTAAACTGCCGCACAGACGGAGGCGCAGCGCCGACAACTTTGTTGATGACCGCGAATGCATTTTCGCCACGAAAGGGTTCGTGGCCTGTTGCCAGAAAGTACATCAGTCCACCGAGGCTGAAAAGGTCGCTTCGGTGGTCGACGGCGCCATCAGTCACCTGTTCCGGAAACATGTAGTGCAGTGTTCCGGCCAGACAGCCTGATTGTGTCATCGCGATTTCGTCAACCGCTCGTGCCAGTCCGAAGTCGGTAATCATGACTCGGCTGACGTCGTTTTCCATCAGAACACTGGCAGGTTTGATGTCGCGGTGGACCAGCCCCTGTCGATGAGCGGCCGCGAGCCCATCGGCAATCTGTGAAGCCACCCGCACGATTTCCTTGACGGACATCGAACCTTCGTTGGCCATATGTTCCTGCAGCGAACGACCGTCAATGAGAGCCATGGCAATCTATGGACACGCTGCGTTATCGCTGACTCGGTAGATCGGAACGACATGAGGGTGCACGACCGCTGCCGCAGCCTGAGCTTCACGGGCGAATCGCTGCCTGGCAGTTCCGTTAGCACCCAGATGCGGCGACATAACCTTAATCGCAACCGGACGCTTTAGAGTTCGATCGAATCCACGAAAGACAATGCCCATGCCACCCTGTCCGATTCTACGTTCGATGTCAAAGTCGTCGATTCGCGCAGGCATCACAGTAAGCAGAGGCGATTCCCACAACTCGCCAGCAGAAACGCTGTCGCCGCCGGAAAACTGTCGGGCACCGTTCGCGTCCAGCAGTGTTTCAACGAAGTTTGCTGCGACAGTAAGTGTCGGCAGAAGACCATCGGTATCCGTCGTGACATGAGAAAGTCCGCAGGAAGCTCGGTGCCACCAGGATTCGTCGGCTGCCAGCGACTGCAACTTTTCCTGGCAGGACGAAGACTCTTCTACATGGCTGAGCAATTCGGCGGATCCAGGTGTAGGCAGACTGCCCTCAATTAATTGAGAAAGTCAATGTGTCGGGCTTTGCTGCTGCTTCATGTCACCCTCCAGTCAGATTGCGAATCGAACTGCGATTGTTCGACTGTCTTCTTCAGCATTTTCATAACACGGCTACGTGAGACGTAGACCTGGGCCCTGGTTGTGTTCAACCGCTCAGCCACATCAGATGGAAACAATGCTCACCGCAGCAGGATCGGCATTTATGCTTATGAAAACGGGTTCGCCAGCGTGATAAACCCGAGGTGCAGGACGTACACCAGCAACACAAGGCAACCTGCCAGCGACGTGATCCGACCGGACTTCCAGGGAAATGCAAGCAGCATCACAGTCAGCAACAGCATCACCGGCAGATCAAGCAGAATGGTCTGTTGACCGATCGGCAACGGCTTGACCAATGCGCAGGAGGCCAGAACCCAGCAGATGTTCAGGACGTTCGATCCGATAATGTTGCCGATCCCCAGGGCTTCGTGTCCTTTCAGGACGGCGATCAACGAAATCGTAAGTTCCGGCAATGATGTGCCGACGGCAAACAGAGTCAGCCCGAGCACCAGCTTGGGAACACCCATTCGCAGCGCGATTTCTTCTCCATTGCAAACCAGCACACGGCTGCCAATCACGACGATTGTCGACGCTACCAGGAACGTCACCGCTGGCTTGATCAGGGCGGTCCGGGTCGACACCGCGTTCTGCTGAGCATCGTTGCTGATTGTCATTTCGTATCGAGCTCGGCGAGCCACCTGAATGGAATAGCCAAGGTACCAGAACATCCCAATAAACAGGATTGCCGCCTGCCAGCGGCTTAGACCGAATTCCGTCGGCTGCCCCATCATCATGGCGCCGCCGGCATCGAACAGGCTGAACAGGCAAAGCAGAACGCAGCTGCCGAGCATGAACATGCCAGGGCCAGCCAGCATGTCCCGGCCGGTCGCAATTCCTGTTTGCTGCCCTCTGCGCCGTGCCAGTACACCGCGAACAATTGCGCACAGCCCGATAATCAACCCGATGTTGCACAGGCACGATCCGATCGCATTGCCGACCGCAAACTCCGCCGAACCTGACAGCGTTCCGGTCAGGGATACCATGAATTCGGGAAACGACGTCGCCATGCTGACAATCGTGGCTCCGACGACCACCGGCGGAATATGAGTAATCCGGGCAATCTCGACGGAGCTTTCCGTAAACAGATCACCGCCTTTGAAAATCGCCGCCATTCCCACCAGGATCATCACCACCAGACCAATGACGGACGAAGCAGCCTCGCCACCAACCAGCAGGGGAACAATATTGTCGGCGAGAATCACAGAATCAACGATCACGATGGAACAGACAAATGACGGTGGAATGGTGTGGAAACGTGGCGGTAGGTTAGCGGTGTTCAGTCGCTCTGCACAGCAACGACGTGGCAAGCTCTGGATCAACGCATAACATGTAGTGGCACACGGGCCGCCACCAACTATAATTGCCACCGAGACTTTCCGTTACTCGTTCACCTGTTTCCGGAGCCACCACGGTGCCGCACTTCTGCGCTACGATCCCGCCTCGCCATTTCGCAACTTTCCTGGCAACAATCGCGATAGCCGCGACGTCCGCTGTGGGCGACGATGATGAAAACGCCAATAAGTCTGCAGTACCACAGGTGGGCGCTGCAGCTCAGGTGGAAGACATCACGGTCAGTGATCCGTCTGCAGCCGCCAAACTGGAAGGTCGCCTGATCCGCCGGGCCAGACAGCTGACGTACGAAGGTCGTCGCGCTGGCGAAGGTTACTTCAGCGCGGATGGGCGGCAGCTGATCTTTCAGAGCGAACGGTTCGACGGAAATCCGTTCTTCCAGATTTACCTGATGAATCTCGACACCGGAGCGACCGAACAGATTTCTCCGGGCCACGGCAAAACAACCTGCGCGTGGATTCACCCGAACGGTAAGAAGGTGCTGTATGCGTCTACTCAGGACGACCCGGCCGCAAAGGATGAGCAGAAAGCAGAACTCGAACTGCGGGCATCCGGCAAGGAACGTCGTTACTCGTGGGACTACGACGACTTCTTCGATATCTACGAATACGACCTGGCGTCAAAGGAATATCGAAACCTCACCAATACGAAGGGCTACAACGCAGAAGGTTCATGGTCGCCGGATGGCAAGCTGATCGCGTTCGCGTCCAACCGATCCGGCTACGAAGAAAAGCTGTCAGACAAACAACAAAAAGCGTTTGAACTCGACCCTGCGTGGGCCAATGAAATCTATCTCATGAATGCGGACGGCAGCAACGTGAGGCGTCTGACGACATCGCCGGGATACGACGGCGGGCCGTTCTTTGCACCCGACGGCAAGAGCATCTGCTGGCGACGTTTTTCGGAAAACGGAGCCACTGCTGAGATCATGACGATGCATCTGGACGGCACGCATCAACAGCAGATTACGCGTCTGGGGGCGATGTCCTGGGCGCCCTATTACCATCCGTCGGGGCAGTACCTGATCTTCACCACCAACAAACACGGCTTTGCGAATTTTGAGCTGTACATGGTCGATCGGGCAGGAAAAAAAGAACCCGTCCGAGTTTCACACACGGCCGGTTTTGACGGACTGCCGGTGTTCACTCCGGATGGCACCCAACTTTCCTGGACAACCAATCGCACGACCAACAGTAGGTCACAGATCTTTCTGGCAGAATGGGATCATCAGCAGGCACTCGAACTTCTCGGCCTGGAAGCGACAACAACAGCGCCACCGGCGAAGGCGATGGCAAGCGCCGCCGGCACCGCCACCGGCCGTGCTCCGAGCGCGCGACCGGACTTTGCTCCCGCGGACGCGGTGCGGCATGTGGAATACCTGTGCCGGCCTCAACTGCAGGGACGTCTGACGGGAACAAGGGGCGAGAAACTGGCAACAAACTATGTCGCCCTGTATCTGGAAACGCTGGGTCTGGAGCCTGCGGGAGACGACGATGGCTGGTTTCAGGAGTTCGAATTCACGTCCGGTGTCTCGGCCGGTCCGAACAATTCAATGACGGTGGGTGACAGGACTTACGAACTGAAAAAAGACTGGCAACCGCTTGTCTTTTCCAGGACGGGCAAGGTCGATCCGGAAGAAGTCGTGTTTGCCGGTTACGGCATTCAGGCACCAGCCGGCGATGGCTTCGAGGAATACGATTCGTTCGTGCATCTGGATGTTAAAGACAAGTGGATCGTCTGCTTTCGTTTTATGCCCGAGGGAATCTCTGCCGAGCGTCGACAGTACCTGAACAGCTTCAGCAGTCTGCGCTTCAAAGCCATGAAGGCGCGCGACATGGGGGCCACAGGATTGATTCTGGTCAGCGGTCCAACATCGGGGGTGAGAAACCAATTGGTGCCGCTGCAGTTTGACGGCTCACTGGCCGGAACAAGCCTGACAGTATTGAGCGTTACTGATGAAGTCGCCGCCGAGTGGTTTAAGGCCAGCGGCAAGGATCTGAAGAAAATTCAGGAGAAGCTGGACACAGGTGACGCGGCGATGGGCTTCCCGATCAAAGGTCTGAAGATCGCGGCCAACATCGACATCCAGCAGGAAAAGAAAACCGGACGCAACGTACTGGGACGACTGCAGGTCAGCGACGATCCAGCGCATGAAATTGTTGTCGTCGGTGCGCACATCGACCATCTGGGAGCCGGCCCCAGTGCCAATTCGCTGGCGAAAGATGACGAAGCCGGCAATATTCACTTCGGTGCTGACGACAACGCGTCCGGTGTGGCGGCGATGCTGCAGATTGCCGAAGCCATGGCGCAATCGAAAGATGCAGGAACACTGAAGGGAGACCGCGACGTGATTTTCGCAGCGTGGTCGGGCGAAGAACTTGGTCTGCTGGGGTCAAGCCATTACGTGAAGCAACTGGAAACCATGTTCTCGCAACATGCCTCGGCTGTCAGCGAACCTGAAGAAACCGATGGAAAGGACGATGAATCATCGTCGAAGGATGCTGAGACAGACGCCACAAAGGAAGAGGAATCCGGACCAAACACGGGCGGTCTGCATTTGTTCATCGCAGCCTGCCTGAACATGGACATGGTTGGCCGCATGCAGGAAAAGCTTGTCCTCCAGGGAATCGGTTCGTCGAACAGCTGGCAACAAATCATTGAACGGGCCAATGTGCCGTTGGGTCTGCCCATTACTCTGCAGAACGACAGCTACATTCCAACGGACGCCAGCGTGTTCTTCATGCACGGAGTCCCGATCCTGTCGGCCTTCACCGGCAACCACGGCGAATACCACACGCCTCGCGATACGCCCGAAAAAATAAACTACGAAGGCCTGTCGCGAGTGGCCCACTTCATGAACCTGGTGTGCCGCGAATTGATCAGCCGCAGATCGATGCCAGCCTATGTGATGCAGACCAAACCGGCCGACGGACAGCGTCGAGCCAACCTGCGAGCATATCTGGGGACGATTCCGGACTACGCCGAGTCGGATGTCAAAGGCGTATTACTGTCAGGCGTGGCAAAGGGTGGCCCCTGCGACAAAGCCGGTGTCAAAGGCGGCGACATCATCGTCAAGCTGGCAGGCAAATCGATCGAAAACATCTACGACTACACTTATGCCATCGAAGCGCTGAAGATTGGCCAGGAAGTGAAAATCGTCGTCCAACGAGCGGGCAAAGACGTCCGATTGAAAGTCACGCCGGGATCCCGAGACTGACAGCACACTGGCAGCGAAGAAGAATCAGCCGGCGTTCATACTTTTTGTTTGCTGGTGTTGCTCAGCGTGAGTTGGCTTTCGTCTGGAACTTCCAGCGTGATCGTGTACAAAAGATTCGAGTGAATGCGTCGCGCTGATAGTGACTGTTTTTTTACATCGAGGCAAAGCAATCGCATGTTGTTTTCTCACACACGACGTTTCTTCGTTTTCTGCATGATCGTAACTGGAGCGTGCGTACTGGGATGGAGTCTTTGGAATGACAATGCACCTGCGGTCACGGAGCCCGCAACTGAACCAGCGTTACCTCATTCTGCCGCCACTACACCTGATTCTCAGAATTCGGCCACACAACCTGAAGTCGAGTTGGCTGAGGAAAAGCAACGCGCGGTGTGGGACGCCGAACACATTACCTTTGAGATTGAAAATCGATTTGGGAACGCCTTCCGCGCTGCGGTGGTCGAACGAGATGCTGACCGGCTTCGTTCGTTTTTTCGTGAAGATGCTGTGATCACGCTTGCGGCCGCCTCGGATCTTACGTCAGTCACACATGCCGGTGTCACGCGTTGGCAACCACGCAACGACAGGTTGGGCACACCAGGCACTCGGCAGGCAGCCGTGGACTGGCTGATGAGGACAACTCGCGATTTCGCGAAGTTCACGAGATCCAGGTTGCGAGTCCTGTCGATCCATCAATTACCGGAAGATCCTTCACAATGGCAGACGACGCTGCTTCTGTCCCTGACCGGTGAGCAAAGTAATGGCGATCGAATCCAGGTAAGTACTCAACAACACGTTGCGTTCAGAATCGATGATGAGACGACCCTTGCAGAGGCATCGACCATCTTAGACTGGCGATATAAGGCATTCGTGCTTCGGACAGGTGCGCAGCCGTTGTTCGACGAACAGACAGATCACGTTCAGCTGGACCAGGTGGATCTTCCTGACAACTGGGAACTGCCCACAAACCGTGTTGCTCAGTACCGATTTCAGGTGGCGGTGGCGGACTTCAATCAGGACGACTTGCTGGACATCGCAATATCTTCTCGCGGTGTCTGGTTGTTATTGAGTCGTGATTCGATCGACGGACCGTTTCGGAACGTGGCACCGGACACAGCCTTCCTTGAATTGCTGAGTTCGATGGTCATGCCAGAAACGATAGGCAGGCGCAGTTCCAAGACAACCTGCGATCACCACCACGATCCAGATCAGAACACGTTTGCGTGAGCGTTTCGCCGCGACTGGGAGCACTTCCGCTTCCTCGGACACGAGATCGCTCCCGGCTTCGTTCCCCGCACTTCCATCAATTGCCATCGTTCGTGCGCGATCTGTTCTGAGAAACACGTTCAAGAGAAAATCTGGAAGAGACTGTAGGCCACGACGCCGGCTTCAGGCTCCGACAACTCTGCTGCTTTACCACAATTTGACAGATGTCGTGCGGCCACCGTTTTTTGCAGCGACCGAGGGGGGGGGAAACACGGACCGGCGGCCGCCACTCGTTGTTCATCAGCCCTCAACGACGTCTGGACGAATATCATAACCTGTGAACAACAGGTGAAGAAACATTGTTTGGGAAGTGTGTGCCTGAATTGCCCGGTTAATCAACTACGGTAAACCATTGATCTTTCGAATCACCCATTCCGCCGTCAGCAGCATGAAGAACAGCAGCAGAAGGATCCAGTGATCCCAGAGCGTTTGTTCCTGCATAACACTGTCGGCGTTGTCTGTCGGAGTCAACAGTTCCGGCAGTTCAGACAATTGCCATGGTTCCAGGACGCGACCGTTGGACAGAGTTGCGATCTGTTCCAGAAAACTGCGATTGCAGCTGATGTTGGCCAGTTCAGTCGACACCTGTTCCTGAACGATCAGTTCGGATGCGATGCTCTGATCGAGTGTAATACGTGAGTTCTCCACGTTGAGCCGGACTTCGTAATTGCCGGGCTCCAGACGCGGAATCCGAACACTAAAGCGTTCGGGAGCACCCTGAATCGGGTGCAGCTGAAATCGCTGTGGTGGCTGGCGACCATCGTTGCTCAACGGGACCGGAGTGGCCGTGTCATCAGGACCGGACTCTTTGGCTGACTCGACGATTACTTCCACCGTCGCGTCTTCAAGCTGAGGCACCAGCTTCGGATTCCATCTCACCGATACCTCGACAGATTCAGTTTCATTAAGAATGATATCGGACAGCGTCATTCGAACCTGATCATTGCCGGCCGCAGATTTGTTTCTGGCCGCCCAGCGAACAACCTGCCCCCAGAATCGATGATGCCACCGATCGCCCGCTCGAAGTCTCCACCGCC
>JAPYTO010000099.1 GCA_029941865.1 Fuerstiella sp. | reverse complement strand
CGCCATCGCCAGCCGGGGCGGCCCGGCCATTCCATCCTCTCGGCGGTGGAAACGTGTGAATTCTCCGTGCTCGCCACGCCATCGCCAGCCGGCGTGTCCCTGCCATCTCACCCTCTCGGCGGTGGAAACGTGTGAATTCCCAGTGCTCACCACGCCACCGCCCGCCGGGGCGTCCCGGCCGGGATTCTCAGTCCTGCGACGTTGTCGAAAGCCGGGACAAATCGATTGCCGCGCGGCCCAAATTACGGCAGAATGGGAAGGAATGTAGCCTGTGCTAAGTTTTGGGTCCCGGAGCGTTTTTCCGAGGCAGAGTTCTTCTGACGCACTTTCCCGTCAGGCCACGGTCTGATCAGGTTTCAATTTACTGAAGTCAGGATCTATGAAAATCATGCCAAACTTCCGCCTGCGATGTCTATTGATGACGGCGGTTTTCGGGGCGGGCTGCGGCGACAGCAGTGATACTCCGCCGCCGGTCACTCCGACTGTGGACGTCGAACAGTATTCCGGTTCCGGCCCGATTCATGTTGTGTGCACCACCAACATCATCAAAGACCTTGTTCGACAAATTGGTGGCGATCGTGTCGCCGTCACAGCGATCATGGACGGGCCTGGGGTCGATCCTCATTCCTACACGCCATCACCGCAGGACACCAATGCCCTGACCGCCGCAGATTTAGTCGTGTATTCCGGACTGCATCTGGAAGGCCACTTTGATGGTCCGCTGGAAAGCCTGAAACATCGTGGTATTCCCGTCATTTGCGTGACTGGCGGGCTATCGAACGAGCAGCCCAGTCGACTGCTGCAGACAGAAGATGGAATCGCGGATCCGCATGTCTGGTTTGACCCGGAACTCTGGCTAAGCTGCGGGGAACACCTGGCAGCCGAACTTTCCCAATTTGATCCGGACGGCAAAGAACAGTACTCAACGTCTGCTGTCGCGTTTACTGAACTGATGCGAACAACTCTGACCCAGGGCGTGGAAATCATGGCAACTGTTCCGGAAGAACGCCGAGTTCTGGTGACGGCCCATGATGCCTTCGAGTACTTCGCGAGGGCATTTAATTTTCGCGTGGAAGCCGTGCAGGGGATTTCGACCGAGAGCAAGCCCGGACTGCGTCGTGTTGATGAACTGGTCAAGCTGCTGGTCGATAACAGGATTGCCGCCGTTTTCACCGAACAAAGTGTGTCCGACAGGAACATCGCTGCTCTGGTCGCCGGGTGTGAGGCTCAAAAGCACAACCTGAAAATCGGAGGCCGTCTGTTTTCAGATACAGCCGGTGCCGAAGGAACGGAAGAGGAGACGCTGGCCGGTGCGTTGCTGCACAATATTCGACAGATTGCGACCGCTCTGGGAGCAACGGAATCTGCAGCAGGCGAACCGGTTCAAAACTCGAATGCGACCTCGCAGCAGTCTGGCGGAGCGACTGAGGCAAAGGATTCTCAGTGACGTCGTCCGACGAGAACGAAAAACCTGCTATTTTCGATATCCACGACATGACGGTCGCTTACGACCGGCGGCCTGTGTTGTGGAATATCGACCTGACGCTGCGCAATGCGGGATTGGTTGCCATCGTCGGCCCCAACGGAGCCGGCAAGAGCACCATGATTCGCGCGGCCATGGGGCTGGTCCCAATGGTCAGTGGTTCGGTCAGCGCATGGGGTTCGGCCATCGACGGCCAGCTGCGTCGCATCGGCTACGTTCCTCAACGAGGCAGTGTCGACTGGGACTTTCCGATCAGCGTATTTGAAACCGTGTTAATGGGAACCTACGGTTCGCTGGGCTGGTTTCGGCGTCCGGGCCGCGTTCAACGGGATCTGACGATGCAGTGCCTTGAGCGCGTTGGCATGCAGGATTATGCCAAACGTCAAATTGGTCAGCTTTCCGGCGGCCAGCAGCAGCGAGTTTTCCTGGCTCGCGCGCTGGCTCAGCAGGCCGAACTGTATTTCATGGACGAACCGATGGCGGGCGTGGACGCTGCCACCGAACGGGTCGTTTTCGAATTGTTGCAGTCGCTGAGTGACGAGGGACGCACCATCGTTGTTGTCCATCATGATCTCAGAACGGTCACCGAGTACTTTGACGAAGTTGTGCTGCTGAACGTCCGCATCGTTGCCTCAGGTCCCGTCGACACCACGTTCACGTCGGCCAATCTGCAGGCAACCTATGGTGGTCGGCTTTCGATTCTCGATACAATGGCCGAAGCCGTCCAGAAGCAAGAGGAAACGGAGTAATGCGTCGTCAGGCTTTAGTTCCGGGGTTGGTGCGTTTAACGGCAAGCCGTAGGCGACTTCGATCTGGCCCGAAAAACCGACGCCTCCGGCTCACCGTTAAACGAATCCGCATGAAGCGCAACCCTCGTTTCTCACTTTCGTAATGCACCAAAATCCCAATCCAGCCCAATCCCTGGCCCCGAAGAGGCAGTAAGCTGCTCAGATGTTTTTCAGTCAGACACTAATCGTTCTCACGGGTACGTTGTTGCTCGGCATCGCCTCCGGCATGGTGGGCACGTTTGCTGTGCTGCGGCGTCGAGCACTCGCGGGCGACGTTGTTGCTCATGCGGCCCTGCCCGGTCTGTGCCTGGCATTTCTGGCATTTCATTCTCGTTCTATCATCGTGTTGCTGACCGGAGCATTGCTGAGCGGTCTGCTGGGAGCAATCTCTGTCTCTCTGCTGAAACGATTCACCCGGCTGCGCGACGATGCTGTGCAGGGAATCGTTCTGAGCGTGTTCTACGGCGGCGGTATCGCTCTGACACGTTCCATTCAGAATCACTACCGTGACGAACCCGGCGCGGATCTGGAATCCTTCATCATCGGACACGCAGCCACGATGATGCAGGGTGACGTCGCGCAGATTGCTGTGGTCGTTGCTGTGACTGCCAGCATCGTCGTGCTGCTGTTCAAGGAGCTGAAACTGCTCAGCTTTGACGAACAGTTTTGTCAGGTTCAGGGCTGGTCGGCAACGGGCCTGGACATATTGCTTATGGTGCTGACGGCAGTGACCGTGGTGGTCGGATTGCCAGCCGTTGGAGTCGTACTGACCGCAGCATTGCTGATCATTCCTCCGGCGGCCGCCCGCTTCTGGACGGACCGGCTTTCCATAATGATGATGATCGCCTGCGCCATCGGTGGCGTCTCCGGAGTCACCGGGACGTTGTTGAGCGCCCATTTTGACGGCTTGCCCACGGGGCCGTTGATCGTGCTGACGTCAACGGCGTTCTTTATTCTATCGTGGATCTTTGCGCCCCACCGGGGATTGTTGTGGAAGTCACGCGAAGTGACCGACCTTGAAATGTATCTGCCGTGGGTGGAGGCCGGTGATGACGTGCCGCACCCCTCGACAAACTCCGGTCCACCGATTGCCACTCAGGAGGTCCCCTGATGCTGCCCACGCTGACCAACACTGTGGCGTTACTGGCTGCCCGCGTCCCGATTCCATTTGAGGCACAGACAACGCGGCTGGCAGAAATGCTGAGCCTGCCCGCGACCGACGTCCAGAATGCATTCTGGACGATCGCCGTGGGAGCGCTGTGTGCGGTCTGCTGTTCGCTGGCGGGCTGTTTTCTGGTGCTGCGGCGCATCAGTCTTCTGGGTGATGCGCTCAGTCATTCGGTACTCGCCGGCGTTGCCGGTGTTTACCTGGTTACTGGTCGAGTCGACCCGATTCCGATGTTGCTGGGCGCCATTGCGGCCGGAGTTGTGACCGCCGTGATGACTCAGTTTATCCATAAGACTGCGCTGGTGCCTGAAGATTCCAGCATCGGCATCGTGTTTACCTCGCTGTTTGCATTCGGGGTCGTCGTCGTGTCACACGCCAGCCACGTTCACCTGGATCTGGATTGTGTGCTGTTCGGCGATCTTTCGTTTGCCGGAATCAATCTGCATCCGACCTTTGGCTGGCTGGTGCCCGAATCGTTTCGCACGCTCGTCCCGACACTGATCATTACGCTGCTGCTGCTCACCATCTGCTGGAAGGAATTGCGACTGACGTCGTTCGACCCGACACTGGCGGTCACACTGGGATTCAGCGCGGGTTTGATGCACTATCTGCTGACAACAGTCGTGGCGATCGTCACGGTGTCAGCCATGGAAATCGTCGGTCTGTTGGTTGTCGCACTGCTGATCGTGCCAGCCGCAACCGCCAGACTTCTGACCGACCGACTGTCCACCATGCTCTGGCTGTCCTGTCTGATCGGGGTTTCCTGCACGACCTTTGGCTACTTTCTGGCGCTGCGCTGGAATTCGTCGGCCGCCGGATTGACGGCTGTGGTGGCTGGTGTCGAACTGCTGATCGCGATCGTCGTCTCGCCAAAGCACGGCCTGCTGGGCAGACTGGTGCGAACCGTGCGGCTGCGGATCCGCATCTGTGCCGAAGACGTACTGGCCGGACTGTTCCGACGACAGGAACGCTCTGATGCGCCGGACACGCTGGTGCAGGCATCGCTGTCGGAGTGCCACATATTGGCAGGAAACGGACTTCTGGCCGGTCCAGCAGTGCGTTGGCTGCGGACACGACACCTGCTGCAGCAGGTCGGTTCTGTGACGTCGCTGTCCGAATCAGGACTGAGGTACGCACAGTCGATGGTCAGATCACACCGTCTGTGGGAAGCCTACCTGCAGGAAAACTTCAACCTTCCGCCCGACCACCTGCACGATCCCGCCGAAGCGATGGAACATTTCATCGGGCCTGGCGTGCAACAGCAGATCACCGAAGAGTTGTCGCAATCCGCCGAAGACCCTCATGGGCGAGCGATCCCGGACGTGAAGAAACAGGGCGTCAACTGAGGCGGGACGGCCCGCCAGCCGACGCGGGCTAACGCCCGGAATTTGGTGAAGCGTTGCCGTTGGTCACTCACAACACCCCAGTCAGAAGCAATGAGGTGAGAAACCGCTCCGGCTCACGGCCACGAACGAGCGTGGTACGCTGTTGTCTGGCAGACATGTAGATTCTTTGTTTCGGTCAGAATGACAAATAGCGATGTTCCTGCCAGAATCTTGATGGTGACACAAGGTGGCGACATTCAGTCATGTTGACCACCCCTGCCAACAGCTCCTCGAACGGAAAGCACACCGATGATGATTCGACAACTCGGACCCACGTGTCTCTTTCTCTGTGCCGCGGTCTTCAACAGTGGTCACGTCGCTGTTGCAGCCGCGCCAGAGCTGCAAAAGGACATCGCCTACGATGATGATCACCCGGCTCAGCGGCTTGACGTTTACCTCGCGAAGGCTGACCAGCCAACAGCGGCGATGGTGTACATTCACGGTGGTGGCTGGCGAGCGGGTTCGAAGGATCGCCTGCCCGGGTGGCTGGCGACCGCTGTCAACGAGGGCTGGCTTTCCGTGGTTTCTATTGAATATCGGTTCACTGATGTCGCTCCCCATCCGGCTCAGGTGAACGACTGCGTCCGGGCGATCCAGTTTGTCAGAAGCCGCGCAAAAGAGTGGAACATCGACCCCCGACGCATTGGCGTAACTGGTGGTTCCGCAGGCGCGCATTTGTCGTTGTGGGTAGCTTTGCACGACGACGCTGCGGACGCGTCTTCGCCTGACCCGATTGCACGACATTCTTCACGAACAACGTGTGCCGTCAGCTTTGCAGGACCGACGGATTGGTCGCTGTTGGCGGAGATCGAACACAAACATCCGGCATACCGACAGTTGCTGGGCTATGAGCCGGGGACACCTGCAGCAGAAATGTCGCAGGCCGCCAAAGCCGACGTGTCTCCGATCAGCTTCGCCACCAGCGACGATCCACCCGTCCTGTTGGTTCATGGCGACAATGACGTTATCGTTCCCCTGCGGCACGCCAGCAAATTGCATGAACGGCTGAAGTCTGTCGGAGGTACTACGGAACTTCTTGTTGTCAAAGGCGCCAACCACGGGGTCGCCGGGGCTGGTAAACGCGTCAGTCAGCGCGCCGTCGCTTTCGTTCGTAAACATTTGAAAATCGATCAGGACGGCAGCGAGTAATCGTGGTGCAGTTCACACGGTCGCGTTGGTCTGAGAAAATATGTCCTCTCACTTTCGGAATAGAATCGCGCGGCTGCTGGTCGGCGAATATCTCGGACTGCTGGCTGTGCTGGCGCTGTTGATCGCATTCTTTGGCACGCAGACGCCATACTTTTTCACCGTTCCCACGCTGACCGCCATTGTGAACCAGATTCCAGCACTGATGCTGGTCGCTGTGGGGATGACTTTTGTCCTGATCACGGGTGGTATCGATCTGGCCGTCGGGTCCGTGCTGGCGTTCAGTGCCTCGGTGCTGGGCGTGCTGATGGTGGAACACGGCGTTTCGATCTGGATGGCAGTTCCCGCAACCATTCTGGTGGGTGCCTGCTGTGGCCTTGTCAGCGGTGCCGTGAGTGTTTTAGCTGGAATTCCATCGTTCATCGTAAGTCTGGGCGTGCTGCAGATCACACGTGGGCTGGCCTATGTATTGACCGATTCAACGTCCATCTACGTCAATCAATCCACCGGCATTCAATTCATCGGCGGACGTATCGCGGGCTTCGGAGTTTCGCCAGCCTTCCTGTTCGCGTTCAGCGTCGTCCTGGTGTCACAGTTTGTACTGCACCGTACTTTGTTCGGCCGCTACTGCATGGCGATCGGCTTCAACGAAACGGTGGTCCGCCTGAGCGGCGTGAATACTGCCCGCGTAAGAATCGGTGCGTTTGTCCTGTGCGGAGCTCTGGCGGCAGCGGCGGGCATTGTGGAAACGTCGCGGCTGTCGGCCGTAGATCCGAATGCTGCGATCGGCTTTGAACTGTCCGCGATAGCGGCTGCCGTCATCGGCGGCACCAGTCTGATGGGTGGAAGAGGGTCAATGACGAACACGTTTCTTGGCGTGCTGATCATCGCCGTGCTGCAAACCGGGCTGATCCAGATGGGAGTCAGCGAGGGAGCGAAATACATCACCACCGGCTGCGTCATCGTGGTGGCTGTTCTGCTTGATGCGTCGCGGACAAAATTCAGCGGTGTAATGCGGCACTTCTTCGGTGACTAGCGCAGTTTACTTATTGGCGTGGACGATACTGGCTCGTGGGAGGAACAAAACTGCTATTGAAAAGCGTTCTTCGCGGCCACAAGTCAGCGTGAAGCGCTGTTTTTTCCGCGGTGAGGCACGGGACGTCACTTGCCAATGCAGAAGTTGCTGAAAATGTGGTCGAGGATGTCGTCTGTGTAAACTTCGCCAAGGACCACGCGAAGCTGATGCAATGCTTCACGTAGCTCCAGGGCTATGACCTCGTCCCCGACGTTCGCTTCGGCAGTGGAAATTGCTGTTTGAATGGCGTTGGTCGCACCCACAAGACTTTCGCGACACCGTACAGAAGTGGACGACAGCAATTCCGACCGCGACGACCGTTCACCAGCCAACCGCCGCTGAAGTTCTTCGATCAACGGCTGTATACCATCGCCTGTCTGAGCACTCACGCGGTGACTGTCCTGCAGTTCTGCTGCCGCAGCGTTGCCTTCGGTCCTGCTGAGGTCGCAACGAGTCATGACGTCCAGCAGACTGACACCGGCGGCGTTGGCTTCTGCACGCAGACGGACGTTTTCAATGGTCGCGGATTCGTCCAGATCTGCCGCCGTACACCACAGAATCAGGTCACTGACAGCCAATTGTTCTGACCGCAGATTCTGGGCGTGCTGCATGATGAGATCCACTGCTGTTTCCCACCCCGCGGTGTCAATCAGTTCAACGTCCATGCCGCCAACGCGGATAACGCTGGTCAGATAATCTCGAGTGGTTCCGGGCGTCGACGAAACGATGGCTCGCCCCGCCCCAACCAGGCGATTGAAGAGAGTACTCTTGCCGGCATTGGGCAAACCGGCCAGCACAATTCTCCTTCGGTATCCCGAGGGAAGCCTGGCCGCCGAGTCGTCCGTCAATTGCTGCAGTCGGGTAATACATCCCGCCAGTCGGTCGCAGATCTGTTGCTTCGTAATGAATTCAATGTCTTCTTCGACGAAATCAAGTCCGGCCTCCAGATCCCCCAGCAGAGAAAGAATCTCAGAACGCACGTCAACCAGTTTGGAAGTCACACCACCGCCGAGCTGTGTTAACGCGACCTGCAGTTCTTCGTGATCAACGGCATCGATGACGCCCAGCACAGCCTCCGCCTGCACCAAATCTATCTTCCCCGCCATGAAGGCCCGAAAAGTGAACTCACCACGATCCGCTGACCGCGCACCACATTCAAAGATTCGCTCAAGCGTTGCGTCCAGCAAGGGCGGCGAGCCGATCGTGTGGAACTCGGCCATCGGCTGACCTGTGTAACTGCGGGAAGTCGGCCAGAACATCAACGCCGATGGCAGTGGAGTACTCAACGACGGCACCAGCAGTGTTCCCACAACGCGTGTGGGAAGACGACTGCTCTGCCAGTCGGCGGCATCTTCGTCTGCACGAAACAGTTGTCCGGCAATGCCGGCAGCGTCGCCGCCGCTGACTCGAATGATGCCTCGTTCGGCCGGGTCGGGCGGCGAAGCAATTGCGGCAATCGTATCCTGCAGGTCCAGCGGCATGTTGATAACGTGTCAGCGGGGGGAGCAAGGGTGTCGGGAGTCTTTTTCGGAGGGTAAGGCGCCCTATGTTCGCTGTACTTTCAGCCAAAAAAGACTCCCGACCCCTTTACGTACAATCAGCGGCCTTTTTTCTTCTTGCCCTTCGACTGCTTTTCTTTAGTCTTCTCGGCCTGTTTCTGAGCTTGTTCTGCGGCCTCCATCAACTTCTGGAAGAAGCCCTGTTTCTTTTCTTTCGCGGGCGCTTTCTCCTGGGCACCGTTCTTCTTCGATCCATTCTTCTTCGACCCGGTATCTGTCGCTTCGACTTCCTTCACCGTCACGGACGGCTCGGCATCAGCTGTCGCCGTTTTGCTCGTTTTTCCGAGCAGCATACGTTCGGCAATGCCCCACATACTTGAGGCGATGAAGTACAGACACAGTCCTGCGGGCATGTGCCAGAACATGAACCCAAAGAACAGCGTCATATAGTTCATCATCTTCTGCTGAGTCGCCTGCTGTTCGTCCGCCGGCGGTGGCATGAACATCTTCTGCTGGATGAAGAACAATACGACGGTGATACAGGGCAGCAGATTGAAGTCCTGTCCCAGAATCGGCAGCGATACCGGCATTCGAAACAGAGCATCCGGTGCCGCCAGATTTTCGATCCACAGGAAGTGTGCCAGACGCAGGTCGACAGCAGTATTCAGGCACGTATACAAAGCGATAAAGATGGGAAACTGAAACAGCAGCGGAAAACATCCGCCCAGCGGATTGATGTTGTGCTTCCGCCAAAGCTCCATCTGAGCCTTGGCCATCTTTTCCTTGTCTTCGCCATACTTCAGCTTCAGCTCGTTGATCTTCGGCTGCAGATCCTTCATCTTGGCAGCGCTGATTGCCTGTTTGCGAGACAACGGGAACATGCAGCCTCGGACCAGGACGGTCAGGCAGATGATCGCCAGGGCATAAGGCATTCCCAGGCCGTAGAAAAATGACAGCAGGCGATGCATGCCACGAGCGATGAAACCAAACCACGATCCGTAGTCCAGAACCTGATCGGCCTCCATCGGTTTCGGGTCGAGCAATTCGCTGCGTTTAGGGCCGACAAAGAAAGCGAACTTGTGGACGATGCTGTCGCCCTTTGCCGGCAGAGTCTGTCGCGACGAGGCCATCCGAAAGCTGATATCGCTTTGATTGACGTCTAGTCGGTCTTCCTGCACCATCACAGGATAGGTCCGATCGATCCATTTGTTGTCAAGTCGCTCAGCCTCAGGACGGTCATCCAGAGGAGCCACCAGGGCGGCAAAGAACTGCACGTCGACACCGGCGTAGCGAAAGACTCCTGTCCAGGAATCACTCGTCTTCAGTTTTCCGCGAATCTGGTCATCAGAAAGACCCTGACCAGCATCACGAGCAGCGTCGATATGCTTTTCATACAGCTTGTTCAGAGCCTTCGCGCCAAAGACGACGTCGTCTTCTTCACCGACAAACTCAATTTTGATGTCCCGGTACTTGCGCGTGTGCTCAACATTTTCCAGGACGACTCCGACAGGTCCCTGCAATTCATATTCGAATGACTGAGGCTCCGAGGACAGATTGATGACCTTCAGTTCTGCTTCGATCGTAAATCCAGTAGCGTCGGTCAGAAACGCTTCCTGCATTTGTTCCGGAGGAACGTCGGCCGAGTGAAGACGAAACGTCTTTTCGATACGCAGCGAATGGTCCGGCGCTTCGAAGGCAAATGTGGCGATGCTGTCGTCAGAGGCGACCACTTCCCAGTCAATCGTCTCCAGCTTCAGCTTGTGCTTTGCGAGTTGTTGATCGATCGTGGTCACGGCCATCGAAAACGTCCGGTCGTCGGTGGAATTTGTCCCCACAACCGTCAACTGCTTTTCGTCGTCCTTCAGTTCCTTAAACCTGGGATCGGACAACTGAACGGATTCGATCGCGGCACCCGCAGAATTCAGCTGCACTTCCAGAAAGAACCCGCTTTGCGGATCCAATGAACCGATGAACACACGACGATTCGGAAACACGGCCGGCCCGTCATCCACCACGACTGACGGTGCGTCACCCGGGTTTTCGGCAACTGCCGGTTGACCATCGTTCGCCGGATCAGTGTTCTCCGGCCCGTCCGCCTCTGCCTCTGCTGCGGGAACGGCCGCTTCATTGTTTTCCACAAGGGCTGGCGGCGCCGGCTTTTTAGGCTTTGGAAATAACCTGGGAGCAATCAGCCCGTTGTACAGAAATGTAAACGCGAAGAAGCAGACCAGAAATGTGACAAAACGTCGGTTGTCCATAAGACGATTTCGCGAAGTTGTTTCGCGTGACCAGAGCGTATTCCGCTCAGTTGTGCCCGCGAGGGACGTAAAAAGCTCGACGGACACACAGCCCGACTAAACAGCCGTGATTCGCAGGAAAGAGCGAATTCCTGGACGAGATCCCGTCGAATGACGAGGGGGAGAGAATACCGACGGAAATTCAGTCCGTGAATCTTGACCTGCGTCGTTCCGGCAAATCAGCGGGGTTTTCCAGGAAATCGTCAGGCGAACCGCCAACGTCGGCCGTTTATCGCAGAAATCACCTGCAGATTGGCTCCGTTCCTGGCATGACTTTCGCTTTGGGGGGAAAGCGGCGTGAAAGTCTTCCCGGATTAGGGCTTCCAGCCGCGTGCTGCAAATGAACCTGTTGGCCGAACGGATCGCTCAGACCACTCTGATCGCATGGAAAAAAATTCGCGGGGACACCACGTGACACGAGACCAATCGCCGGACCCGGCGTAACCGTCCGGCCCCGCCACTGCATTAACGTCCTTCGCGCAGTCGGTCACCAAGAAAGTTGTCCAGTTCGGGGATGTTGTAAATCTTGTCTGCTGTCTTATCAATGTTGTATTCAACGCGATGGAATGTCACTGTGTTTCCATCAACGGTGACGTAGGACGATCTGGAATCGTTATTTCGTGGCTGTCCGACAGACCCTACGTTGATCATCACCTTCTGACTTCCAAGTTCGTACTTCGAATCAATTTCCTTTGGATCCAGGAATTCCAGCGTCTCCGTGAAGACACCGGGAATATGAGTGTGCCCCTGAAAACAGTATTGCGGCACCAGCGCAAATATCTTCTCCATTTTCACCTGGTTGTAGATATCGTCGGGAAAGACGTATTCGTTCAACGGGTTGCGGGCAGAACCGTGGACGTACATTGTTTCTTCGTCTTCGCTCATGTGACGACGATTGAGTTCTCCCAGAAACTCCCAACGTGTTTCTGCCTGTGGTCCTTTTGCTTTTTCCAGGACAGAGCGCGTCCAGAAAATCGCACGCTCAGCACCAGCGTTAAATCCTTCCGGATCGAACAAAGCTGCCTGATCGTGATTGCCCAGCAGACACATGTCCAGGTCTATCACCCGATCAATGCATTCGCAGGGGTTCGGACCGTAACCGACGATGTCGCCCAGGCAGAAGATATCCTTGACATCTTTTGTTTCAATGTCAGCAAGGACGGCCTCAAGGGCTTCAAGGTTTCCGTGAATGTCACTAATGATCGCTCTCAAGTTCTGTTTCCTTCTGCAGAATCTGACTGCAGACTCTGGTGACCAATCTCAAGTCAGTCAGTTAGTTAGACGAGGGACAGTCCACGAATTGTAAGACGGTGCGAGAACGAATCAGCTGCAATGCGAGAATTCACAGAGCGCGTCATCTGTGTGAATCCCCCAAGGGTCAGCGCTCTCATACTTCGATCGACCATCAACGACTCTGTGTGAACGGTTCCACCGTGATTTCAAATTCGTCCTGAAAAGATAGGGGCACCGCAGGATCATGATCCAATCATTCCGACTGAACATGCCGACCATGCCACATTACCGGACAATCACGACCTCATCAACGAGCGTCAACCTGGGCAAAAGCGGTGGATTTTACGGAGCCTTCCCGGCAGGAACAACCGCTGGTTCAATGCGACGTCGTCATTCATCGAAAATATGCGGATTTTTGCCAGTAGACTGAAACAGTCATCGGCATCCCGTTATGCCCTGTGCGGATCCAGCTACTTGAGCTCCCTGATCCACGAGACCTGGGTGATCAGGTGATCGATCGACGCAAATGAAATGTGAGTGTTGGTGGCGTAACGCGGTGTGCTGTTGGCGGGAAAGGTGGCGAGGGTCGCGTCGCCGACCAGGAATACATTGAAGTCTTTCGACAGATTCTCGTAACCGGCCGTCGTCCTGCAAAAGCACATGTCGGTGGCATATCCAGTCAGCAGGATATGGCGAATGTCGTGCCGCTGCAAAAACTTCCTGAGCGGATCGTAACCTTCCACGTCAAAGATCAGCACGTCGTTGGGTTCGACCGTCACGCTGCTGTGTATCGGAACAGGCAGCTGCCAGAAGCCTGCTCCATTGAAGTCGTTGTGTGCGGTGAGTCCAGGGAAACTGCGAAAGTAGTCGATCACCGGTTTTTTCTGAGACAGTGGAAACTCTGCGGGCAACGGTTTACTGGTGTAGTCGAACGCGTGGAGTTTTTCCGCCAGCTGTTTTTTCGCCTCTCTTCGTTCATCTGCCGTCGGCGTGTAGTCGAGCGTGCGATACATTTTTTTGCGAATCGGATCCACACTGCCGATCAGGCTGTACATCACGAACGCGACATTGGATCTCATTCGTTTCAGAAACGGATCGATCACTTCGCGCGTGTGACGTCCGGCAAGGTGATTCTTTTCCGGCGTGCAAAAGTCGGCGACGCCAGCTGGCTCGGAAGTTCGCCAGCCCTGTCCATCATCAATACCCCAGGGGTGAACCATGATCACTGCCGTATGCGCAGAATTCAATCGGTTTGGCAATTCGATAATGCCACGAGCATTATACGAAAATCGCCACGCGCGAACACTCAGGTCGGCGTCGTCATCGTTGACCAGCAGAGGTGCCTCAAAGCGACCAGTCTCTTCAATCGGCTGGACGAATTCCGGATAGTCGGCCAGCAGCGGTTCCGCATTCTTCAGCGGCACAAGCTTGTTCTGATAGACCCGAGGATCGTCAGCGGCGGCCAGCTGCAGTGAAGTCATCAGCAGCAGACAGAGTCTCATCGTTCGGCCAACCGTCTGAGCGCGCATTGTCTGCGTGCCGTCCACCTTCGGTACGGACTTACGATTCATCTCGCCCTCCTTATCAAATTCCGTTTACGGCACGCGCGACGCGATGGTGCTGAGACTTACCAGTTCAGCCGCGTCTCCGGCGCTTTTAACAAGATTGCAAATGTGATCCACAACTTCGAACCCGGGATCTTCCACGTACATGATTGACGGATGGCACAGAAAATCAAATACGCCGCCATTGGCGATGGCCCATTCGATGCACTGCTCGATCGACTTCAGAAAGTACTCGCGCTTCCACCGACTGGTTCGAAATGCACCGACGTCACTGATGGGACTCATGGGGATTTCCACCAGACCGGTGGGATACCGGTACGGCTGAGCGGATTTCATGGCGTCGACGATCGACCGGTACACGTCATCGCCGGGCGGTTGCTGCGGTTTGCCATATTTGTGTGACGGGTATCCGGAACTTACCCATTCGAAACCCTGCGACAGCAGCATCTGCTGCAGGTCTTCGCGTCCGTTGAGCGCCGCGTGAGAACCGCCGGGACTGCGGAATCCGTCTGCAGTCACCCCCAGTCGTTGCTTCATAGCGGCCGAGGCCAGACGGATATTTTCCTGAACGATGTCTTCCACGGACTTTCCGGCGACCAGCCACGGCGAACGCTGAAATCGAAACTGCACCTTCTCGACGTCGGTGGTCCAGATGTTGACGTGGTCATACGTGTGATTGCCGACCGGATGACCCATCTCGACGATCTGCCGCAGCCAGTCGACGTCCTGCTGTTCCAGCACACGCCCAACACAGAAAAAATGAATCAAGCCGCCACGCTCATGCACGCGCTGTGCGGCCTGCAGCGAATACTGTTTGGTTTTGTCGTTCAGGTTTCCCTTCTGAAAATCCCACTCCATCATGTCTCGCGTGGGATACTGGCGACTCATCTCCAGATCAAAGGTGATCGCAATCTGAGCTTTTCGCGCGGTTGTGTGACCGGCAGACGCCAGCGCCGGCAACGTGGTCAGCGACGCGGCCGAGGCTGCCAGAAACGTGCGTCGACTATTTACGGCGTAATCGGTTACGCGGCGAGTGTTTCCAGACGGCATAGAATTCTTCCGGACGAAAACTCGTGGTCATGTGAACCGAGTCTAGCGATCAACGGAAGCAAGCCATAGCGCGCAGGGGCTATCTCATATCGTTTCGGACGATTCAGCAGAGCCCACCTGAGACGCATCACACTTCGACGGATTTCATCACTTCCATGGACGTGTCCAGTGACTTCACGATGGAGGGCACAAAAGCGTCGGCTTCGTTGGCGGGAATCTGGCAGGTGCCGGCTGCCGCGTGACCACCACCACCCTGCTGCAGACAGATAGCACCGACGTCCACGGGGTTAGTGCGGTTGAGAATCGATTTGCCCATTGCCAGCACGGTCATGTCAGGTTGACGACTTCGCAGCAGATGGATGGAAATGTTGCATTCCGGGAAGAGTGCGTACACGAGAAATCGGTTGCCGGAAAAGATGACGTCTTCGTTTCGGTAATCAAGCACGACAACGTTGCCAAAGACACCCGAACAGCGGGCAATCTGCTCCAGAAATGCCTCGCGATGAGAGTTGTACAGGTCAACACGTTCACGCATATCCGGCAGAGCGAGAATGTCTTTGATGGTGTGAGTCCGACTGTAGTCGATAAGAGCCATCATCAGCTCGTAGTTTGAAATGCGAAAGTCGCGAAAACGACCGAGTCCGGTTCGTGGATCCATGATGAAGTTGAGCATCACCCAGCCCTTGGGATCAAGAATCTCTTCGCGAGTGAAGCGGGCGGAATCCGCCTTGTCCACGGCTTCCATCATGTCCGTGCTGATGGTGGTAAATCGTTCGGAGCCACCGAAATAGCTGTAAACCACTCGTGCAGCAGATTCGGCATCCGGATCCAGGATGTAGTTTTGTCGCACGATGCTGCCGTTGCGAAGAGCTTCGCTGCCGTGGTGATCAAAACACAGATGGCAGTCAGAGACATACGGCAGATTCGTGATGATGTCGCGAGACGTGATCTCAATCAGTCCATCCTGCATGTCTTTCGGATGCACGAACGTGATGTCGTCCAGCATCTGAAGCTCTCGAAGAAGTGCAGCACACACAAGTCCATCAAAGTCACTGCGGGTGACCAGTCGGTATCGAAATGCTTCAGCTGCCATGATGAGATTCCTGGTATGAGACGATCCACAGTCCAACTTGAGCAAATGCCCGGAACAGATTGGCCTGCTACCGTTGGTCGCGAATTAATAGGTGCAACACGGTGAGGTGTTTGTTGAATTGGTTGTTTGCCGGCTGGTTTGAGGACCACATGCTGCTGGTCCGCTGCCGGCACGGGTCACACGTACTGTGAGCATAAGTCAGGAATCCCACTGGGTCCGCGATCTGACGGCTATGGGGAAGCGTGTGGCGAAATTGCATCATCCGGCATCGAGTTGGTGTGGTTTTGCGGACGTCTTCCATGGGTGCGATTCAACCGACCGCAGGGGCAAAACATAAAAACAGCGACTATGACGCCGCGCGTTTTGGCAGCCTGAGCCGTCATTTAATGGACTCGGAACAGTTTTTTCAGGCCCTGATTGGAGACTCGGGGGCGTCATTGCAACAATGGGAACGTTCACCGTTCCCTCTTTGACAAAGAATCGACAATGAAATCTGCCCTGATTATTCCAAGCCTGCTGGTTTGCCTTGCAGCACTCTGCAGCGCGACCGCAGCGTCAGAGAAACCGAATATTCTGTTTATCGCGATTGATGACCAGAACGACTGGATCGGCTGCCTGAACGGTCACCCGCAGATTCAAACTCCAAACATCGACGCACTCGCGGAACGGGGTACGGTTTTTCTGAATGCTCACTGCCAGTCGCCACTGTGCAATTCGTCTCGAACAAGTCTGATGACCGGGCGTCGTCCATCGTCGACGGGCGTTTACGGACTGGCTCCCTGGTTTCGAGACGTCGATGAACTGAAGGACATCGTGTCGTTGCCTCAGCATTTGCGGAATAACGGATATAAGGCACTGACGACTGGAAAGATCTACCACGGCAGCTATGGCCGCCGGCCGAATAAGGACGACGAATTCGATGTGATTGGCCCACCTCCGGGTGTGGGAGTCTGGCCAAAGAAGAAGCTGGTACAGACACCCACCCCGCATAAACTGGTTGATTGGGGCGTGTTTCCTCACAAGGACGAAGACAAGGGCGATTGGAAAGTCGCGTCGTGGGCCGTCGACCAGTTGGGAAAACAACTTGATGAGCCGTTCTTTCTTTCCGTAGGATTCTTTCTGCCACACGTCCCCTGTTATGCGACGCAAAAATGGTTCGACCTGTACCCTGAAGACACGCTGCAACTGCCACCATTTCAGGCGAACGATCGAGATGACACACCACGCTTCAGCTGGTACATGCATTGGAAGCTGCCGGAGCCACGCCACAAATTCTTAGTCGAAGCCAATCAATGGAAGAACATCGTGCGGTCCTACCTCGCCTGCACCAGTTTTGTCGACAGTCAGGTCGGCCGTGTTCTGCAGGCTCTCGAAAAAAGCGGCAAAGCAGACAACACAATCGTTGTCCTGTGGTCTGACCATGGATGGCATCTGGGCGAAAAACTGATCACCGGCAAGAATACGTTGTGGGATCGTTCCACTCGAGTTCCGCTGATCTTCGCCGGACCGGGAGTGGCGGCAGGCGGCCGCTGCGAACAGCCAGCCGAGCTGCTTGACATGTATCCGACTCTGTCAGAGTTGTGTAGTTTGAAAGCACCAAACGGCCTGGAAGGACACAGCCTGATGCCTCAGCTGAAGGACGCCACGGCAGAACGCGAGTGGCCCGCCATCACAACACATAACCACGATAATCACGGCATCCGCACAAAGGATTGGCGATACATTCGCTATGCAGACGGCAGCGAAGAGTTATATGACATGAAGAACGATCCGAACGAATGGAAAAATCTGGCCAGTGTCACCGAACACAAGGCGGTTGTTGAGCAACATCGAAAGTGGATTCCACAAAGTCGTCAGCCTGTCGCGGGCAGCAGGCATCGGATTTTACTGTACCGAGCGGACGGCACCGTTAACTGGGAGGGCGAAGACGTTGCTGCGGATGATCCGATTCCTGAACTCGACTAGTGCTTCGTCGCACAGCATTGACCCACGCAGCGAGTCACTGCAAAGCAAGTGTGTTTCCCCAGCGCACAAAACCCACTCGCTGGCGCTTATCGCTTGTATTGCCACCGGTTCCGGCAACATGCTCACTCAATTCATTAACTCCTGACCACAGAATACGTCTGGCCACATCACATCATGGAATTCACTGTACCTGACATTGATTCGCAGATTCTTGAATCGCTGCACAGTCCGTCGCTGGTTGTCTTTGCCGATCAGGTGCGAGCGAATATCGATCGGATGATTGCGACAGCAGGTTCTGTCGACAGGCTTCGTCCTCACTGCAAGACTCACAAGATGTCCGCAGTCGTGCAGATCCTCCTTCAAAAAGGTGTGACCCGGCACAAAGCGGCAACTGTCGCCGAGGTCGAAATGCTGGCTGACGCCGGGGCAAACGACATTGCCTTCGCCTACAACCCTGTTGGGCCAAACATCGCACGTGTTGTCGCACTGGTTCGAAAGTATCCCCACATCAAACTCTCTGTGACCACAGATCACCCCGCTCCGTTGCACCAGCTGTCGGCTGCGGTCGCCGCTGCCCACGTCTCGGTCGGTGTGATGCTGGATGTTGACGTCGGGCTGCACCGAACTGGCGTCGCCCCGGATTCAGATGCCGCATTGCAGTTGTATCAGTCAATCGGAGATCTGGAGGGACTGACACCCGCCGGGTTTCACGTCTACGACGGCCACCAGCATCAGGAATCGCTGGACGAACGCAGGACTGCCGTCCTGTCAGAATGGCCCAAAGTTCTGGAGCTGAAGACGCGGTGCGAACAGGCGGGGCTTTCCGTCCCGGAACTGCTTTGTGGGGGCACGCCGACGTTTCCGGTTTATGCGGAACTGGATAACCCGGCGATTCAACTGAGTCCGGGAACAGGGATCTTTCACGACGTTGGATATGGTGGACATTTTCCGGACTTGAATTTTGTTCCGGCCGCCGCCGTGGTTACGCGAGTGATCAGCCGTCCAACGCCGGACCGCGTCACTCTGGACCTGGGCAACAAGTCGGTTGCGGCCGACCCGCCGAAAGGACAGCGAGTCTATTTTCCGGATCTGCCGAACGCAGCGCAGGTGATTCACAACGAAGAGCACCTGGTTCTGGAAACGCCGGATGCAGAGAAGTTTCAACCGGGCGATGTCCTGCTGGGCATTCCAACGCACATCTGCCCGACCAGTGCGCTGCATCAGGATGTCGCAGTGATTGATGAAGGGAAGCTGATCGGGTCGTGGGAAGTGACCGCCAGAAACCGACGGATTACGATTTAGAGCCTCTTCGCACAACAACGATCCGGCTTTCGGCAATGCCACAGCCTGACAGTTCAACGAAAGGAACACCAATGCCCCCGACACGTCGACATTTTCTTTCTGCTGCTGCCACAACAACAGCGTGCAGTCTTCTTCCGTTTTCCTCCTCATCCAGAACTCTCGCCGCCGATCCGCCAGTCCGCAACGGCAAACCGCTGTTGAAACTGAGCCTTGCCGCGTACAGCTTCAACAGACTCTTTGCCCGCCGCGGAACGCCCGAACAAATCGCTGCTGCAGAAATGAACCTGGAAAAGTTCGTTGACTACTGTGCCGAACAGGGACTTGGTGCGACTGAGCTGACGGGTTATTACTTTCCCAAAGAAGTGACGACGGAATATCTGCTCAGTCTTCGTCAGCGGACACATCGACTGGGGCTGGACATTTCCGGAACAGCGATTGGCAACGACTTCTGTCTGCCCACCGGAGAAGCTCGTGACAGGCAGCTGGCTGAGTGTCGCCGCTGGATCGACTACGCCGCCATCCTGGGAGCTCCGGCGATTCGCATCTTTGCAGGAAAGGTGCCGAAAGGAGATTCCGAGGAAGCTGCCGTGGAACGGTGCATCGACGGTATCAATCAAAGTCTGGAATACGCCGCGACAAAGGGCATCTTTCTGGCGTTGGAGAACCACGGCGGCATCACGGCGACGCCCGATCAGCTGCTGAAGATCATTGGCGGTGTCAAATCATCGCCCTGGTTTGGCGTAAACTTCGACAGCGGAAACTTTCGCACGGATGACCCGTATCGCGATCTGGAACGCATCGCTCCGTACGCCGTGAATGCTCAGATCAAAGTGATGTTGCATACTGCCGATCGGAAAACGGCGTACCCGGCGGATCTTTCAAAGGTTGTACGTATCCTGCAGAACGCCAACTATCGAGGATACGTCGCTTTGGAGTTTGAAGAGCCGAATCCGTTCAAAGAGATTCCAAAAGTTCTGAGACAACTTCGGGACCTGATCTGATGCGGGACGGCCCGCAGGCCGATGCGAGCGGACGCTCGGAATTACCCGGGCCGAAGCCGGGGTTATACCGCGTGGCTCAGGAACTGATTTGACAGGAATTCACAAGTAACGGATACGCTTTCTCACGTCTGTGTTGACGCTCTGGTAAGGGGTTGAAAGGTTTCCCGGGCTGAAGAGTTCGGCCCTCATGAATTCCATGTCGTCCCAGCCGATCGCGTTCGTGAAGATGGGCTTCAGGTATTCTTCGCCGAATTCTGATGGTTGCATTCGGTGGTCGTCGTACATGGCTGGGTGAACACATCGCGGGTGGATCTCTCCCCACTGATTTCGCAGCTTGTTCGCTGAAATAGAAGCCACATCAAAGCCATTTGCGGGGCTGTACTGCAGCGTGGCGACCGCATTGTTTTCACCATTGACCAATAGCCTGACCGCTTTTCCGCCCAGCTGAGAAGCATGAAAACGGTCGAACAGAATGGGGCGTCCGCCACGCTGCGTGTGGCCGACTTTGCGGGTAAAATACGCGGCCGTGGCGGGCTCATGAGTTCGCGCGCGATCAAAAAATTCGGGCTCGATGCGGTCCTGCAGGATCTTCTTCAGCGCGTCTGCGGCACCGCTGTAGCGTATATTGCCTGCCGGGTCGTAGGTTGGTGTCGCGGCACCCAGGTCCCGGCCATCCGCCGTCTTCGCCCCTTCGCCAACCACAATCAGAACGTGGTGCTGCAGGTCGTAGATCTGACGCACGCGCTGTTCCAGCACGTCGAAGTCAACAGGCACTTCCGGGATCAGAATCAAATCCGGCTGACCATATGCGGCACCCAGCGCGATGTAGCCGGACTGACGTCCCATGACTTCCACGATGCCAATCCGTCGATGGCTTTCAGCCGTTGTGCGAAGTCGCCGCACACACTGGGCCACCACGAACACTGCCGTCGCGTAGCCGGGAGTCGCATAGTTAATGATGTCTTCCAGGTCCATGCGTTGGCGAGAACGGACCTGGACGTCTTCGTGTCCATCACCATGGTCGGTCTTGCGCCGCTGCCATTCATTGGGCTCGTCCAGGTAGTTGAGTCCCAGGTCGTTATCAATGGTCTTGGGCGCCAGCACGCATTGAGTGAACTCCGCAATCGGTTGCATGCCGTTGATGGTGCCATCGCCGCCAATGCAAATCAGACCGTCCAGTTCCAGGCGATGCAAATTTTTCTTGACAACTTCAATCTGGTCCGAATCCGGATCAATGTAGGTCCGTGAAGAACCAATCAGTGTCCCGCCCAGACACGGATCAAGTTCCGGGATGCTGGTAAACAGTGGATTCAGGTGAACGTGCGGAACATCGTTCGTTAACAGGCCCGCATATCCTCGCAGCAGCCCGAAGACATTGATGCCGGCGGCATTGGCCTGTTCCACCGCCCCGTAAATGGTGGCGTTTAGCGCTGGTGTGTCACCTCCAGCGGTCAGAATCCCGATGCGCTTCATTGACCAGACTCGTTGACTATTAGGATAAATATTTGACTCGGAAAGCATTGTTGCAGAAAGTCGAATTCCCGGCACCCTGACCTGACAGGACCGGGACTAAAAATCGAGCTGCCGCTCGAAAAACGCAGGCCCACTGCCGTTGGGCGCTAAACTTCGTTCAATAACATGTTCCGTCCGAGAAGAAGTCTGACCAGAAGCTCTGCAGTTTGAGAATTGTGGGTTCGCAGCGTCGTCGTGGTTTGAATTGCCGGAAACCGCGAATACGATGCTGTGACGACAAACTGCCGTCCCCCCTGCCCTCCTTCAATAACCGTCCCACCAGATTGCAAAAAGGAAACGACCTGTGAGCAATGTTGCCGAAGCAGTACAGAAGAATGAGGAACTGCTGGATCAGCAAACTCGGGAAATCGTGCAGTGGCACTTTGGCGATGACACGGGAAGTCAGTTCTGGCTGGAAAAGAAGAAGGAATTCGACTTCGACCCGCTGACCGATGTGAATTGCTTTGCCGACCTGAAAAAGTTTCCTTTGTTCGAAGATGACTGGCTGCGTGGCGGTCCGATGCGCCGCTGGGTTCCTCAGCCGTATCAGGATAAGCCGATTTATGTCTTTGAGACCGGCGGCACGACGGGCGTTCCCAAGTCACGCGTGGTTGTTGAAGATCACTGGATCGACTACGAGATGTTCAGTGACACTCTGCCGGACGAAAACTTTCCTCGTGGAGCCAACTGGCTGATGCTGGGGCCATCGGGACCGCGTCGATTGCGATTGGCCATCGAACATCTGGCCCAGCATCGCGGCGGTATCAGTTTTTGCGTGGACCTGGATCCCCGCTGGGTGGTTAAGCTGTTGAAGAAGGGCAAAGTCGAAGAGGTCAAGGAATACAGCAACCATGTCATCGATCAGGCCATGGCCATCATCGGTGCGGGGAACGAAATTCAATGTATGTTCACCACGCCTAAACTGCTGGAAGCTCTGGCGATGCGACTGCTGGATGAAGGCAGCAGTATCGAAGAAGCCGGCATCAAGGGGATCTTCTGCGGAGGAACGGAATTCACTCAGCAGTGGAACCGATTCGCCTGCGAGGAACTGCTCGGCCCCAACGTCTACATGACGCCGACGTACGGCAACACGCTGATGGGTCTGGCCTGTGGAAAACCCTTTGATCCGGCAGACGAGTACAAGGTGACGTACTACGCTCCGCAGCCTCGGGCGGTCGTGGAAGTTGTCGACTTTGACGACCATACGAAGGTCGTCGACTACCACGCGACCGGTCGCGTCAAGCTGTACACCTTGACCAAAGAGTTCTTCGTCCCGGGCTTTCTGGAACGCGACGAAGCCGAACGCGAAGACCCTCACGAAAAGTATCCGTGGGACGGCGTCAGCGGTGTTCGGCCGTATCACATCTTTGCCAAAACAACTACCGTTGGCGTTTATTAGAGCCTAAGGTGTGGCGCATTCGGCTTTCCATACTGGCTCCTGTTCAAGCTGCCGAAGTGGATTCCAACAGTCATTAGTCGCCCGTGTTGAGGCGAGCCGGGTACGTTAGTGCCCTGATTTCGGGCTGCTCGCGGCTGACCTGAGTGTTTTTGCACCGTGAAACGAGTCCTGGCGACTGCCATATCGAATCAACGCGCTAATCACGGGACTTACGTACCCCGCTCGCCTGACCGGTCTTTCAAACCAGCTGCTTTGGCCGCGTCTGACGTTTTTCAAGAGCTGCGCCCACGAATCCTTTGAACAGCGGATGCGGTCGATTGGGCTGTGACTTGAATTCCGGATGATACTGAACAGCCACGTACCACGGGTGATCGTTCAGTTCCATGACTTCCACAAGTGCCCCGTCCGGACTGGTGCCGACGGGTGTCATGCCTGCATGAACGTATTGTTCCCGGTACTCTGGAT
>JAPYTO010000098.1 GCA_029941865.1 Fuerstiella sp. | reverse complement strand
TGGGATCCAGACCACTTGTTGGTTCGTCCAGAATCACCAGATCCGGATTGTTGATTAACGCCTGAGCCAATCCGATGCGGCGGGTCATGCCCTTGGAGTACTCTTTCAGCTGCCGGCGTCGAGCACCGTCGAGTCCGACCATTTTGATGAGCTCATCAGCGCGCTGGACCCGTTCCGCGGCAGAGATATTGAACAGCCTTCCGTAGAAGTCCATCGTCTCGTCCGCGTTCAAAAAGCGGTAGAGATACGATTCTTCCGGCAGATATCCGATTCGTTCGTTCTTTTCGACGTCCGAGGCCTTCTTGCCCAGGATCTTGATTTCACCCGACGTCGGGAACAACAGTCCCAGCAGCATTTTGATGGTCGTCGTCTTGCCGGAACCGTTTGGTCCCAACAAGCCAAAGACTTCGCCCCGTTTAACATCAAGGCTCAGGCTCTTTACGGCCTGAACCTTCTTTCTGCCCCAGAAATCGCGGTAAACCTTCGACAGGTTTCTGATTTCAATCACGTTGTCCTGAGTCTGCATATTTTCGTTCTTCGTCAGCGAATCCGGGGTGGTTCTGGCAATACAAAGTGCAAAGTGGGCTGCGGGCCGGCACGACGCATCAAGTAAGGAAAAGTTGGCTTTCAGTCATGGAGCAGTCGCTCCGAATCAACTGGCGTAGGTGGCCGAAAGCCATTGGATAACCGTAAACGCAGCGAAACACAGGTCTGCCGCCGCATAACGGGGTTACGTCGAACCGCGTCGGAATGTTTGTGGAAACCCAAAAAACTAATCGTAGAGGAGAATATACGGTGAACTACGCCGATCCTGGTTGCCACGACAGGCGAGTCGAACTCAGCTGAGGCCACATCAAGGTCGTGTGGACCAGGTCGGATTTGCCACGGAAACTGCAGAATGTTGTAAAACGGCATCACGAATCGCCGCCCACGGAGTTCCCTGGCGTCTACCGAGTCCCTCGGCCACGCGCAGCGCGAAGGGTTCGGATCCCGGAAAACGAGGTGTGCCTCGTACAGCCCCGTCAGCAGCCCAGAGCGTTTTGAACGCCGGCCAGCCCAGTTCGTGGGGAACGCGCCGGACGAATCGTGAAGTCCCACACCGCGTTGCCCGTCATGCCGGAACGACGTGGCTCAGAACTCGCCGATAACATTTCCGTCTGCCCGCTCACCCAGATTGCGAAACAGGCCGTAGTCGATGTTCTGGCTGAGAAAGTGAACTGAGCCGTCACACAGCAAGAATTGCACGCCGCCCGTGTGCTGGCTGCTGAAGTGGACAATGTGATTCGTTTGATTTGGCGTCGATTTCCGCGTAGGGTCCGCTGTGCGGACCGTTGTCTGCGTTCGGATTTCCCGGGACCGCTGCTTAAGCTGTTTCGGTCCGCACAGCGGACCCTACAGGGCTGCGTGCCCCAGAAAAGCGCCCAGCAGGAACTGTCAGTTTCCTGCCAGGTAGGTGTGAAGCGATGGCTACTCTGCGGATCCTTCAAAGATGAAACCGTCGGTTGTGGCGTCGATTTGAATTGTCTCGCCTTCCGAGAAACGACCGGACAGAATCTCGTTGGCCAGAGTATTCTGTAGTCGCTGTTGAATGACGCGTTTCAGCGGTCGTGCTCCGTACTTCGGGTCGTAACCTTCGTTCGCCAGCAGCTGCTTCGCTGCGTCGGTGACCTCCAGCTTGTAGCCGTTGTCTTCAAGCTGCTTGTTCAGCTGACGAATCTGCAGATCCACGATCTCGCGAATTTCATCCCGCCCCAGTGGATGGAACACGATGACTTCATCGATTCGATTCAGGAACTCAGGCAGGAAATGCTGCTGCAAAGCGTCCATGCAGCGATTGTGAATCTCTTTGTCGTCGGCGTCGCCGCTCAGATCCATAATCGCCTGGCTGCCGATATTTGACGTCATGACGATGATGCAATTGCTGAAGTCGACGGTGCGTCCCTGGCTGTCGGTCAAACGTCCGTCGTCCAGCAGTTGCAGCAGGATGTTGAATACGTCGCGATGAGCCTTTTCCACTTCGTCCAGCAGGATGACGCTGTACGGATTTCGCCGCACTGCTTCCGTCAGTCGTCCGCCTTCTTCATATCCAACGTACCCCGGAGGCGCACCGATCAGACGGGCTACGGAATGTCGCTCCATGAATTCGCTCATGTCGATGCGGACCATACTGCGTTCGTCGTCAAACATGAATTCCGCCAGAGCTTTGCAGAGCTCTGTCTTGCCAACGCCTGTCGGCCCCAGAAACATGAATGAACCTATGGGACGATTGGGGTCCTGCATGCCCGAGCGTGCTCGACGAACGGCATTGGAAACGGCTTCGACGGCTTCCTGCTGGTTGATCATTCGCTTATGAATTTCGGTTTCCATCCGCAGCAGCTTCTCGCGTTCACCCTGCATCATGCGAGCCACCGGCACGCCGGTCCACACGCTGACGACCCAGGCAATGTCTTCCTCGGTCACTTCTTCTCGCAGCAGGCGACTTTCCGGATCTTCGTTCAGCTCGGCGGACTTCTGTTCCATTTCGGCCAACTGACCTTCCGCCGTTTTCAGCTTCTGCTCCGCTTCATAAGCCTCCTGGTAGTCTTCGTTGCTGTTGGTCTGCTGCGCCCTGGAAAAGGCCTGAGTGTACGCGGTGCGTAGTTTTTCGATTTCCTCCTTCAGTGGCTTGAGTCCGGAAATCGCTGCTTTTTCGACTTCCCATTTCGCTTTCAGTTGATTGGTGGATTCTTCGTTTTCCGCAATTAATCGTCGAAGTTCGGCCAGGTGTTCTTTGCTGTCATCGCTGGTTTCCTTTTCCAGAGCGGCGGCTTCGATCTGCATACGAGTCAGCTGCCGAGTTGCTTCGTCGATTTCGGCGGGCATCGAATCGATCTCCATCCGCAACCGACTTGCGCCTTCATCGATCAGGTCAATCGCCTTGTCGGGCAGGAAGCGATCGGAAATATATCGGTCCGAAAGTGTGGCCGCCGCAATGATAGCATCGTCGGTGATGCGCACTCCGTGATGTGATTCGTAACGATCCTTCAAGCCACGCAGGATGGAAATTGTGTCCTCGACATTCGGTTCCTGCACAACCACTGGCTGAAATCGGCGTTCCAGCGCCGGGTCTTTTTCGATGTGTTTGCGGTATTCATCCAGCGTCGTTGCTCCCACACAGTGCAGGTCGCCCCGCGCCAGCGCCGGCTTTAACAGGTTGGACGCATCCATGGCTCCCTCGCTGGCGCCGGCTCCTACGACCGTGTGCAGTTCGTCAATGAACATGATGATCTGGCCGTTCGAATCCTGAACTTCTTTCAGGACCGCCTTCAGCCGGTCTTCGAATTCGCCACGAAATTTTGCCCCGGCCACCAGCGCGCCAAGGTCCAGCCCAAAGACCTTCTTGTCCTTCAGGTTCTGCGGCACGTCGCCCAGAACAATGCGGTGTGCGAGTCCTTCGACGATTGCTGTCTTGCCGACGCCGGGTTCGCCAATCAGCACCGGGTTATTCTTGCGCCGTCGCGACAGTACCTGAATGACTCGACGAATCTCCGTATCGCGGCCGATGACCGGATCGATCTTTCCGTCGCGTGCCGATTGAACCAGATCCACACCGTACTTTTCCAGAGCCTGATATTTTTCCTCGGGATTCTGATCTGTCACGGATTGCCCACCACGCACTTCCTTCAGTCCTTCCAGGATGTCGGCTTCATTCACGGCGTTCAACGCAAGCATTCGCTTTGCCTGGTCTTCTACCTGAGTCAGTGCCAGCAGCAGATGCTCGGTCGACGTGTATTCATCGCCCATGTCGCGGGCCTGCTTGTCGGCCGCATTCAGGACTTTGACGGCTTCCGGTCCGGCACTTACAGGTTCATCACTGCCGGTTGACTGTGGGAGTCGATCGATCTCGCTATCCACCATGGAAGCCAGTTGCCCGACGTTCACGCCCACCCGCTGCAGCAGCGGTTTCATAATGCCCTGGTCTTCGTCCAGCAGCGCTTTCAGAATGTGCAGCGGTCGCAGAATTCGGTGGCTGTTTTCTTCCGCCAGTTCCTGAGCATGTCGTAACGCCTGTCCGGCTTTGACGGTAAGTTTTTCGGGATTGAATGCCATCAGGAGTGCCTTTCATGGTCGCGCAGCAACGAACGCAGCTGATCGCGATGTTATAAACACGAGACGGCGACTGCCGACTCACCTGAGTCGGCGTCTTCGATCGCCATTGAGTCCACAGGCCACAACAGGCCAGGCCCTGTTGCGACACTACGGAATTTCACTTCCGGTGCGGCGTCCAGTCTGCTGTTGCCGCGCGCCGTTAGTCCTTCTTTTCGAAGTCGGCGTCAATGATATCGTCGTCGCCACCACCCGCCGTTGCCCCGACGGATTCACCGTCTTCGCCACCGGCTGATTCGGCCGCAGCCGCCATGTGCTGATACAACGCTTCACTTGCCTGAGCCAATTCCTGCAGAGCGGTCTGGATGGCGGCGGCATCGTCGCCTTCCGCAGCCGCCTTCACCTTTTCACAGGACGCTGTGATTGCTGACTTCGAGCTTTCGTCCAGCTTGTCTTCGTGCTCCTTCAGCGTTTTTTCCGTCTGGTGTACCAGCGTTGACGCTTCGTTCTTTGCCTTCGCCAGTTCTTCCTTCTTCTTGTCTACCTCGGCGTGGGCTTCACCGTCTTTTCGCATCCGTTCGATCTCGTCGTCAGACAGACCGCTGGACTGCTTGATCTCAACGCTGTGCTCTTTGCCAGTGGCTTTGTCTTTCGCGGAGACGCTCAGGATACCGTTCACGTCGATATCAAACTTCACCTCGATCTGCGGCACGCCGCGCGGTGCCGGTGGCAGGTCTGCAAGGTCAAACTGGTCCAGCAGACGATTGTCCGTGGCCATGCGTCGTTCCCCCTGAAATACTCGGACCGTCACTGCCGGTTGGTTGTCGGCCGCAGTGGAAAACGTTTCGGACTTGGTCGTTGGAATCGTGGTGTTTCGTTCGACCAGAGTCGTCATGATTCCGCCTTCTGTTTCGATCCCAAGGGACAGCGGAGTTACGTCCAGCAGAACGACGTCTTTGACGTCGCCGGAGATGATGCCGCCCTGAATGGCTGCGCCCAGCGAAACCACTTCGTCAGGATTCACGCCCTGGTGTGGCTCCTTGCTGAAAATCTTCTTTACGAAGGCCTGCACCTTGGGAACTCGAGTGGAACCACCGACCAGAACCACTTCATGGATGTCGCTGGCGCTCAACCTTGCATCCTTCAACGCGTTTTCCACGGGACCGCGGCAACGCTCCACCAGCGGATCGATCAGTCGCTCAAAGTCACCTCGACTAATGGACATCTGAAGGTGTTTGGCAACGCCATCGACTGACGTGATAAACGGCAGGTTGATATCTGACGTCTGGGCGGTGGAAAGTTCCTGCTTCGCCTTTTCAGCGGCTTCGCGCAGACGCTGCAGTGCCATGGGATCGCTGCGCAGGTCAATGTCGTCAGACTTTTTGAATTCGTCAGCAATGTGGCTGATCAGCACTTCGTCAAAGTCGTCGCCACCGAGATGCGTGTCACCGTTCGTGCTGAGGACTTCCACCAGTTCGTCCCCGACTTCCAGAATCGACACGTCAAACGTACCGCCCCCAAGGTCGAAGACGACAATCTTTTCTTCCTGTTTCTTGTCCAGGCCATACGCCAGGGCCGCGGCGGTTGGTTCGTTGATGATGCGAGCCACTTCCAACCCGGCGATCTGCCCCGCGTCTTTGGTGGCCTGTCGCTGAGCGTCATTAAAGTAGGCCGGCACAGTAATGACTGCTTTGTTCACCTTGTGGCCCAGGTAGCTCTCGGATGCTTCCTTAAGCTTGCGGAGCACAAGAGCTGAAATTTCCGGTGGCGTATGTTCCTTGCCATTAACATTGACCTTTACGTAGTCAGATTCGCCGCCAACGACGTCATAAGGGACGATCTTCTCTTCTGATTTCACTTCGCTGTGCCGGCGTCCCATGAATCGCTTGATTGAGTAAATCGTATTCGTGGGGTTGGTCACGGCCTGTCGTTTGGCGGGATCGCCGACCAGTGTTTCGCCTTTATCGGTGAAGGCGATCACGCTGGGAGTCGTGCGACTGCCTTCCTGATTGGCGATCACTTTGGGCTCGCCACCTTCCATGACCGACACAACCGAATTTGTAGTTCCGAGATCGATGCCGATGATTTTTTCACCTGAGACTGCCATCTGTAAGCTCCTGACTTCTTTATCAATTTGATGCTGAGACGCTGGTGGGTCTCGTGTTTGATCATACCCGGACTGGGTAGGTTTGGCTGGCGTACCGAAACCGTTTCGGATTCGTCAGCGATTTCGGTAAACGACAATTTCTTGTGCGAACCAAGCGCGGCTACCCCGTGCGCTCAACGACTCGAATCCCGGCCGCTGCGAGTGATTCGCATTCGGGCAGGCTTCTGACGTTGCCCATCGACAAACGCACAATGCGCGCCAAAACGCTTTCTCTTGTCCTAAGCAACTTGTCAGTAACGCCTTGTGGTCATCCGCTTTCGCCGGTTACGAGCGGATATTGCCAATGTGGCAGGATGGTGGCAGCACCCTGAGTGACTTGTTGCATGTCATATTGGCATTAATGTCCGCCGCAGAATGTGTGCCAATTTGGCCAGCCACTGGAGCCAGCGTCACATTTTCAGGCATTTAGGCGGGGTTTGTTGGAACCTTTAAGATCAGAAGATGCCTCACCTTGAAAATGAAAAACGTCACCGGTACAAGCGTTTTACGGGACGAGATATCAGATTACCCTCCTTTTGCATGGTCCCGCCCCTCCTCTGTGGCTGCGCTGCCACGTCAAATCTGCACGGCTGTTAAGGACCATCATGGCGAAGAAAAAGGCCGCAAAACCCGTCAAAAAGAAGGTGGCGAAAAAACGAGCCCCCGCTGCGTCGCCGACCAGGGCGACCAAGCCAACAAAGGCCCGCTCGGTTCCCGTTCCCGCCAATCCGGATCAAGAACTCGCCGCAATCGATCAGGAATTGGTGGGCCTGCTGAATCGGCGCGTGGAGACGTTTCTGAAAAAGGTGGCTCAATCCGAATCTCCTCAAGAGACCCTCTTCGATGTGCAGGATGACATCAAACTGTGGACCATGCTGGAGAGCATGAATAAGGGGCCGCTGTCGACAGTCGAACTGAAGTCTGTCTTTCGAAGCGTGATAAGTGCTGGAAGGCAACGTGTCAAGAACACGCGAGTGGCGTATCTTGGCCCTGCGTACAGCTTTACTCATTTGGCAGCCATTAATCGATTTGGTGAGTCTGCGGATCTTGTGCCCGTCAGCACCATCGCGACGGTGTTTGAGGAGGTGAACCGGGGGCATGTCCAATACGGCCTGGTGCCCATCGAAAATAGCACGGATGGCCGCATTGTTGATACGCTGGACATGTTTACCCGTCTGCCACTGAGAATCTGTGGCGAGATACAGTTGCACGTGCACCACAATCTGCTGGCCCGCTGCGATTGGAGTGACATCACTGAGATCTACAGTAAGCCGCAGGCGTTGTCGCAGTGCCGTGACTGGCTGGCGAAGAACATGTCACATGCCAGGCTGATTGAAGTTACCAGCACTTCAACCGCGGCCCAGCTTGCTCGCGACAAACCCGGTGCGGCGGCTGTCGCCAGTCAGCAGGCGGCCGTGCAATATGGCATTCAGATCGTTGCCGAGTGCATTGAAGACAATCGCAATAACATGACGCGTTTCGCCATCATCGGCGATTCCATCGCAGAACCCACGGGGCACGACCGCACAGCGATTTTGCTGCAAATACCACATAAGTCCGGTTCCTTGTCAGATGCCCTGCAGGTTTTCAAGAAGTGCAAGGTGAACCTCACCTGGATTGAGTCCTTCCCGTTACGGTCTCCGGAAATTGGCTATCTGTTCTTCCTGGACTTCGAAGGGCACGTGACCGATGCGAAGACCAAACGCACGTTGAAGGAGCTGGAGTCGATGGCGGATCGACTGGAAATCCTCGGCTCGTATCCTCGCAGCGAACCCTTGAACTGAGTGATTGCGAAGAGTTGTCGCTGTCTGAGGGTCGTGGCATGACGTTGCGGCGCCAATGTTGCTCTTCGAGTGCCCGGTTGCCGAGATGTTTTTTCAGGATGTTCGCCCGGACGCAACCTGCTGGATTGTGTGTCGATGGCGAAAACAGCCCGTGTTTTGCCGATCCTGAGACCTGTTTCGTACAACGAGCGAAAGCTGTGGTTCCTCAGCTGATCGCAGTTGACCTGTCAATGCCCCACAGTACGATGCCCCTTCTATTTCGCTGACATCCGCACGCTGGAAGCCAATTTTGGCTTTGACCGTGCGAAAATATGTTGTTGTCGAGTCAGCCTTAGCGGCCAGCAGGGCGGGGCTTTCAGGCCTGAGCGCAAACTTGCATTTTGGTCGCGGCCACGCCGTATTGAGGAGAAGAAGATAATGCGACGATTTCTCGTTGCGGGTAATTGGAAGATGAACACCAACCGTGCCAGCGGTCAGGATTTGGCTGCCGCACTGGCAGAAAATGCGCCGGCTGCCGAGGACGGCGTGGAAATCCTCGTCTGTCCGCCACATCCGTACCTGACGACGATCGCCGACAAAGTATCGGGTAGCGGCGTGCAGGTTGGAGCTCAGGACGTTTACTTTGAAGCTGGCGGAGCGTTCACGGGTGAAGTTGCCGTGGACATGCTGAAGGACGTTGGCTGCGAATATGTGATCATCGGGCACAGCGAACGTCGACACGTTATTGGCGAAACCGACGAAATTATTAATCGTAAGGTCAAAGCGGCCATTGCTGGCGGCGTGAAGGTCATCCTTTGCGTTGGCGAATTGCTGAGTGACCGCGAGGGGGGAAATACCGAATCCGTTCTTGATGCTCAAATGTCTGGCGGATTAGCTGATATTTCTGAGCAGGACGCGAAGGAACTGGTGATTGCATACGAACCTGTCTGGGCGATTGGCACGGGAGTCACCGCCAGTCCCGAGCAGGCAGAATCTGCTCATGAACATCTTCGCAAATGGGTCGCCAATCGCTACAATTCAACGTTTTCAGATCAGATTCGCATCCTCTACGGCGGGAGTGTTAAGGCGGACAACGCTGAAACACTGATGGGGCAGGCCAACGTCGACGGAGCTCTCGTTGGTGGGGCCAGCCTGAAGCCGGAATTGTTCGTGCCGATTATCGACGCGGCTCGAAAGCTGGCATCAGCCTGAGTCCAAGACATCGGCAGACCCAGCGTCCCGAAAACAAAACGACTGAGGTGGACCACATGGTCGCCCACGATCCTGATCGAATTCAGCGATTGCTGATCTTCTGTCATTGAGCGAAACCCGCCAGGCAGCTGCCGTGCGGGCCATGGAGCAAATAGAATGATGATATCCGGTTTTGTGTTCTACACATTGTTGACATTGCTGGTCTTTGCCAGCGTAATCATGATCCTGCTGGTACTGATCCAGCGTGGCCGTGGTGGTGGACTTGCAGGGGCATTCGGAGGCATGGGCGGACAGAGTGCTCTGGGCGTTCGGGCCGGTGACGTTTTTACAAAAATCACCATCGTTGTCGCTGTGGTCTGGGTCGCGGCGGCAGGCCTGCTGGGCATTTCGATGAGAGCCAGAGCCGAAGCGGAATCAACAGGCACAGGGGCCTTCGTCGGCGCTGCTGAGCCTGAAGCTGACGAGGCCGGTGACGACGAGTCGACTCCCGCAACAAAGCAGGCAGAAGAGCCTGAAGAAGCAGACGAGAAGAAATCAGACTCTGATAGTGACGACGGCGAAAGTAATAAAGCAGAGTCTGAAGAAACGGCCGCTGAATCGGAATCGACGGAAGGAACAGCCCCGAATTCGACCGACAGCAAGGAATCTGCGGAAGAACCTGCTGCTTCTGACGACGACTCGACGCCGAAGTCCGAACCAGCGTCAGAAGAGCAGCCAACTGAAGGCGACGCAGGAAAAGAGTAACGAGGCCGTGCAGCGGGTGTTCCGTCTGCCACCGTGGAGCTGCACGGTCAGTCGCAGATTCCCGCCTTGCTGTTGTCACGACTTCCGAACTATTTGCACCGAATCTTTATCGGTACTGAAAGAGGTTTTCCAGTGCTGTTAAGTATGACGGGATTTGGAAATGCGTTGCGTCAGTCTGAATCGGCGTATGTCAGCATCGAATTGAAAGCCGTCAACAATCGATACCTGAAGGTGTCGATGCGGTTGCCGGACGTTGTCGCCCGCTTCGAAAGCGACATCGAAAAGCTGGTACGTAAGAACATCGCACGTGGCGCAATACAGCTCTCGTTTCGAGTGCGGTTGACTTCGCAGTCCAGCGGTTTTTCCATCGATCGCAGGGTTCTGGAGTCATACCTGAGGCAGTTGGCCGAAGTCACCAACGAACTCTCAGCGGAAGACGCTTCGCCGGTAGCGATGTCAGATCTGCTGCAATTGCCGGGTGTTGTGTCGGAAGCTGAAGTGTCCGTGGAAAGCGTCGAATCTGTCTGGCCGACACTTGAGGCTGCCCTGCGGGAAACACTGGAACACTTCCAGGATTTTCGGCGGACAGAAGGTGAATCAATGCTGCAGGATCTGAAACTGCAGTGCAACAGCATCGAACAGCAGGTCGATGAAGTCGAAAAGTACGCTCCGGTTGTGGTGTCCGAGTATCGTGAAAAGCTTTTGGAGCGCGTCCGAAAAGCCATCCAGGACACAGACGTACCGCTGGAAGACAAAGACGTTATTCGTGAAGTTGCTTTGTTTGCCGATCGCTGTGACATCAACGAAGAAATCACGCGTCTGAGGTCACACATGCAGCAGTTCCACCGCTTTCTTGACGACGAAAAATCGTTGGGCCGGAAGCTGGAGTTTCTTGGGCAGGAAATGTTTCGTGAAATCAACACCATCGGGTCCAAAGCCAATAACGTAACCATCGCTCACAGTGTTGTTGAGATGAAGGCAGCCATCGAGCGTATTCGCGAAGTTCTGCAGAACGTGGAATGAAGAACGGCGGAGTAGGGTGTCTTTCTGCCTGCTGAAGACGATCACCGAACAGGACTGACGAACCGCTTTGCTGATTCATTCGTGAAGTGCAGGAACTGATTTCGTCACCGGCCCCGCAAAAATAACACACCCTGATAATGAACAGCCCCGGACAACAACCTCAAACCCAACGGCGTGTGCTGATTCTGTCCGGTCCCAGCGGCAGCGGGAAGACGACGATCGTCAAGCGGCTGATCGATGAGGCTCCAGTGATGCTGATGAAGTCCGTTTCCGCGACGACCCGTAAACCACGCCCTCAGGAAGTGGACGGCGACGACTACTACTTCCTGACAGCTGAGGATTTCCGCAACCGCCTTAAGGGGGATGAGTTTCTTGAGTTCGCCGAAGTGTTCTCGTCCGGTTTTTTGTACGGAACGCTGAAATCTGAGGTCGAACGGGCGTGGACTGAAAAAGCATGGGCTTTCCTGGAAATCGACGTTGAAGGCGCATTGAACGTAATGCAGCAATATCCGGATGCTGTTACGATATTCCTGAAGACGCCCTCAGCCGAGGAATTCGAACGCCGACTGCGGTCTCGCGGCACGGAAAATGAGGAAGTTATCCGGAAACGACTGGCAACTGCTGCCAGCGAGTTACAATTCGCAGATCGATATCGCCACATTGTGGTCAACGACCAGTTGGAGCGAGCTATCGGTGAAATCTGTGAGATCCTGAAGTCTGAGGAGATGGCATCGAATGCATGACGAGTTTCGTGAAGACGAGATTGCAAGAAAAGTTGGTGGACGATTTAAGCTGACGACACTGGTGCAAAAGCGAATGGTCGCACTGAACCGTGGTGCTCGCGCGCTGGTTGATCTGCCGACAAAGGACATGATGGAGGTCGTGGTTGCGGAAATCATGACGGATAAGATTTACCTGGACACAACCGGTCGAGTGCAGGTGGTGAAAGACGAGTCGGAAACGGTCGATGCACTGGAAGCACTTCTGGCCGAAGACGGCGGTCCCGGCATCGACGACCTGTAAGAGATCACAGAGCGGGCACGGCGGTTGAATCGCAGCCGCCGCTCCCTGACTGAGAGCTACATTGTCGTTTGTCGACGTGCGATGTTGGTTGGAAGTCAGATCAACATAATCTCAGGCGTTGCGGTCTCGCAACGCCTGTTTTCGTTTCGTTTCGTATCGTTGAAGTTGACGAGAGGGGCGGGAGTCTTTTCCGGACGAACAGTTTATGATCCGGGATCTGGCTCTGGCCGGAAAAGACTCCCGACCCTTTTCTCTCGACGAGGCAGCAGGAATCATGTCGGCACTAAAAAATCGCGAAGTTCTGTTGGGAGTGACCGGCGGCATCGCTGCGTACAAGTCAGCGGATCTCTGCAGCAAACTGGTGCAGTGTGGCGCGGCAGTGTCAGTCATCATGACCGAATCCGCTTATCAGTTTATTGGTGCCACCACGTTTGAGGCGTTGACCAACCGTCCGGTGCATACGAAAGCCTTTGAGGTCAGCGAGCACTACCGGGGTGAACACATCGGCCTGGCTCAACGTGCCGAGGTTGTCATCATCGCGCCGGCAACGGCCAGCAGCATTGCTCGATTTGCCAACGGCTTTGCCGACGACCTGCTGTCGACGACAATATTGGCCACAACCGCTCCGGTGTATGTTGCGCCGGCGATGAATTGTGACATGTGGGCGAAGCGATCTGTGCAGCGCAATGTCAGCCAGATTGCCGACGACGGCATGAAGATTATTGATCCCGAAGAAGGCTGGCTGAGCTGTGGGCAGGTCGGTGCCGGTCGTATGGCCGCCCCGCAGACCATTCTGAATGTTCTGGAAAACCAGTTTGCTGTGTGATAACCAATGCGCATTCTGATCACGGCCGGGCCAACACGCGAGTACGTCGATGACGTTCGATTTCTGTCGAATGCCAGCAGCGGACGGATGGGGTATTCCATCGCCGAAGCTGCGATTGCGGCGGGCCATGAAGTGATTCTGGTGACCGGACCGGTCAACCTGCCCGTTCCGGCGGGGGTCCGCGTGACTCAAATTGAAACCACGGACGAATTGAGATTGTCCTGCCTGGAATTGTTTCCCGCCTGCGATGGAGTGATCGCAACGGCCGCTGTGTGCGACTATCAACCGCGTGAACGAGTCAACGGAAAAATCACGAAGACCGGCAATCCGATCGTACTTGAACTGATCGAAACGTCGGACGTGTTGGCCGAACTGGGCAGTCAGAAAGGCCATCGCTGGGTCGTCGGCTTTGCTCTTGAATCGCAGGATCCGCGGACAAACGCAATGCGGAAACTTCGCATGAAGCACTGCGACTGCATTGTCCTGAATGACACTTCTGCCATTTCTTCTATGGAGAATCGCGTGGAAATTCTGTCACCGGAGGCCACGACACTCGCGGAATTTAACGGCCTGAAAACAGACATTGCGCAACAACTCATTCAGTTCATCGAGCAGGAAATTGTCGGCTCTGAAAAAGGTGTCAGGTACGAATAGTCGGGACGGCCCTTCGCGTGCTGCGCGCAGTTGGATCCTGCCCCCTTTTTCAAAACTCCCCTTTTCAAAGCCACCATTGTACTGCACACCCAGCTCGGTATGCTCCGTCGCCATGTCACAGAACCCCAACTTGCCGCTCAGACCTGACCAACATTTTGGCAATCTCCGCCGCTGGCTGGATATGGAAGGCGAGGCGGAACGTGAGCGACTGGAACAGCGGCGTCTGGTGCAGTCGTCGGCACAGGCCGAACGTGGTGGCGAAACCCTGTTGGACATGGTCATCCGGACTCACACCACCGGACTCGGTGGACGATATCTGCTCACTCTGCAAAAACGCCGATCCACGGAACGCCTTCCCTGGCATCGGTTCAAAGTGGGAAGCCCGATCATTCTCTCGGCCGATGGAGACGGCCGGGGCGAATCACGGCAGGGCGTCGTCAGCGCGCGCAAACCTGACTCGCTTGAGATCGCCATTGACGACTGGCCCGAGGGTGATCGATTCCGCCTTGATCTGTCACCGGACGAAGTAACGCGAAAGAGACAACTTGCGGCGATGAAGGCTGCTGAGAAAGCCACCAGCCGTGCTGGCCAGCTGCGGGACCTGATGCTGTATGACCGACCGCCCACGTTCCGTCCGAATGTTGACGTCGCGCGAATTGAACACCTGAACGAGTCGCAGCAGCAGGCGGTCGAGTTAGCGATGTCCGCCAATGATCTGGCGATCATTCACGGCCCACCGGGAACCGGAAAGACGACGACGGTTGTTGAAGTGATTCGGCAGGCAGTTGCCAATGGCGAACGAGTTCTGGCCTGCGCACCCAGCAACACAGCCGTGGACAATCTGCTGGAACGCCTTGTCGCGGCAGGCGAACATGCGGTTCGACTGGGCCATCCCGCACGAGTTCTGGAGGTCGTGCGCAGTCACACGCTCGACGCCCTTGTCGAACAGCATGACGCGCATCACGTGATTCACGAAATGCTGCGTGAGGCCGACCAGCTGGAACGCAAAGCCAGTCGATTCACTCGTGCCAGACCCGCGTCAGGGCAGAAGTATCAGCAACGGCAGGAAGCCCGCGAACTGCGACGCCACGCCCGCATGCTGGAACGCCAGGCGATTGGCGAAGTCATCGCTGGTGCGCGGGTCATTTGTGCAACGGTCAGTTTTGACTTCAGTATTCTGGATGATCATCCGTTTGATCTGCTGGTGATTGACGAAGCCTGTCAGAGCGTCGAACCGGGCTGTTGGGTACCGATGAAATACGCCGACCGGATTGTCCTGGCCGGAGACCATTGCCAGTTGCCGCCCACGATTCTGTCGAAGTCGGCGGCGAAAGAGGGGTATGCCATCAGTCTGATGCAGCGACTGGTAGAACACTACGGCGATGCAGTCACTCGCCAATTGACCGTACAGTATCGCATGCACGAACAGATTATGAAATTCTCGTCGCAGCATTTTTACGACGGAACGCTGACCGCTGACGAATCCGTCAAACGGCACCTGTTGACGGATCTTCCAACGGTACACGACATGAATTTCGATGCCAGCCCCGTCCTCTTCATCGACACTGCGGGAGCGGGATGGGAGGAAGAGCTGGAACCTGAAGGGCTCAGTAAATTGAATCCTCAGGAAGGCCAGCTTGTGCTGCAACAGGTTAACGCACTCTGTGAAGCAGGCTTAAGTCCTCGCGACATCGCCGTGATCGCTCCTTATGCCGCTCAAGTGCGATGGCTACGACAACATACTGAGTACGATCACCTGGAAGTTGACACCGTCGACGGTTTTCAGGGCCGCGAAAAAGAAGCCGTGGTCATGTGTACCGTGCGTTCGAACAGCAAAGGCGAAGTCGGTTTCCTGTCGGACGCCCGACGAATGAACGTCGCACTGACGCGTGCCCGGCGAAAGCTGATTGTGATCGGAGACAGTGCCACCCTTGGCACCGACGACTTCTTTGGCGAACTGTTGAAGTGGTTCGAGCAATGCGGTGCATATCGATCCGTCTGGGAAATGACGTCAGCGGAGTGACGGTGATGCAATCCTGTGGGCCCAGCCTTCTGGTGGGACATCCTGCCGCGGCGTTGCAGTTGGCGTCACGTGTCATTGTCCCTTGCCAAACCAGAACGCGGCAAAAACGCCAGCCGCCATGCAAAGAGTGGCGCTGAGTGGAAGATCGCCAAGGTGACGTAGAAAGTATGAGAAACTGTCGTCCGCAAAGAAGGGAAAGAAATGCCACTGTGTGTACAGACAGGTTGCGGCCGCCAACATCGCACTAAGAATTCCCAACGGAATGGACCGACCACCAGACTGTGCACCACAAGCCCATCCCACCATCGCTCCTGGCACCACCATTCCATAAAGCCCCAGTTCGAACAGCAGCCCAAAGCCAACGAAACCCAGCACACCACCCGCCACTGCACCGATCACACCGCGCAGTGGATTTGGTGCGTTGCCAGTCGATTCTGACATTTCGTTTCCCCTTTGCGTCCAGAGTCCGACCCAATGATTACAATGTCGCAGCAGGCAGCGTGACCGACTATCCCAACGATACCTTCCGACGTAAAACTTGTTTGTTTTCTTCAGCTGTACAGCCACGCAATTTGTTTTCTTCAGCGTAAATCTGCGCCGTTCGGTTGTCTACACTGCACGCTGCGGATTCGCGGCCACGAAGGACACGATTCTGTCTGAGAAAGGAGTGTGTTCGTCAAATCCAACCGTTCACAAAACAGACTGCTCTATTGCGACGGCGCCACTTTGAAATGCGATTACGTGTGTGACTTCATGTCAGCAAAACGTTTAACGGCAAGCCGCAGGCGATTGCGAGGCTCGAATCACTGTCGCCTGCGGCTTGCCGTTAAACGAGTGATGCGTACGACTTAAGCAGGCTGACCCTATCACAAATTAGCGCCGTCCAACTAAGTCAGGACCCTGATGACCGGCATCAATATCGAACCTGGAGCTCACGGTGAGCAAGTGATTCGTTGCGCGTGGCTGGTCAATCCCGGAGCTGCGCCGCGTCAGAACGTACGTGTCACGATTGTTGATGACAGTGTCGCAGAAATCTGTGAAACGCCAGTGGATGAGTTATCCCAGGTTGCTGCCGTGGCCCTCATGCCGGCATTCGTGAACGTTCACACGCATCTTGAGTTTTCGCGACTGAGTCACCCGCTGTCGCCTCCGGCCCCGTTTCCCGACTGGATTCGGGCCGTTGTTCGGTATCGGTCGGCGAATTCGGACGGAGCACCGTTTACGGCAGACAGTGTTCGTGCCGGTCTGCATGAGAGTCATGCAGCCGGTGTTCGCCTGGTCGGCGAGATCAGCACGACAGAAGGCGGTGTTACCGCACTGCAGCAGGCTCTTGAGGAAACAGGAAATGCAGGCGTCAGTTTTCGGGAGCTGATCGGGTTCTCTGCGGATCAGGTTTCCGCACAACTGGATGTTGCTGACCGACACGTTGCGGCGACACCGACAAGTGACATAAGTGGCAGTGGACAGGATCTTGTGCGCGGTCTCAGCCCGCACGCTCCCTACAGTGTCCACCCGGAACTGTTCGAAGGTATTGTCGACATTGCCAGGCGAGCGACGGCACCGGTGGCAATGCATCTGGCAGAAACTATTGACGAAGTGGAATTGCTGCAGAGCCAGACGGGACAGTTCGTTAATTTTCTGCAGTCGCTGAACCTGTGGGATCCGCAGATTCTGTCGCGGGGGACAACGTCGCTTCGCTATCTTGAAAAACTTGCGCAGGCGGAACGTGCGCTGGCCATCCACGGGAACTACTTCGGTCCTGCCGAGATCGCATTCCTTTCACGGCACCCGCATGTTGCCGTCGTGTACTGTCCGCGAACTCACGCGTACTTCGGGCATACTCCACATCTCTGGCAACGACTGCAGGCGGCGGGCGCTGCAGTGCTGCTGGGCACGGACAGTCGAGCGTCGAACCCGGATCTCAGTGTCTGGAAGGAATTGCAGTTTGTGGCAGGTCAAAATAACGTCGCACCGGTTTGGGAGCTGCTACCAATGATCACAACCACTGCCGCCGACGCACTGGGCTTCAACAGGGAAGACTTCAAGGTGAAAGTCGGTAACCGTTTCCGGTCTGTCAGCGTTCCGTGCGAATGCGATTCAGAATCACGTCTGAATGCCGCGTTGATTCGGTCTGCTGCGGCAACCGAAGTGAGTCTGTGATCGTTTCGGGTACCAGACATAGCAGCCAAAATGCAGGAACCAGCGCCCGGGGTCACACACGCGCACCCCCAAGCCTGGGTGTAGTGAAGCGCCAGATCGAGGCCCATCCTCGACGTCCGGAAACTTTGATCCGCCGCGATCAATCCCGCGTTTGACAGCCGAACCTGCCGCGGGGTTGGCCCGCACTATTCAATTCCGGTATCTTATTCGAATGTCTGAACCAAACATCGTCGAATTCAGAAGCGTCGGCAAGACGTATAACGCCGGGCGTCCGGACGCCTTCACGGCGGTGTCGAATGTGTCATTTGAAGTGCCTGACCTGCACGAACTGGGCGAGTTTATTTCAATTCTGGGGCCCAGTGGGTGCGGTAAGAGCACGATCCTGCGAATGATCGCCGGGCTTGATCCTCAGCATCCTGCAACGACGGGGGAGGTGCTGGTTGAAGGCAGACCCGTCACAGGACCGGGCCCCGATCGCGGCATGGTGTTTCAGGATTACACCAGTTTTGACAATCGCACAGTGCTGGACAACGTTGCCTTTGGACTTGAATGCCGAGGTGTCAGTCGAAAGGAACGCCATGAACTGGGTAGAGAATGGATTTCAAAAGTCGGATTGAACGTCGACACGGATACCGGTAAGTATCCCCACGAACTGTCGGGCGGGATGCGACAGCGAGTCGCGATTGCCAGAACTCTTATCCTTCGCCCCAGGATCATTCTGATGGACGAACCCTTCGGAGCCCTGGACCCACACACGCGGATGCAGATGCAGGATCTACTGGTGAGTTTGTGGCGGGAGGTGGAGGCCACTGTGTTTTTTGTGACTCATTCCATCGAAGAGTCCGTCTACCTGGGTGACCGTGTCTTTATTCTCAGCCGCTCCCCGGGTACTCTGCTGCATCAGATCGAAGTGGAACCACCGGACCGTCCGGCTCTGGAAATGCAGAGAGAACAGGGTTTTCAGAAGACGGTCTTTGAGATTCGTGATATTCTGGAAGTGTTGGAATCTGCCAACGATAAATAAACGCAGGTCGGGCTGTCCCTGGCGAAGATGAACGGCGCCAGGCACAGCATGACGTACGACGACTACAAAAATAAAAAACACCTTCGTTCAATTGCCGGAAACACGTGGGAATCTGGAAGTACATCAAGGCTGCATTTTCGAACCACTGGAATCTGCTCGCAGTTGCCGGCGGTATCGGATTCTCTGTGCTGTCCGGACGGCCGGAAGTCGGTCTGCCGCTGCTCGCAGCGATGGAACTTGCGTGGCTTGGAATCGTGGGGACTCATTCGAAGTTCCGCCAATTCATTGACATCCAGGAACATCAGCAACTGAAAGCGGACGACGCCAGGACGGCGGAGATCCGCATGAGACGTATGCTGACATCGTTGCCACGCGGCGCACAGCGACGATTTGAGCTGTTGATGTCTCAGTGTGAAGAGATGAGAAACATTACACAGCAGTACCAGGCAGCGCACGGTGCTGAAGAGCCGGATTCCATGTTTACAGAAGTGCGTGTGGATGGGCTGGACCGACTGCTATGGCTGTTCCTGAAGCTGCTGTACACCGAAAACTCGCTGAATCGGTTCTTCGAAACGACTACGATTGACGCGATTGAACGTGAACTCCGACAGGTCAAAGCACGCATCGAACGAGAACGCTCGCGTCCGGCAAACCGACAACGCGAGCGTATCATGGCGACTCTGGAGGACAATCGTCAGACCTGTGATCAGCGGCGTAAAAACTTCGAACAGGCACGCGACAGTTACGAACTGGTCCGAGCAGAACAGAAGCGATTGGAGAACAAGATCCGATCAATCACCGAAACGGGAATCAGCAAAGGCGATCCGGGTCTGCTGTCGACTGAGGTGGATACGGTGGCCGGCAGCATTCGTGAGACCGAAAAGACGCTGAGCGAACTGCAGTTTGTGACTGGGTTCTCGACGTTTGAAAACGAGGCCGTGCCGGAAATCGTTAATCGCAAAGTCGTCGCCGGATAGGCTGCCGTCGACAGTCCCCGCGAACGAGTGACAGGCGAGCGGGGGACGTCAGTCGCCTGATGTCCCACAGTCGACAAGCCGTAGGTTCCGCTGTGCGGACCGCAGTTTCAACCCCGGCCCCGGGCACGCGTGCGTCTGCCGGTCGCAGACGCGCCGATTGCTTCTGCACGCAATGCCTCAACGTTCGTCTTTTGTAAGCGGTGCCACGACCGGTCCACTTCTGCCGTTCAGGAGAACTCCGATGATCTTTCCGTCTGCTGTTGCGACCACCGGGGCTCCGTGCGACGCCGAAAAGTCGGTGCCGCCGGTTATTGCCCAGACGCCGGTCTGTCCGGCAGGGGAAAGTTGTTCCCAATCGATGGACTGAATCACGGGCATCGACCTGTCTTCGCTGGCTGCCGTCCGCACGGCAATGCACTCTTCCGGTTCCGTAGGGACCCGAAACAGGTTGGGCGCCGCTGTGGGAAAGCCCGCGACTTCAACCGGAACACGCAGGCTTCCGGCTTCGTCGCGCTGGCAGTCGGCCAGGGACACGTTGCTGATCGTCGCCGATTCTCCAGTCGGCGTCTGGATCTGAAATTCTGCCAGTGTGCTGTCTTCTGCATCATCAGCCAGTGGCAGTTCTGCTGTCAGCAGCGTTGTGCCGGTCGATTCAATGATCAGCATCCCAACCTGGGTGTACGGTCGTGAGCGCGGAATCCCAAACACAGAAGTCCGACGAATCCCCTGTACCAGTACTGTTTCCGGAAGATGGAAGTCGATCAAAGGAACGGTGCTGGCGGCCTCCAGCCACTCATCTTCCGGCTCCATTGCCAACGGGAATACATGGCCGCTGCCGATCGGGGCATCGTTGCCTTCCGTGGGAGTAATCAGAGAAATTCCGCCGCGAATCATCGTGCCGAGCGACTGGGCGTTGAGTTTTACTCCTGAGAGACTGACATCCACGTCGAATCCGCTGGTGATCCAGAATTTTGACGATCGTCGCACTAACCGATGATATCTGCGGTGCATGCGCACGGTCACGTCAACGTGGCGTGCATCTGCGGACAGATTCACTGTCAATACCTGCCCCACATCGACGCCTCTCCACGTCACTGGTGAACCAACACTCAGTCCGCGCCGATCATCGCTGCGCAGAATCAACTTCAGTCCACTTTCGGCGAATTCGTCCGGCGGCGGTGCAGTCAATCCTTCGAAGTTCTTCCTTGGTTGTGCCGTGGGATCGCCGGGACTGACGCCGATGTACTTGGCTCCCACCGCAGTTTCAAGGCCACTGATTTCCGTCAGGCTAAAACGCGGGCGGACGATCCAGAATCTCGTGCCCTCTCGGTTCAGTAATTCGGCTCCTGGTTTCAGCGTCACTAATACTTCGACGGCAGAAAGTGTTTCGTCAAGTGTCACTGTCGATACCGTTCCCACTTCGATCCCGCGGTAGCGAACTGCGTCTTTCGGCTTCAGTCCGTGTCCTTCAGGGAACTGAATCGTGATCTCCGGCCCACGCTCAGGAAGTGAATTCCACACCAGGCCGATGGCAAGCAGCAAACACAGCAGGGTCAACCACCACATTTTGGACAAACGCAGAACAGCTGGCGCGGATGCGGCATCTTTGACTTCCGCCACCGGGAATTCGGATTGGGGAGGTGAGTTCTCCTCAGCAGTCGCCACCGCACTGTCTGTTTCGGGCGTTTCCTGTGGCTGATTCATGAGTCTTCCCAGATGGCATGCGGGTCAAATGTGATGGATGCGATCATGCTCATGGCCACACAGGCGACAAAGGCGATCACAGCGGGCCCAAAATGAAATTCCACAAGATTGCCGAGCTTTACCAGCATCACCAGGAACGCCAGCAACATTACATCCATCATGCTCCACTTGCCGACGTGTTCCATGATCCGCAATGTCAGCGCCTTGTGACGGCGATGGAAAACTTCCAGCAGACTGAGTTCCAGCAGCAGCACAATCTTGGTTAACGGAAACACGACCGAAAACAGCAGAACGACTCCTCCAACGAACCAGTTTCCGTGACGCAGCAGTTCGATAGTGCCACTTAAAATGCTGGACTGCTGTTGGTGCCCCAGCTTTTCGATCTGCAGAATGGGGCACAGGATGGCCGGCCAGAAAAGCACAAAAGCCGCCAGCGCCGCTGCGGCAGTTCGGCTGGCCGACGCTTGTCGACATCCTGGCACAGAGATTCCGGCGCCACACCGGGTGCAGACAGCTTTCTGGTTCGGCGTCAGTTGCGGCAGCCGATGAATCAATCCACAACAATGACAGGCTCGATGTTCCATGAACTGCTGACTCACGGTGTCATTTCACTACATGTTTCGCTGCAACAGCAGGAAACTGTAGACGACGACCCCACCAACAACCAGCGTTCCCAGTTGCAGGAGACTGCGTCCCAGCGTTGGGCGATAGCGGCCAACAACTTCGGCAATCACAGATACGACGCCGATCATCAGGAATTTGAAGATCACCATGCCCTGCATGCCCCACTGGTGCAGAATCCAGCGTGCCAGAGGGTTGCCTTCAATCAGTATATTCTGAGTACGGCCTTCGGCGCTGTACCGCAGAATCAAATAGGTCATGAACACATCGAGTGCACCGACAAGGATGAACCAGCTGAGTTCCGATTCATACTGCAGTGACGAGCGCCGCTTGCTCAAGTTTCAACTCCTCAGGTGTGAGTTTGTGCCGATGGAATTCCCGGAAATTTGCTGACGGAATTCAGCAGTGAGAGAATGCACAGCGATTCTACCGCCCTTTCGCTGTAGCCTCCGGATTAAGACTTGATCAAGCACCAGTGCATCGTCACAGCCAACTCTCTGAGTTGCAGATTCGTGGTGTAAGCTTCCAGCTTGCGATTGATCAGGAGAAACACACGGCAAGCAGGATGCTTACCCCACTTTTTGACAGTGACAAAGCACCAGTGAATTATTCCAGTCCCATTCCATCAAGATTTGCGTTTTTTAGCCGAGCCTTTTTTGCGGCGTCTTTGAGTTTGGCAACAACAAAAAATTTGTGATTGGCCACCGACTGTTCGGTGAGATTCAGTCGCCGAGCAACATCTTTGTTCGGCCAGCCAAGGACGAAGATCAGTTCCACGCACTGCAGTCTTTCCCACGCCTGGATGCGTTTGAAATCCTGGATCAGGGCGCGCAGACATGCTTCCACCACGGCCGATTCTGCGTGAGATTTTTCGTGGCTGCGCATCATGCTGGAGGCCGCACGAGCACCGCCGGTCGGTTCACGACCGCCTCTGCCGTCCGAATCCGGCAACAGCAGCGGCACCGTTGGTCGACGGCCGGTGCGCCGCATCGCATCAATCAATTTATGGGCCGCGATGGAAAACAACCACGATTCCAGAGGAGTGTTCTCATCGTAGTTTGGCAGTGCTTTCAGAAATCCCATGAAGGTTTCCTGAACAATATCCTCGGCTGACGAACGATCATTTAGCCGGCTGCGGGCGAATGCCAGTAATCGACCTTCGTATATGTCGATGCACTCCTGCCATGCCTCGGACTCGCCGGTGCGGATACGTTTCACGAGTTGTTTGTCAGATTCGCTGGCTGGCATAACTTCGATCAGGCGGTTCTTGAAACTGGCTGTCCGACCGAACGATCGGACAGCATCAACGGATCAGCGAAATACAGCCGAATTGGAGCCAAGCCACCGGATTCACGGATGCTGTTCGCCCAAACAACAAGAACCAAGGCGGCAGCAACCAACCCGGCCGCAAAAATCTTCCTTGAACGCATCGTCAGGCACCTTCTGGCTGAATCCCACGCCATCAAAACGAAGAACCGGAAGTACGATGGTCGCAGATCACCCAAGGGGACAATCCAGGAACGAGGACAGAGACAGGGCCTCCTCAAAATGCGCGCACAAAAAAGCCGGATCCGAAGATCCGGCTTAATAAAATGTTCCCGGCAATGACCTAC
>JAPYTO010000097.1 GCA_029941865.1 Fuerstiella sp. | reverse complement strand
CATTCGAGACGCCGTTCCTGGAGTCGCGGGAGAAGTTCGAGTCGGATACCGATTTGATGCGTCGAAGGAATGGACATGGAGTCAGTGGCGAAGCGTGGATGGCGAGCGGGACTATACGCATCAGTTTCAGCTTGCGGACCTCAAACCCAACTCGCGATATCATCTCAGCGTAGAGTCTCAAAACGAGGATGGTGAAGGTGAATCGACTGAAGGTGGTTTTCGCACTGCCGCTTTGCCCGGTTCAGCTGCCGACGTCCTATTTACTGTGTCCACGGGGCAACAGTTTTTCCACCAGGACAGCGATGAGGGCTACAGGATCTACGACACGATGGCACAGTTGGACCCCAGCTTCTTCGTCCATACAGGTGACATCATTTATTATGATCGCCTGACAACCAGTTTGGCGGAGGCCCGGTATCACTGGCAACGAATGTATAGCTTGCCAACAAACGTTCGTTTTCATCAACGTGTTGCAAGTTATTTCATCAAGGACGACCACGACACTTACACCAACGATTGTTGGGCAACTCTCAAGACAGGTTACCAGGGAGATTTCACGTTCGCGCAGGGGCTTGGTGTCTTTCGTGAACAGGTTCCGATGGGCAAAGAAACGTTTCGCACGATCAGATGGGGCAGTGACTTGCAAATCTGGTTGGTCGAGGGACGTGACTTTCGTAGTCCCAACACAGCAGCAGATGGTCCCGAAAAAACGATTTGGGGTGTCGCTCAAAAGCAGTGGCTGAAGGATTCGATTTCAAATTCCAATGCGACTTTTCGAATCCTGATTAGTCCCACTCCGATTGTCGGTCCGGACCGAGTCGGTAACAAACACGACAATCATTCCAATGTTGACTTTCAACACGAGGGGGATGAGATTCGAACCTTTCTGGCGAAGCAAGAAAACACAATCGTCATTTGCGGTGACCGACATTGGCAATACCATTCCGTCGATCCCAAGACGGGTATTCGTGAATACTCGTGTGGACCGGCCAGCGACGAACACGCGGGAGGTTGGACAAAAGGTGACTTTCGCGCAGATTATCATCGGTTTTTAAAAGTTGCAGGTGGCTTTCTTTCCGTGAAATGTCAGCGGGACAAAAACATGCCAACGTTAACACTCAGTTTTCATGCCGTGGATGGTGAAGTCAGATTCGCGGATAAACTGGTTGGGGTGACGAAGTAAATCAATTTGAATTGCGAGTTTGTTTAGCAGTGAGCCAAAGGCGACACCTGCTCCCCCTGCAATCATAAATGAACTTTACTGACTGCCAGCCACGTTGCCGATCAGGCTTGCTCGGTCGTCGCGCACCGGCAAGTCGTTCTGACTATCCCAAAGCGTCTTCGACTGCACGTTCGCTTCGATCGCAAGCTTCCAGGCAAGTTCTGTTGATGTGGCTGGGCGAGTTCGAAAACCGATGCCATACGGCTACCTCGTCGTGATGATGGTGGTGCCCGGACGATTGTGGCGATAATGCTGGTCGGTTCAAACAGTCGATCCATTTCAGACGATGAGGAAGGGCAAGACCTCGAACCCACTGTCATATAGAGCGTTGCGGAGTTCAAATCCCGTCGCCATTTTCGAAGATCGTCACTCTGGTTCGAGTCCTATCCGGGGAGCTCTCCGGTCTCAATCCGAACCAAACACTCGGTCACAAATGTCTTGTGGCCGAGGCTTTGTTGTTTTTCTGAGTTCGATGCGTGATTCTCACTTCGTATTCTGCAGCGCATGGGTTGGTAATGGCAGAAAATCGTGCTCGCGAATCATCCAGCTTTCAAGCTCTTCACGCAGAGTTTGTTCCATGTCGGCGACTGACTTCTTTCCCGCCAGATTGTTGAGTTCCAGCGGATCGTTGCGCAGATCGTATAACTCGACGACCGGCCGCGGTTTCTGAAAGTAGAGCCGCTGGTGCAATGGCGATAGCTGATTCACAGCATGTGCCGACTGAATCGCCTTCCAGGCATCCTTGCCCGGCATGTCGACCGTCGTGTAGCTGCGGTTCGGCAGTGCATTGTAGATGTAACGGTAATGCGTCGACGTGATTGAACGCGAAAGGTCCAGGCCATCGGTTCGGGTGATCGGTCCCCAGTGCCAGCCACGTTCGGCGAATACGTATCGCCGGTCTTCCGCCTTCTCGCCGAGAAGTTGCCGAAAAAAACTGACCCCCGTCATTTCCTTCAGCGGTTTCATTCCACATGCGGAGAGAATCGTTGGGCCAAGGTCTGTGCCACAGACAATCGCGGGAGAGTTCGACCCCGGTTTGACTCGGCCCGGCCAGCGGATCATCAGCGGAACATGAGTGCCGCGGTCCAGCAGAGTGCCTTTGCCTCGAAGCAGCGCTTCGCCGTTATCGCCCATAAAGATGACCAGCGTGTTGTCTTCGATGCCGCGAGTCTTCAGTAGCTGCATGATCAGCCCAAAACCCTGATCCAGTTCGCGAACCGACGCGAGATACCTGGCGTAATCAACTCGGACTTCAGGGAGATCGGGCCAGTCAGCCGGAAGTTTCAATTCGCTCGGATCGGTGCCGTCGTGCTTCAGCGCGAACTTTCGATGCGGCTGATTGAAACCAAAGTAAAGAAAGAACGGTTTTGCGTCGGGCACTTTGTCCAGAGCAGCGGCAACGCGATCGGCGACACGCAACAAATTGTCACCCTTGGTCCCCGCAGATCGCACGAAGTGATCAAATCGCTCGTCGAGACTCTGCATGCCGGCTGCCCGCAGCGCCCTGTCAATGTGCTCGGCTTCGCGGACACGGCCGTCGAGATGCTGATGACGTCCATCCAGTCCCACCCAATAGCCGTTGGCGCGAAGTACGTCCGTGAAGAAGCGAACATCAGCGCGTGGTGGCTGCGCGAATCGAGTGACGCCCAGGCCGACGGGAGATCGACACGCAAAAATCGAAATCCGTGACGGAGCACATTGCGGGGCGGACGTGTATGCCCGATCAAACCGCATTCCCTGCTCGGCGAACTTCCGAAGGTTCGGTGTAATCTTGAACCGCTTTGTGTTTTCGTCGTCGTAACAGCTGACATGCGGGACACTGTGATCATCGGAGAGGATCAGCAGCACGTTTGGGCGAGACTGCTCGGCCGACAGTGACGAACCAAAACCGGCCACAATAAACGCGGCCATAAACACGCGCAGTGTTGATTGGGAGACCGGGAATATGAAATATCTCGTCTTCCAAAACTAAAACCTGAGAAATCGATCGACTGACAATTTACAGAACAACTGTTGCTTTATCGATGAAGACGTAATCGCGATCGGGATCGTCTTCTGCACGTTTGCAGAACCTGTAGAAGATTGCATCCTGCAGGCACGAAAGTGCCTGCCTGATCGGGCAGCGGACGGTACCCACGAATAAAGTCTTCGTAAGAGAACGTTTGGTGAAATTGCACCATCTCCAGCCGGTCGTGTGCCTTCTCCTCCATTAACGCGTATGCCAACTTTCGCGCAACGAACGTTTTTCCCACGCCAGGAGCACCCTGCAGAATTAGATTCTTCTTTGAACGCAGGCGATCGAGAGCCTGCAGGATTTCTTCTTCCGGCAGAAACACTCCGGAGGTAATTATGTCCTCGACACTGTATGGCTCGTATGCGACCCCCTCATCATCAGCATCGGATTCCGGTTCGGGAACGTCTTCTGTATCCCACCAACGTTGGCAGAACCACTCGTGGTCCTGATCTGCACTGTTCCAAATGAATTCTATTAGCCTGCTGGAGAGTTCTTTGTGCTGATAGTCTGCGTCAGTTCTTACCCGCCAGATCGTTCGACGATCCGTGTAGAAAAACCAGTCTTTGCCTGAAACTCCGGTTCCCATTCGACTTCGACCGTCCTGCCATCGCCGCGATTGGCAACCACGGTTCCCACGGCTTTGATCGACATCTTTGAGACAGTGTTGCCACGTGCGTCAAACGGCAGGTTCTTCTTCTGCGTCGAGGACGACTTGATGGCAATTCGATCGCCCACTTTGATGGATCGGACTTCCTCGAGGTACTTGTCCTTGTAGCCGTTCTGCCATACACCTTCATCCAGGAATCGTTCTGTCTGATCGGGCGGGTCTGAGCTGCTCCAGTAGGCTCCTACAAGCCAGTGGTTATTCTCGTCCGGCAACTCACCGCCAGAACCGCCGGACGGCTTCCCATCATTGGTACTCGATGATTGCCAAGCGTCGTATGAGACGTCCGGTAGAGGCTTGCCATTCGCCGCAACAGACTTGACGGTCTTGATGTAGAAGTCGGCAGAAAGCCCCTGTGGTGGCAGCTTGATGTTGAGGTACGTTCGGTTGACGCTGTCCAGGTTTAAGAACGTATCCGGACGAATCCAGAATAGCCCCATCGTGAGATTCGTAGAGACACCCCAGACATCCAGCGCTGAATCGAATGCCGTGCCAAAATCTGGGTTGTCAAGCGGGGCCTCTCCCAGCGCCAGACGAAACACATTCCACAGCGTCGCAACATCGTCACGTCCGCGCTTTGCCTGATAGGCGATGAACCACGAACGCTGATTATTCAGAACAGGAATACCATTGAAATCTTCCGGCAACGGCCTCTTGGCACCGAGGAGTTTCTTGACCTCAGTGAGAATCGCGAGACGTTCTTTCGTGCGCGTCTGCCGATTGAAGGACCCGAGGAACGTGAACGGGTCAATTTCCTTGATCAGGAAGCTGGCACCATCCTTGTCCTTATCGTTGAGGGGTGTGACTTTGACCCCATCCGTTCGCAGCTTATCGAGACACGCAATGAGTTCAGTCTGGCGATCTTCCCAATCGATGAGAAGACCAGCCAGCTCCGCGTAGAGCGGGATCCAAGTGAATGTACTTTCCATACAGTGCCTATTCCGGAGTCATGTTCACGCAACGTTCCATGATTAGGGTGTCGATTATACATGGAAACTGTTGCCCGATCACGTCGTCCGCAATGTTGGACTGGCACACTGATGGCAGGAGAGTGCCCATTCACTGGCGATTAGGAGTCAACGGTCGATTGTTCCTGTAGATTTCGCGATTCCACCAGCTTCTGAAACTCCGCCAGAATCTCCGGATGGCTTCGAGACAGAAACCGGAGAACGCGAGCACTATCGAGCAGCTTCTTCAGGTAGCCGACGACGATCACCAGGTTCAGCACGTTCTTTCCATGCGTATCTTCAATCGTCTTGAAGTCCCGCTCCAACCCCTCCATTTCGCGCTCGATGCGGGCAATGTCGTCTGACGTCAGGCCGCGGATCTCCTTTTTCTGTTCGGCGTCGATCAGCTGACCCTGTGGTGTGGCGGCCACGAGACACTTGGCGTAGGCCACCGAGAAATTCGACGAGGCGATCATCAACTCCGCCATTTCAAGCTGACGCAGCGGTTTGACTTTTCGGATCTCGCGAATCGCGCCACTGCCGATCCGTTTTTTCTTCAGGAGTTCGACGGCTTCGGGACAGATGCCCTCCAACAGGTCGCGTTTCCTGCGGATGCTCGCAACATCGACGTTGAGGCTCTTTGCAATCCGATTCTCAGACGCACCCTTCTTGATTGCCCGCCTGATCATGAAGTGCTCCTGGATCGCAGACAATCGGTTCACTTTATGATTATAGGTGAATCCTTCGTCGTCGGTCGCGACAAGGCATTCGACCGTTTGCTGGCCATCTTCCTTGATAACATGAAGCCGGACATGACCATCAAGAAGCATGTAGAGACCGGCCTGGTTCGGCTGCGGGTAGACGATCAACGGTTCGATGATTCCAACCTCACGAATCGAAGCAGCAATACATTGATACTTGCGGCTCTTATTGACTGAGGCCGCCAGCTGCTTGAGCGGTAGGATTGAGACAACCGGGATCGTGGAAATCTCGGGGTTGCAGGCCAACGTGACGTGATGATTCATTCTCTTTCCCCCGGTTCACCGGTCTGCGTTGACAAATACTGTGGCAGCGTGTCCAGAGACTCCGCCCGCAAAACGTTCACGAAATTGTCGTCACCAAGCAGTTGCTTCAACGCTGACACAGCGAAAAGTAACCGCGTCTCACAGATCTTCGCTTTTTGAATCACCATTCGTTGCCGCAATGTCTCCTGCTGATATGTGCGAAGCAGATCGTCAGTCGAGACTTTCTTTTCAACTTTTGCAGCCTGCGTGTGACCCGACTTTCCATTGAGCCGGCGTTTTTCGATGAGACGTCTGGCCGATAGCAACTGTTTGCCCCGTAGATCGTTGCTTTCGTAGGCGTCGGCTAGGGCTTTCTGAATAGCCTTGTCGTCCGAGCGGGAGATCGTCATTGCGATCGTGAGTGGTATCTGTCCGGTTTCCACGGCTCGAACCAGTCGGTCTTCGCCTTTCTTCAGAAGTTTAAGAATCCCCTGAACGTAACTTTTTGCCAGGTCCGTCTTCTCGGCTATCTGCGAGAACGAGTAGTCGCGATCACTAAGAATGCGGATTTCCTTGACCAGTTCCACCGCCGAGTGCTGCCGTCGCGCCAGATTTTCAACGAGGCTCATCAGCAGGAAGTCTTCCTTTGTTCCGTTGATGACAAACGCCGGAATGTTCGTTTCGCCAAGCGCCATAAAAGCCTCAAGACGACCTTGGCCACACACGAGAACATAATCCGTCTCAACCGAATCATCATCGTTCCGAGCTACGGTGATCGGTCGTTTCAGACCCAGCTTCGCGATGTTGTCCACGATTTGTTTGAACTTATGATTACCACGCAAACGCGGGTTCAACACCGTAATCTGATCGACAGGAATCATGTGGACGAGTTGATCTTCGCGGTCAATCATGCTGCCACCTCAAGTTCCTGTCGTGCTGCCAGAGTCGCGAAGTAATCCAGAGAATGAAACTGGTAGGTATCCAGCTGAGCCCCGTTGGATTCACACAACAGCAGCCGTGGGGTTTCGATATCCATGATAGGAAGCAGGTAGTAATCTGCCGGGCTTTGGTTCGTGGGATCCATACGCACGAGAATCGTGATGTCAGGTGCGAGCTGCTGGTCGATCTTGATGAGCCAGCGCAGTGATCCGGCTGCCGTGGCACGGCAACGAGAGAGGACCACTGCGGCACTGTACTCATCGTTGATCATCAGGAATCCCGTGTCGGCGTCGTGACGGACAGTGGCCCCGACCGTTGTCAGCCGATCAACCAGATCGTCGAGGTAGTTGGGGTGGAGTGACCTCAAGTGCCGGTTGATTTCGACGTAGCTATAGTCGCGGTTCGGAACATGGCCGGCGAGGCGGTACGCTTCGACAAGGCTTCCGAATCGGCTGCGATAGGCCCCGCTGGACGGCACTCCATCAGCAGTATCGATGACGGCCGCCGAGATTGTGGCATTTTGCTCGATCAGAGCGCGGAGCCGGGACAACATCTCCTCATCTGAGAATCGCCGGTTCCGTTCCACAAAGATTCCACGTGCAGTGTAAAACAGGTCAGCGGGGACGACGGGGGCAAACGCTCCATCCTTTCGCACCCACATATCCGGCGAATTGTGAACGTTCTTCTTCTTCAGCTTGAACGACGTTCGGTTGTAAATGTTGTTGCCAATGTACTTTTCGTTGGTGAGCACTTCTCGGACTGTACCTCGCGTCCACGACCGACCGAGGTTGGTCAAAATGCCACCGGAGTTCAGCAATTCCGCGATCTGCGATTCCTGCTTTCCTTCCTGGGTAAACAGCCGATACATCCTGAGGACAGTCTGCACCTCTTCTTCCGGGCCCGGCACCAGAATGACACGATCCGTCTGGAGGCTTTTGTACTCGCCCTGATTCAATGTTGATTTCGGCTGGCCGGCCTGGTCGATGAGCAGGCGTCGCAACCCGAACCCGGCGGACCCACCCTGGCGGTATCCCAACTCGATCAAACGGCACTGGCCCTGGAAGACTTTTGTCGAGAGCTCACGGCTGTACTCTCCAGCCATCGCTCGTTTGACGCTCTTGATGATCGTGGATGTCGGACGTCCGTCGTTCTCGAACTGCTCTGCGCAGTAGTGAACCTGAATGCCGGCCCGCGTGCACAGATACTCGTAATAGGCACTTTCGTCCGCGTCCTGAAACCGGCCCCATCGGCTGACATCGTAAACGAGGATGACCTTGAAATCCGCGTCGCCGCTCTCGACATCTGCGATGAGTTGCAGGAGCGACTCACGTCCCTTGACGCGAAGTCCGCTCTTCCCCTCGTCTGCGTAGGTGCGAACGATTTCAAACCGCCGACCCTCAGCGTAGTTCCTGACCACATCTCCCTGATTCGCGGTCGAGTACTGCTGATGCTCAGTTGACATACGGATGTACTGCGCCGCACGCATTCGGGGTACTTCTGGTTTTTCGTCTCTTGAAGGATCCATGCCGGCCTAATTCCACATCTGCCGCCTCCATGCAGAACAATTTCGATTGATTGGGGGATGCTGAACGGTGATGTTCCCCCATTGACATTTTCATTGTGTTGCACGGCTGTTTGATTCGGCGTGAAACGAGCGTTTGATGGCTGTTGGATTTTCCTACTTGCTCTGATTCAACAAAAGTACGTAGTGCCCGTGTGTGCTGCCATCGATCGCCTGGGCAACTTCACTGAGGCCGACGGACACAAGCTTGTCACGAAGACGTTTGGCGACATTACGAATGGTCGACTCTGAGCGAATCCCGCCCCACACTTCATCCAACAGTTCAGCGTGAGGGATATAGCGGTTCGGCCGACGCGAGATGACCTCGAAGAACCGGAAGAGCAGCGTGTTTCCGAGAAAACATGCCTTACTCTGAAATAGTACGGACAGCGTTTCTCGGTCAGCGATCGGTCGGAACGCCGATGTAGCTGCAGATGCCGTTGGTTTCAGTGTCAGGATATTTTCAAGCCAACTCGTTTCCTGGAGATCGAGTTCGCGAGACAGGATCGCGAGCGTGTCCTCCAGCTGCCGAACTGCCTGGACGTAGGTTGATGCCAGAAGCTTGAGTGATGCTGCAATTTCTTCATTGCGACGTTCCGTTTTCATCGATCGCTCCTCCGTGCGTTTGGGTGATTGGTGTTTCCACAATCACCAAATCGTCGCAGGGCCGATCGGCGCCGGTTTCAGCACGCTAGGGTCAAAAAACTGAACCGAACGCGAAGCTCTTTGACAATCAGGTTTTAGAAACAGAAATCGTTCGCGATTTCGGCCGAGCATCGACCGGAAAATCCGCCTTCAGACCGTGGAAATCGAGTTGCCCGTAGGGGCAAAAAACTGAATCGACCGCAAAGTTCTTTAACAATCAGTTGTTAGCAAGCGAATCAAATCACGATTTCGGCCGACCGTCGACGGTCGGATTGGACAACAGGCGAGTCAATCGGTGTCTGTTTCAACTGAGCTCACACCTTCACCGCAGAATGACCACGATTCGGTGCAGAGCTTTCCCGGCTTCTTCAGCAGTGTTTCGATCTGTGTGTTCTGGAATTCAATGACCTGTTGTTGACGCTGATTCACCATGCCGCAGAGTGCGGCGACCAGGATGTGCCAGGGCTGGAGCAGGAAAGGCATGTTCGGCGCCGAAAATCGCAAGTTTCCGATGCCGACACGTGAAATCAAGCGGCGGAGACGCGAGACTCTGGAGTCGTCAAAACGCGGTGTTTCACGGCGTTTTGAGTTCGGCGGAGTTTTTTGACCATACGGGGTCGTTCAGGCAGTCTCTCTTATGTTGCTTTACAAGGCAGTTCGACCACGCCCGGTGTTTCGCATTGCAGAAGCATTTGGTGGACTTGTTCGCGGAACCTGTCTCGGACGTCTCGTGTCGGTGGCCGACAGCGGCTGGAGTCGAGGCCAACCTGTTCCATGCAGAGTTTGTCGAGGTATCCGTCACCGTTGGTGTATTGCTCCATTTCGGCCCAGAGTTGCATGAAGGGCAGGATGACGCGAATCATCTCTTGCTGTGCTTCGACGTATTTCTGCTCTTCCAGCAGTCGCCAGAGGCGCACGCCGAATTGGGGCCAGTGATTGCAGATGTGAAGCTCGATGCAGCGTGCCCCAAGAATGTGACTGGTCAGGAAGCTGTTTTGATTGTCGATGATGCTCAAACGATCTGAAAAATGAGAGACGACGTGTTCGAATGTCATACGAGTTGTGTCGCCCGTGGCCCATTTCAGTCCGATCATGTTGGGTATCTCGATCAGCCGTTCGACCATATCAGTCGACACGCCAGTGCTGGTCCAATAGGTGTTGTAGACGATGATGCCTACGTCGGCGGCTTCGGCGGCGGCGGTTACGAATTCGAAGAAATCCTGTTCCGTGTGGCCGAAGTAGAACGGTGGTGAGACCTGGATGTAATCGGCCCCCAGCCGCTCGGCCGCGCGAGCCAGTTCGACCAACTCGCGGGTGCTGGTTGTCTGAGCACCCATCGCTACCGGAATCCTGCCGTCGGCGGCTTCGATCACCGCTTCGGCGACCTGCAACCGTTCTGAAAACGTCATCGTTGAAAAGTCGCCCGCTGCTCCACCAGCCAACAGGACGCCTGCCTGTTCGTCGATTCCCCCGTCACGAAGAAACTGAACGTGTCTGCGCATGGCCGGTAAGTCCAACTCCAGATCATCGTCGCGAAACATCGTGGGAACAGTTACGTAACATCCAGACAAGCGGCTTCTCAGGGTTTCTCGGTCCATGCGTATAAGCTTTCGTTCAAGAGGGCCACTCACGGCCCCAGATTGTTAGTTTGCGGTCTGCCATCGAGCTGCCGCCGAAGACGTCGACAACAACACTGGCGGCGTATCCGACGCAGCCGCTAATTGCAAAACAAAACGGGAAGTAGTAAATGAAGTGCACGTTCGTGCCATACTGCAACCAAATCGTTGCGGGAATCGCCACCAGAACGCCTGCCAGCCATCCGCGAAAGTTCGCACGGCGCGTGAGGATTCCAAGCAGGAACAGAGCCAGGATCGGTCCGGCGAACAAGCCCAGAAACGCAGACGACGCTTTGATAATCTGCTCAAATCCCGATACGTAGAATGCAACACCCGTCGCCAGCGAACCCAGCAACAGTGTCAATAACCGGGCGAGCCTGACATCGTGTTGTTCCGTGTACTGTCTCGTCCGTAGCGGTTTCACCAGGTCGGTGACCACAACGGTCGTCATCGAATTGATCCCGGAATCCATACTTGACATCGCAGCGGCGAAGATCGCTGTAATCAACAGGCCTGAAACGCCGGCTGGCAACGAATGGATGATGTAATAGGGAAGTACGCGGTCACCCGAGATTTTGTCTACAATCGCATCAGGAAAACTGTGGTAGTAGGCAAACAGTCCGAGTCCCACGAACAACAGCAGGCTGACCATCACCAGATCTGCGAGCGAATTGAAAATGACCGCTTTGGCCATGCCGCGAAACGTCTTCACCGCCATCAGCCGCTGCACGGTGACCTGGTCGGTACCGTAGTCCTGCATGAGTTGAAAAAAATACGACACCCCCACCGCGATACCCGTCATTTCGACCAGACTGAAACGCCAGTCGATCACCTGCAGGTGATCCGTCTGGCGGGCGATCTCAAGGATTCCGGAAACTCCGCCAGGGACGTTCGCACACAAGCTGATTGCCACCCACACCGCTCCCGCAACCAGAATCACGAACTGCACGAGGTCCGTCCAAAGAACGGCCGACAATCCGCCCAGGACGGTATAGATCGTGGCCAGAACGCCCATCGCCAGAATGGCGACCGTGAGGTTGATGCCGGTGACGACGGAAAGAGTCATCGCTGGCGCGTAGAGGACCGCTCCCAACCAGCCCAGACGCGCCAGCAGAAATAAGACGGAGACAGTGAATCGCGCCGGTTGCCCAAATCGCCGCAGAATGTACTCATAGGATGTCGTAACATGGAGCGTCCGATAAAACGGATAGAACACGATGATCAGAAACGGGGCCACAATGGGACTGATGACAGCCATCATCAACAACGATATGTTTTCCTTGTAGGCTGTTCCCGGAATCCCCAAATACGAAATCGCACTGCTCAGTGAAGCAAACATGCTCATGCCGACCACCAGCCACGGCATGTTGCGGCCTGCCAGAAAATAGTCTTCCGTCGTCTTCTGTTTCCCGGCGCACAAACAGCCGATCCCCACCATCGCCGCCAGATAGGCGAAGAGAATCGCGTAGTTCAAGGTTCCAAAGCCGGAGCTATCCGCCATCGAAGCAATCATCCTTTACTCGTATCGTTGCGATTGGCCCTGAAGTGTCATTCGCCTTCCTGTGGGTTAAAGCGATACGGGTTGGCTCCCGTATGCCGCACTGCCTTGACGGTCATAATGAGTTTCCCGTTGTTCGTCGTTCCTGTTCAAAGACCTTTCGTCAGCCAGCCGCCATCGACATACAGGTCCTGACCAGTGATGTAACCTGATGCGTCCGACGCAAGAAGAATCACTGCGCCCGCGATGTCTTCCGGCTTGCCCCAGCGACCGAGAAGACTGCGGCGAGTGCGATCTTCCCGGCGCTGCGGATCGTTCCAACTGGCGCTGTTCATGTCGGTCCTGAAGTAGCCCGGTCCAACGTTGTTCACACGGATGCCGAACGGTCCCAGGTCCACCGCCAGCGACTTCGTGAGTTGCTTCAGCGCTCCCTTGGCGGCGATGTAGGCCGGGTTGCCCGGGAAACCCAGTTCCGAAGCCAGGCTGGTGATGTTGATGATTGAGCCGCCGCCCTGATCCTTCATCATTGCTGCAAACCGCTTCGATAGCTGAAAGGGCGCATCCAGATTGACCTGCATCGTTTTGCGCCACGCTTCGTCCGGATAGTCAAGAATGTCGGCTGGGAACGTGACACCCGCGTTGTTCACCAGCACGTCGATTCGCCGGTGTTGTTCGGCGACGTATTCGACAAGCCCTTCGATCTGTTGCGGCTCGGCAAGATCACATCGAAACGGGAACGCCGACAGTCCTTCGTCCTTGAAAGCTCTCACGGTTTCGTCGAGACGTTGCTCGTTCGAACCGACCAGGATCACCGTCGCGCCCGCTCTGAGCAAGCCTTCAGCGATCGCCAGCCCAAGCCCACGCGTTGCACCTGTGACGACGGCAACTCTGTCGGTTAATGAAAATAATTGGTCCAGGTATGTCATCGTGAACTGGTCTCCCATGCACCGAATAAGACACCCAATTGCTCAATCTGCGTGGTCCCAACAACGACGGACGTGACTTCCGGCTGATCCATCAGCCATCGAATCGCGAACTGAGCGGGTTGAAGCTGGTGGTCGTGCGCCTCCTGCTCGAACTGTTCGAGTTGATCGAACAGTGAGTCGTCGGGCTGGTTGAGCCAGTCGGATTGCGCGGCGCGGCTGGCAGTCGGCAGTGGCTGACCGCGGCGGTATTTTCCGGTCAGCAGGCCACCTTGCAGTGGTTGGTACGGTGTGACCGCGATGTTGAACTCGCGGCAGACCGGCAGGCTGTTGGTCTGTTCGTCACGTTTCAGCCAACTCAGTGGCGGCTGACTGATCACCGGACGTGGCCAACCACGCGAGTCACAAAGTCGCACGATGTCCTTGATCTGCTGACCAGAGAAGTTCGAGACGCCCCAGTGCCGGACCTTGCCCGCTGTAATGAGTTCGGCCATCACAGCGAGTGATTCTCCCAACGGAGTATCCGGGTCAGGGCGATGCAGTTCGTAAACGTCGATGTAGTCGGTCTGAAGGCGTGCCAGACTGGCGTCGATCTGGTGCAGGATGTGGGTTCGCGACAGCCCTTGTCCCGTGTACTCGCTGCTGCCAACAGCGCAACCAACTTTGGTGGTGACGACGGCCTGGTCACGCCGGTCCTTCAACGCCTGGCCGAGGATCGTCTCCGCCACGCCACCGGACGATCCCATCGTCCGATCGTAGCCCTCGTACATATCCGCTGTATCAAAGAAGTTGATGTCGTGATCCAGCGCCCAATGGACGATGCGGATCGCGTCGACTCGCTCGACCGGATTGCCAAAAGTCATCGTGCCCAGACAGACCGGCGAGACGTCGAAGTCCGTGCCGGGAATTCGTTTGCGATTCATGACGTTGGCACCTCACCTGACAGCGGCTCGCCGTGGGTGTGCAGAACACGTGACTCATCCTGGTCGGGCCAATGATGAGCGGTCGGGTCCAGAATCCGAGTGGGACCGAAAAAGGATTCCGGATAGTCATCCGGCTCGGAGATCTGCTCAAGGATGCGATTCACGATGCATCGCGCGGCATTGAAAGCCACACCACTGCCGGAACCCGCCATCCCGCCAATCATGTATTTGCCTTGATCGTCCAAGCGACCGATCAACGGGTATTCATCTGGTGTGTAGCCGACAGTCCCGGACCATTCATGGGTCAACCGCCAGGCGAACGGACCGTAGACGCGTTTGTATTCACTCAATGCGAACTTGGTTAAGAAGCGACATGGTTTATTGCATCCGGCCAGGTGATCGGGAACTCGCGTCGAATCAGATCCGATGAACAACGTCTCATCACGTCGCCCGCCGAAGAAGAACTTCCCGGTGATGCTGTTGTTACAAGGCATGACTTCTGGTGTACCGGTGCCGGTCGCGAGTTGCTCCTGGTGCGGCTCGATGACATTATGAAAACGTGAGTCCAATTTCGGCAGAAACGACTCGACCGCATACAATACGTTTTGCGTGCGAATCAAGCCGCGAGAAGTGTGGATTAAATAGTGGTCAACCTGCTGTTCGACAGATGTCACTTTCGTCCGCGTAAACAATGAAACGTTCTCGGACTTGAGTGCTACGGTCAGCAAAGACCAGACCCATTTCGCAGGATGCCAGGTACCGGCTCTTGCAGAAAATCCAGCCGGAGTTTCCACGCGCATTCCCGATTCCCGATAAACACTCTCCGGGTCAATGCTGATCCAGTCGTCGTTGCCCGTTCTTGCCGCATCACTGACCGATTCAGCAAGATCCTCCTGCTGATCGGCTCGGCGTTCCTGTACCCAACCCTTGCGGGCATAGTCCACATCAAATCCTTCGTCGCCAATGGCCTTTTCGATCAGATCGGCGTTGCGATAGGCGGCTTTGCAATAAACGTCCGCGAACTGCTCTGCCAGACATCGACGCTGGGTTGACGACAAATCGGAGCGTACTTTGGCGAGGTATGGCTCGACTGTACCTCGCACCATCGTAAAGTACCGCCCCATCACGATCGTGCCCTGATTACGCCCCGACGCCGCACTGGCCGCTTCGTTCATTTCGAGAACCACAAGCTGCTGATCGGAACCAGCCCGCTTCGACCAGTGGTAAGCGGCGGCCGCACCGGTAAATCCGGCACCGATGACAACGGTGTGAACGCTGTTGGGTAGTTGAGATTCAGGCTTCAGTTGCCAGGGATGGTTTTCCAACGGATTAGGTTCATCCAACCAGAACGGCGTGTGCGATACCCGCGGCGCGACGGTGAGCATCGGCATCGCTTCCGGAATCACAACCCACAATTGTCGCAACGACCATTTCAAGAACTGCCAATGCCTTGAAAGAAATGGCAAGTGCCCATATTCGACGGCTATGAATTTTGCTGCGGAACGAAAGTCATGCCGGCGCAGCCCCAGCACCAGTGATATGAAACACCGCAGGCGATAGAAGAAAGGAACGCCAGATCGCCCGGTGTCGGTCTTCTGATCCAGATTGGCAAGAGTAGTCATGTTTCACTCGTGATCAATGAGATGCCGTAATGCTGGTGTTTCGTTCTATTTTTCCAACTGACTCATCGGAAGCAACTCAACGCCATCACGCGATGAATCGACTTTGAAACGCACCGCATAGCATCGTTGCGGCGCATGGTGCTGCCAGACATACGACAGAAGCAACGACTCATCTTCGAGCAGCGTCAGCTTGCCGTAACCATAAACGCCGGGATCGACGTTGATTGGTGTCGACCATGTCTTTCCACCATCGGTGCTGAGGAAGATGCACTGTCCGCCGCTGCCTCCGGCGGTCAGAACGAGTGTGTCGTCAGCGAGCGTGACGAGGTGCGGGGCGTAAACGTACTTCGGACCAACTCGGCTTATCTGACGCCACTTGACGCCATTGTCATCGGAAACGAGTGTTCCGCCATCAGGACGTACTACGAGGACCAGCCGTCCGCTCGACAGGCGGCCCAGATCACCTTCATCCGTATCGAGCCACTCGTCATCGTTGGCTTTGCCCAGCTTCAGAAATGCGTCCGCGTCGCCGGAAACGACGAGGTCTGACGTGGCGACGCGATCGCCAGCGGGCTTGCGGCGGCGAATAACGGAGATCACGTTCCACGTTTTTCCGTCATCGTCCGACCGATGAATGGTTCCGTGTAGCACGCTGCTACCTTTGTTCATGTCGTACGACATCCACAACAGTCCGCCTTCGGGAAGCTGCACGGCGTGTGAAAGACCGCGTGTGTAATACGTACCGGAACTGTTGAGCGGCGTCGGTTTGCTCCACGTGTCCCCGTTGTCGGTCGAACGCAGAACGAGTTGGCGCGTATTGAGTTTTTGATGGCCCGGTGGAGCTTCGGGAAAACCGTACCACGACGCCTGAACATTGACGATCACGATCACCGTGCCTTTGCGGGTCACAAACGCCGCACTGGGACGATCATCAAGCGGCCCATCGAAAAGCGTTATCGGCTTCGACCAGGTCTTACCATTGTCGGTAGAACGACAGGCCATGATGCGGCCACCAGTCGGTGCCTTGTGATTCAGGTCCAGGCCGGCCTTTCGGTACGGTTCGATGAGATCGTCATTGAGTACCATCGGCGTGGCGAACGAAACGTGCCAGTAACCGGCTGAGTGGACGAACAGGAGCTCGTCGTTGGCCAGGCGAACCACGCCACACGTCCAGCCAATGAAGTCTCCGAGACCAGGAAAGTCATCCGGGCGGTTGTGGTCATAACCGGTGACACAGATTCGCGCTTTCTTCAACGGCACGCCGCTGACGCGATCCGGTTCAGCGGCATGAGTCGGCATGGCCGATAAAACGAAAACGACAACAATCGCCGCCATCAACGCGGTATGACGGGTCGTGAACCTCTGAATCGTCTGTTCTGAGAAACAGCCAGACAGGATACATTTCATCAAGAATTGTGCGTTCATAACTTTACTCTGTCGGTTGAGCGGCGATTTCTGTCACCGGGTGTTTACCGTTTGTGTTGCGGTGGATCTTGCTGGAGATGTTTGAGGGAAACACGCGTGACACCGACGTCTTCCTTGTTGATGGAGTAGGCGACGTAGAGCCAGTCACGCCAGGCCACGGCCGAGGGGTATTGCCATCCATCGAGTTTACTTTTTCCCTGGTAGCGCATCCGAGTTGGCTCGCCGCAGACGATGTAGGCGCGGTTGAAGGTGATGCCGTCGGCGCTCAACGCGAGGGTCAGTGGCGTGCGCCGACCGATGGAAGGGTGCGTGACGCTCGGCGTAGTGCTGGGGTTGTTAATGAGGAAAGCCGTGCCATCGGGGAGATTGCCGGCGAAGCTGCGGGCTGTGGCGTCCGGGAAATTCGTCTCCAGCGGCGGACTCCAGGTTTCGCCTCGGTCGCGGCTCACGCTGGCGTAAAGACGCAGGTGGCCGCTGCGGGTGCGAAAGAGCATCACCAACGAGCCGCCCGGGCGCTGGAACCATGTCGGCTCCGGGAAGGTGAAGATGTCATTCGGCGGAATGACGCCCGGCTTCCATCCCGACAGGCCGTCCGCGGAGTCGGTGAATAGCAATCGCGGCTGCCGGTCTGCTGTCTGTCCACTTAACAGAAGTCGTCCGTCACGCATGCGGCGCGGGCCGTCGATGTAAAAACCAGTGGCGATTTTCCGGGGCGTGCCCCAGTTCTTCCCGTCGCGGGTGGTGATGGCGAACAACGTACTGCGTGGGTCGATCTGCGTCTCGCTAATGATGGATGTATAAAACGCCGTCAGCGTGTCGGCATGCACGTGGAAGCCGGCAGCAACCGCAGCGCGAGGCCCGTCAAGCCCGTCGGGGTCCGCGGTGATGACCATCGGCTCGCTCCAGTTCACGCCATCGGCGGTCGAGCAGCCCAGGATACGCTGGCCGTTGGAGTCCTCATGCACCTTGCCGTTGGACCACATGGCGTACAGCCGGTCCTTGAATACCACGAGGTTTGAGTGGTGGCAAAACCTGTAGCCATCCTGCGTTGCCCTGTAGATAACCGCATGCTCGCCTCTCAGCGTGGGCAACCCCAGCGTGTTTGCATTGGATTGGTCAAATAATCCAGGCCGTGCTTGGATTTGTGCCGGACTTGTCACGTGAAGCTCCAGCGCCGTGACCGTCCGCGGCTTCTCGGACTTTGCGGAACGATGGGCGACTTTTAAGGTGACGTGATTCTGACCCTGCTTAAGCTGATCGGGCTTGAGTGCGGCCGTCGCTGTTCCTTTGCCCGTTGCCCGCAGCCCTTTCACCGGTTTGCCATTCAGCGTCACCTCGAAAGTGTCGTCGTCGTGCAGGTTGTCAATCGCCAGCCGCAGCGTGATCGATGGAGTGACAGGCAGCTTCCTGAAATCTTCACCCACTCGAATTGACACGCTTAGAGGATTGCCAGACAGCTCGGCTGGCAGGATGCAATGCAACCGGCTGTACGGATTGTCCTTAGGTGGCCGCCCGCGGTCGGCGGCGAACATCAGGTTCTTTTGTTGTGCTCGCAGCGTAGCCGGATCACCAAGCTGTTTGAGTAACGGAGCCATGTAGAACGCCGTTTTTTCGCTGTTGTTCTTTGTGTGTGGAAACCAATTAAACAGATAGATTCCATCGGCCCCTTGCTGCCAGTAGTTCAAGGCCAGGCCAGCGGCCAACTCGGCGGGAATTGGGCGGTATTTGCTCGGCCAACCGTAAAGGCAGGGATAGACCAGCACACCCTTCGGTGCGGCCAGCTTCTTAAACTCTTCGACTTTGATGTCAATCACGCCGGTGCCGAGGCTCAAGTAGTCGATCAGTCCTTCTTCGATCCATTGAGAGACCTCGAAGCCATCCTTTCGGCATGAGGCGAGACTTGCTTCAACGCGTGCCGCCAGTCGAATCGGCCGGCCCCGCTGTCGGCCCCGTTCGTCCAGATGTTTGCGAACACGCCGCAGCAACTCCGTGAGCAGGTGTGCGTGCTTTGCCTCTTCACCCGGCAGAAAGTACGGCGCACTGCGCAGAAAGTCGATCTCCAGCCCATCGAAATCGTACTTCTGAAACATCTCTTCAATCACGCGGAACTTCAGATCGCGGACTTCGGGTACGGCAAAGTTCAGCGACGTGGGGAAACCAGTCACGTCACCATATTTCCGTTCGCCGATCATCCATTCAGGATGCGCGACCTTGAACGTGGCCAGTTCGTCCGGCGTGAACGCATCGTGAATGTCGTTGATGCGGAACGAGTAGAACACGTCCAGCCCACGTTTCTTTGCTTCCCGCACAACGACTTTCGGCGGATCGTGGCCTGCGTCGAGCAATCGCTTGTCCCAGGGACGCGGCTTTCCAATGCGTTTGCCAGTTGGTTCGAGCACGTCGCTCTTGTAGTTCGCGGTGTTACCGCCCGCTCCATCACACCAGAACAAAGCGTCGACATGGCTCCTCTCCAAAGGTCCGAACAGGTTCTCGATCCATTGGTTCAAGTCGCCGCCCGCGTCCTTGCACACGGCATGACCGTCACAATTGAAGATCACCCGGTATCGCTTGGGTGCCTCCGGTTTCTCGGCGGCATATGCAGCCGTACCGACAACCGCTGCGGCAAAGACAAAGGCAAGTATTTCAGGGAGTTTTTTGATGATCTGCATCAGTTGGGTCTCGATCCGGGCGGACATGGCTGGCAGGAAATCTGATCCTGAGACGATAAAACTCCATTGAATTTAGTTGTTACTAAGCTTATAATCAACCAATACAGATAGAACTCCATTGTCTTTTGTACGGAACGCCATGAACCGCTCGACCTCCGATCAGGCCTACCAGGGCATTCGTCAGATGTTCGTCCGGGGCGAGTTTAAACCCGGTCAGCGCGTTTCGCAGAGCAAACTGGCACGTCAACTGGGCTGCAGCACCGTGCCCGTCGTCGAGGCCATGCGGCGGCTGGAAAGCGAAGGGCTGCTCGTCAAACAAGCTCGCAAGATGGCAAAGGTCCGCGAGCTATCGGCAGCAGACCTGGAAGGCCTGTATCTGCTGCGGGAGGGTCTGGAAGCGATCACTTCCCGATTGGCGGCTCAGCGAATCGACGACGAGCAGGCCACAGAACTGCAGCGGCTGGCGGGCATTTACGAAGAGAATTGGAACACCGAATCCGACGCCGACGTCGCCATCCACCGGCACATTGCTCGATGCGCTGGTTGTCCGCTCCTCAGTGAAGAACTCGACCGGCTGATGCTGATCGAACGCACGGCAGGCCGACCGACGCACGACGCAACGATCCGTCCCGGTCTCGCTCACATCCACCGGGCACTCGTACAGGCCATTGTCGATCGCGATGCCGACTCCGCCGAGTACCTGATGAAGAAACATATCCAGAACGGATATCACGAAGCGATGCGGGAGATGGAAGAAGAAGAATGAGTGGCAACCGCAAGTCGATGTCGGAGAAGACATGAATTCACAGTCCACGGCGGGCAACTCCAACGAGCACGTCTAAGCGCGCAAGAGAAGCAGATCTCGATTGACCTGGACGTCGACGAGAGCAAGGCCATACCCGTGGTCATGAAAGCCGGCGAGACTGTCGTATTTCATAGCTGGACATTGCATAAATCGGACGGCAACTGCTCAAAGAATCGCGATCGACGAATCCTCTTCCTGCGGTATGCGGATGCCGATGCGGTGGAAGTGTACAACGATCGCAAACCGCATCTGGAACGTTTGCTGAGTGGACGGACGACGTTCACGGAAGTCGAATCCTATGAGGCAGAGATGGAGTGAGTGGCGATCGGAGCGAGCGCCGTTGTAGTCGAATCGAACGAGTTATCGCAATGCCATCAACTCAATCCTCCTTTGACTTTGAACAAGGGTTGCTGACGCCGGAATACCTGGCCGACCCATATCCGTATTACCGTGCATTGCGGAAACACGATCCTGTGCACTGGTCTGAGCGGATGAATGCGTGGGTGCTGACCCGTTACTCCGACGTTTTGGGCGCACTCAGCGATCCACGTCTTATCTCCGGCCAACGAGTTGCCTCCTATGCCGACAGCCTGCCCGGCTCATTGCGTCCGCAGTTGCAACCGCTGTTTGACCAGATCGGCAAGTGGATTGGCAATCTGGACCCGCCGGACCATACGCGCCTAAGGCGACTAATTAACGTCGTGTTTACGCCGAAGATGGTCGAAGGTCTGCGTCCGGCCATTGAGCGTCTCGTTCACGAACTGCTGGATGCAGTCCGGTCGAAAGGTGCGATGGATTTCGTTCGGGACTTTGCCTATCCGTTGCCGGCGATTGTGATTGCCCACATGCTGGGCGTGCCCCCGCAGGAACGTGACGTTTTCATGAAATGGTCTGACGACTTGACCGCCTATGCCGGTACCGGCCAGGCCGACATCGACGCCGCTCGCACCGCCAGCAAAAGTGCCGCCGCGCTGACTGCGTTCTTCAAAGACCTGGCAGAGCAACGTCGCGGCGAACCTCGTGACGATCTTGTCACTTCGCTGGTCCAATTGGAGGACGACGGCGACGGGCTTTCCGAATCCGAGTTGCTGTCGATGTGCGGCTTTCTGTTGGTTGCCGGACATGAGACGACGATGGCTCTGTTGTCCAACGGGATGCTGGCATTGCTGCATCATCAAGACCAGCTTGTGCGATTACGCAAGGAACCTGCACTTGTCGTGTCAGCGGTTGAGGAACTGTTGCGCTTCGACAGTCCTATTCAACATCAGACGCGCGTCGCCGCCGAAGACATGGAGATCGGAGGCGAGCAAATTAAGGTGGGCCAGCGGGTCTTGCCACTACTCGGAGCAGCCAATCGAGACCCCGATCAGTTTCTCGACCCCGATGTGCTGGATCTTTCTCGATCCCCCAACAAACACCTGGCATTCGGTTACGGCATCCACTTTTGTGTCGGTGCACCGCTCGCGCGACTGGAAGCACAAGTCGCATTTCCCATCATTCTCGACCGTTTCCCTGAAGTACACCTGAAAGCCCAGCAGCTCGAACATCGCCGGCACACTTCCAACCGAAACCCGATTGCACTGCCATTGATCCTTCGCAGCCAGTCCCTGGGAAGCGGCCCTTTTGTTAACCCCAATTCTGGAGCCGGCCTGGATGGCGATCGACGTTAGCGAACTGATCCCGCAACAAACGACGCCAGTGAATTCGCGGTGGCGCCGCATCGTCACGCCGATTCCCGTGCCGGAATCTGTGCCTGTGATCGAGCGGCTGCGGGCCGTCGAGCCGCGCAGTATGGGGGGGATGCCGCCGATACTCTGGCATGAAGCTGAAGGATTTCTGGTGCGCGACCCGTTCGGCAATCAGTGGATCGACCTGACGAGCGGCATCGTCGTCGCCAACGCGGGTCATTCGCATCCACGGATTCTCGATGCCATTCGACAGGCGACCGACCGGCGGCTGCTGGCCACGTATGCCTTTCCATCGCAGGCTCGATTGCAGCTTCTGGAGAAATTGGTGGCCCTCTCGCCGATCCCGGACTCGAAAGCGATTTTATTCTGCTCCGGCACAGAAGCGGCCGAATGTGCGATGACAGTGATGCGTCGCTACGGACACCACAAACACTCCGACAAGACGGGCATCCTGAGCTTCGCCGGCAGCTTTCACGGCAGGACACTCGCCGCCAGCCTGGCCGGTGGGACACAACAACCATCCGACTGGATTGACCGCGCGGACGTGCATCATTTTCAGGTGCCGTTTCCCGATTGCCCACGCTGCCCGTGGGGCAAGCCACAATATGATCAGTGCGGCGAGACGTGTTTCCAGAATTGCCTTGAATCGCTTTCCCGGCGAGGTATCGGCCCGGAACGAATCGCCGGCGTGATTCTTGAACCGGTGCCTGGCTGGAGCACGTGCGCAATGCCGGCTGACTTCGCTGCGGCGATGGCCGCATGGGCAAAGAAAAACGACGTGCTCATCGCATTTGACGAGATCCAATGTGGCTGTGGTCGTACCGGCAAGCTCTTCGCCGGCGAGCATCTGAACCTCGTCCCGGACCTCATCGCCCTGGGTAAGGGGCTGACGTCCAGCCTGCCCGTCTCGGCAGTCATTGGCCGCCGGGAACTGCTGGATCAAGCTGTCCCCGGCGAGATGTCCAGCACACACGGCGGCAACCCCGTCTGCGTAGCGGCCGCACTCGCAAATTTGCAAGTCATTGAAAACGAGCAACTGGTTAAGGCATCGGCCCAAACCGGTGCTCGAGTTCTGGAGAGTTTGCGATCGCTCAAGAACGAGTTTCCCGATCACGTGCAAGCCGTGAACGGTTTGGGGCTGTTCATCTCGATTCATCTAAGACGCCCCGATGACGGCCAACCGGATGTTCAGTTGGCCGATGCAGTCGCACAAGAGGCGATCCGCCGTGGCGTCTTGATGTTCACGACCGGTCGAGGTTACCTCAAGATCACACCACCATTATCAATCGATGCCGACGCGGTGATGGAAGCAGCCGATGTACTGAAGTGCAGCCTCTTGACTTTGCTGACGCCTATATCCGCTTGACCGTATTGCGTGACGGGGCCCAGAGCCTAGTACTCCCCAGACCGACGATTGCCGAAGAAGCCATCGTCCTGGTGAGCCTCCAGCGGATC
>JAPYTO010000096.1 GCA_029941865.1 Fuerstiella sp. | reverse complement strand
CGTCTCTTCCAAGTCCAAGCTGCAGAACTTTCTCGAAGGTCTCCGGTCTCGCGTCCTCTTGCGAACGACCGCCGTAGTGTGAAAGCTGCACGTAGAACGGTTTGTTCGCTTCGGCCTGCCGTTTGATAAACGTGATGCCTCGCTCTGTTATGCCATACGCCTGTTTTGGATTCGGGTTGCGTGAATTCTCAGGCCCTCCGTTGCTTGTCGCCCCATCAGATTCATCGAAGCCGTGCACTCGCGGATGAGCTCTGCCGACGTGCCATTTGCCAAAGTGAGCGGTCGCATATCCCTCTGACTTCAACAATTCAGCAATTGTCGTCACGTTCTGGGGCAGTTCGCTGACGACACGAGGCTCGATCAGGGCCCGGCCTGTGTCTCCCCCGGCGGACGTAAACGTCATGCCTAAACCTGCCGGGCTGATGCCCGTGAAGTAGGTTGCTCGCGACGGCGTGCATCGCGGCGATGGTGCGTAGTAACTTGAAAACCGAACGCCTTCACGGGCCAAACGTTCAAGACTCGGAGTCGAGAAGGACTTGCTCCTGGATCCCGGTTCGTCTGGATCAAGCTGAACCGACATGCTTGCCCAACCCTGACCTTCGCCTTGAATGAATACGAAATTCGGTCGTGACGGACTTTCGGCCGCTTTGCAAGCCGGCAAGGCGACGGCGATTATCAGTAATGAACTGAGTCTAAACTTCATCGATCGTTTCTCCCGCTGCCTTTGCCCGACAACATGTACGAATAACTGACATCACCATTGTGTCTGCCTCCGCGCTCCGCTGCTCGCAAATACGCTCTAACGTAATCAACGCGAGCTGAATCGCCGTCGACGCGAATACGCACGTGGCCGCTGCTTCCCTGAAATTCGCCACTCAGGTAGCCGTATTCATCAGCACTCCTGGTGCCTGAGCGTGGATGACCGGGCTGCGGAACGAGTTGATACACAATGCCATCAAGGTCCTGCTTGATGAACATGTGGTCGTGTCCGTGGAAGACAACACTGGCCCCATGATCAACCAGCATTTGGTGAATGGGTTTGCCCCAACCTGCACGATGGCGATCAAATTCGTCTTCTCCCGATGCACCTTTGCCGCCCCATTCCCAGAACGGAGCCGCTTCCTTTCCGCCGCGTTGGTTTCGGTCGCTGCCACCGACAAGATGATGCAGGAAGACAAACCGCAACTTCGCATCGCTTTCGTCCAACGATCTCTTCAGCCACTGATATTGCTGCTTGCCGAGCGTCCAGTACCAGTTGCCTGCTGATCCGCCGCCACGATTCCGCGTCGTCGTGTGCCGAAACGGATCAAGCACGATGAACTGAGCGTTGCCCCACTGGAACTGGTAATAGTTTTCGGGCAGGCCAACTTCTCGTTCGCGTTGCTCGTTGCCTGTGAAGAAGCCATTCGGAAACGGATTCGGCAGGTATCGTTTGCGAGTCGTTGTCGCCCAGACGTTGGACCCACGATTACCCGATTCGCCATCGTGGTTTCCCAGGGCGAAGTACAGTGCGGCAGAATGGCACAGGTGGCCGAGGTAGTATCGTTGGGCCAAATACTGAGGCTCTGAAAGTTCAGGCTTCACGTACTTGCCCGTCATGAACGTGTCACCGAGAGCAAAGTGAAAGTCTGGCTGATCGATGAGGGCGTTATCCAGGGTTTGCAGATAAACGTCTCCGCTGGTGTTTTCGTCCAGATGCGAGTCCGCCTGGACCGTAAAGACGAAGGAGCTGTCTTTGTTACGCTGTGTATGAAACGTGAATTCATCACTTTGTTCGATGCGGCCGTGCGTCTGATAGTCAAGCCGGTAGAAGTACCGAGTATTCTTTGCGAGTGAATCGATCACGAAGTCGAACGGCTCACCATCCTGTAGATTCTGAGAATCCGTCTTGCTCGAAAGCTTTCCCGACTGGTCGCCATAGCTCAACCAGGCCTTGACATCGCGGTGAAAAAGGACGCGAACGGCACCACTGTTATCCGTCAGCCTGCCCACGATGATGTTGAACAGATGGTCCGGTACTTTGCTCGCAGGAGGTGGCGTCGTATAACCACCAAGCCTGCTGCCACCGCCACGTTGTTGTGGCGATGCCGAGCGTCCTGACGCTTCGTCGCGTGAAACCGTCCCATCACGATCCGAGTCCAGGTTACGGATTGCTGACGGTGCCGACCGTATTTCGGTGGCCGAAATTCGTCCGTCTGAATTCGCGTCGATTGCTTCAATGATTGCGTCAGTTCGATCCTGTTGGGCGGCGATGGGGCTCCCCAGGAGCATGACTGACACACTTAACGCCAGACCTCCCCAGCTTGATCGACTGATATTCACGAAGGACTTTCTGTAATCCTGGCACGACACGGAACAACCTGGTTCACCTATTGACCAAACAACAGTTACTGTCGACTGGCGCCGATTTAGGGACAGGAAACTGAAGGATTCCCGAAAGTTGATGTCGCATTCATTTCTTTTCCTCCTCCTGTCGAATGCGTCGTCCGGGTTCGTGATGTGATTCATGCGAGAAGAAGTCCGGCCCTCGGTCCGTTTGATCAATCAATTCCAGCGACACGGCTCTTGGACTACCCTTATGTGGCGGCAGACCATAAAGCACCATGCGTTGAACAGTACCACTTGTCTGATTAAACCAGATGTCAACTTCTTTCGGGCCACGCACATCACGCGACTTACGAACACCGTAGAGTTGCGACAAACGTTCCCCATGCGGTTCACTGAGCGTGATGTCATAGTTCTCTCGCAACTGAGTCAGACTTGCGTGCATATCGAGAAACGGGAGCGTCTGTTGCTGCCCTGGTATACTGCCGCGAAAACGCTCACCGCCTGAACTCACGTGAACTGGGCTGTCTTCACGAAACGACCAGCTTTCGACGCCGTCGTATCCGCTGACTCTTTGCCGACCGTCGGCCATTCAGACTGACGTTGCCAGTTGCCGACCACATTTCTCCTGGCCCCAATTCCCACACCGTTTCCATCAATTCACACAACGAGGGCTTCGACGGTTCTATGGGATTTGGCATGATTCGCAGCGAGATGTATCTGGTCGCCTTGGGTTTATCCCCGTCTTTCAGCTTCGCAATCTGCTGTCCTGGAATCATGAGTCCGGAGCACGCTCGAAGACCGTCAGGGCTGTCCGGATAACTGAGATATTCAGCGCCTGAATTGAACTCGATGCGTCCGATCTTCTTGGGAAACCCACCTATTTCGCGTCCTGCCGCCATGGCGCGGTCGGACGTGACGTGTAAACGGACCGGATAAGTGAAGCAACTTTGCTTCTTCTGTGTTCCACGTCAAACATGGGCCACAAACGGTTTGGAAGGCACGCAAGGACCCTGAATTCATTCGAAAGGCGTTTCCATAACAAAAACCGCCCGCCGTATTTCCAACTGAGGCCGCCGTTTCACGGGGGTCTGGCGACCAGTGCCGACTGGCGATAAACTGTCAGACTTCCGCCACGTCGCACGCTTCAGGTCCCGCCGTCACCATGCTTCGTCCACTTCTTCTGTACCTGCCCCTGTGTTGCCTGTGCGCCGCGGACGATCCGCCCGCAGCAAAGCCGGCCACCAGCGCAGACGTTGAATTCTTTGAGGCAAAGATCCGTCCTGTTTTGATCAAACATTGCTACCGGTGCCATGCGGCCGACGCCGACAAAATTCAGGGCGGCCTGCGGCTTGATTTCGCTGACAGCACACGAGTGGGTGGAGATTCCGGTGCCGCCGTCGTACCGGAAAATCTGAAGGACAGTCTGTTGCTGTCCGCGTTAAAGTACGAGTCTTTTGAAATGCCACCGGACCGGCGTCTGCCGGACAACATCATCACCGATTTTGAGCAGTGGATTAAGAACGGAGCCGTTGATCCTCGAGGGGATGCCGGCAAACAGCCACACACTTCAGCTGACGGCATTGATATCGAAGCGGGGCGTAAGTTCTGGGCATTTCAGCCACCGCGGCCGGCGGAACTACCTGATTCAGACGGGAATTTTTCGCGACGCATTGACACGTTAGTCGAACAACAGCTGGCTGACACGGGAATTCGTCCGAACGGAAGAGCAAAACGCACAACGCTGCTGCGGCGACTTTCCTTCGACCTGATTGGGCTGCCGCCGACAGAAGAAGATGTCGCAGCGTTTATCGCCGACGACAGACCGAACGCTTTCGAGGAACAGGTCGTCCGTCTTCTCGCGTCACCGCGATATGGAGAACGCTGGACGCGGCTGTGGCTGGACGTCGTGCGGTATGCAGAGGACCAGGCCCATATTGTGGGCAGCAACAAGTCTCTGTTTTATCCGAATGCGTATCGTTACCGCGACTGGGTGATTAATGCATTCAATGAAGACCTTCCGTACGACCGATTTCTCAATCTGCAGATCGCTGCGGACGCCATTGACGACGGCGAAACACAGAATCTTGTGGCACTGGGATTTATCGGGCTGGGGCCGAAGTATTATCGACGCAACGACCCGGAAGTCATGGCCGATGAATGGGAAGACCGGGTTGACGTCGTCAGTCGTGGATTGCAGGGACTGACCGTGGCGTGTGCTCGCTGCCACGACCACAAATATGATCCGATTACGACAGAAGATTATTATGCTCTGGCCGGCGTCTTTGCCGGAACGGAAATGCACAACAGGCCATTGTCTGACGACGTGGCCAAGGATAAGTCGGGCAACTCGAAGAACCCGGACAAATCGCTGCACATTGTGAAAGACGCAAAACCTCAGGATTTAGCCGTGATGATTCGAGGCGACGTAAACAACAGGGGTGATGTTGTTCCTCGCGGTTTTCTGCAGGTTATGTATCCAGGAGCACGCCGATCATTTTCGAACGGCAGCGGTCGCATGGAACTGGCACAGGCGATTACCGATCCCGCCAATCCGTTGACGGCTCGAGTGATGGTCAACCGAATCTGGCAGCAGTACTTTGGCCGAGGACTCGTGGCGACTCCCAGTAACTTCGGCCAGCTTGGAGCACGACCGTCGCACCCGGAACTGCTGGACGACCTGGCAGTGGGCTTCATGAACAACGGATGGAGCATCAAATGGCTGCATCGCCAGATCGTTCTTTCCTCAACCTATCAAAGATCCTCAGAACGGACTGCAGCAGCGGCCGAGATCGATCCTGTCAACGTATGGCTGTGGCGCATGCCACGTCGACGCCTTTCCGTCGAAGGCTGGCGCGACGCAGTACTGGCAGTGACCGGTCAACTTGCGGACAAAATCGGCGGACCGTCGATGAAGCCCGATGATCCCACCGAAGTACGACGAACGATTTACGCGGAAGTCAGTCGGTTTGAATTAAGTCCGATTCTTTCGTTGTTCGATTTTCCCGATCCAAACGCGCACTCGGCCGGACGTCTGGAAACCAATACGCCATTGCAGAAACTGTTTCTGATGAACAGTGCATTTATCACTGCACATTCCAAAGTGCTGGCCGCGGCAGTTAAGTCACCGGAGTCTGCGGACGTAAAGCGATCTGTGACGAACGTCTTCCGCCGTGCTTTTCAACGTGACCCGGACGCAGAGGAACTGTCCGTAGCGATGCAGTATCTTTCTACAGACCGCGATGAAGGCATGGCACGCTTTGCGCAGGCACTGCTGGCTTCAAACGAGTTCTGGTTCGTGGACTGAAAACCACTATCTAAAGCGTTTCACGCTGACTTATGGCCGTGAAGAACGCTTTTCAATAGCAGCCGTGTAGGGTCCGCTGTGCGGACCGAAACAACTCCGAAGGCAGTGAACAGAAATCGACTTCGCAGGATCGTCCGCACAGCGGACCCTACGTGACTGGCGCTGTCCAACTAAACCGTCGCCGTCAGCATTTTTTTCAGCACGACAACCACAAACACCAGATACACAAGGCACGCCGCAACAAGCGGATAAACCAATTCGGGCATCGCCGTCAGCAGTCCGTCCGCCAGCCACGCCTGGGCGAAACACAACGGCGCCATGCCGAACGCTGTGGCCACCATCACTTTCCAGATGGGAATGCGTGTAAAACCCGCGGCATACGAGATCATGTCACTGGAGGTCAGAGGGTTGATGCGCAGCAGAAAAATCAGCCACATTCCGTGCGATTCGACCCTGGTCTGCAGCTGCTCCAGTCGTCGTTCGTCAAACAACCGGCTAAGCCACGTGCCACCCAGCATTCGCGTAACGGAACAGGCGACGCCCGCACCAATAACATTGCCCAGCAACGACAGTGCACCGCCAAGGAGTGGACCAAAGATAATGCCGCCCGGAGCGTACAGCATCAGACCGGGAATCGGTGCGACGACGACTTCAACAATGACAAACGCAACATAGACGACCGGTGCCAGATTTCCGTAGGCCAGAAAGTACAGTCGCAGTCGCTCCAGTTTTTCCGCAGGATCGAGATCCTGTCGAATCAGATCGTGCACAATACCGCCGCTTTGCCATGAGCCTGCCGCAGCGACGACAACCGCACAGACTGCAAGGGCGACCAGCAGTTTTACAATTCGAAAATCCGGCTGTCGAGTGTTCGGGGTCACGGCAGGTGCCACAGCATGTCGGCGGTAACCGGTTTTTTGTCGATCAGCAGTTTCAATTCCTGTTCGCCGCCGCCTTCGAAGTGCTCGATTTTCAGGGCGTGGTTGCCTTTCTGCAGATACAGCAGTTTTCCGGCCGGCAATGGCGGATGGTTGCCGTCGTGATCGATGACAACGTCACCGTCCAGAGACACCTTGCTGCCGTCATCAGAAATCACAACCAGCCGATAGACATCATCGGACGGAATTCGCAGGTAGCCGCTAAGCTCCACGGCAAAGTGGTCTTCACGTTCCTGTCGTATGGCAGACAGGTCCACGGTCTTGACATTGTCGATCCGAACCGGAGTCAACTCATCGAAATTCGGCACCAATGAATACGTGCCGTGGAAAAAGCGGTACCTCAGCCCGGGCTTTAACGTGTCATCAGCCACTTTTTCTGCGGGAGCCGGCAGCATCCCGGACGGTCGAATTTTCGCGTTGATCGTTTCTTCACCACGGCGCACGGTAACGTCAAATGGTCCTTTTTCTCTTAACAAAAATGTCAGTGCAAGATACCAGTCCACTCGATGTCGTAGCGGTCGACCATTGACGGCCGTCAGCACATCGTCAGCTTGAAGTCCGGCGGCGGCCGCGGCGGAGTTCTGTTTAACGCGGCCGATCACCACACTTGAGACGGATTGGGTGAGAACCAACCCCACTTCTTTGCGCGCACGAATCTCCGGGTCCAGGATCTGTTCAATCGTGTCATGAACGTCATCCACGGGAATCGCGAAGCCGATGTTCTGTTCCTGAAAAACCTTCGCCGACACCACGCCAATCAGGTTCCCTTCCAGATTGATTAACGGACCTCCGGAATTGCCGCCGTTGCTGGCCGCATCAAACTGAATCATCGTATCGCGGCGACTGTTGGCGTAGTTGGTCATAACAAGTGCGTTGGGCGTACCAGTCAACACCTTCCGGGAACTGACAATCCCGGCGGTAAAAACCAGCCCACGACCGCCAGGATTACCGGCCACAACAACTGATTCGCCGTTCAGCAGGTCATCGCTGCGCCCTAAAGGTACGGTCGGAAACGGACCGGCAGCAAGAAGCTTGACGATGGCCAGATCTTTTTCCGGCAGGCGACCGACGACACCAAACCGTACGGGCCTTTGTTCGCCCGGCAGGTCTGATCCAAGCAATGCGTACCCTCCGGTATTCTGCACCACATGATCGTTCGTGAGCACGTACCCATCCGAGTGAATAATGGTGCCGCTTCCCGATACCAGCTGCCCCGAAGCAACCGGGACAAATAGTGAAGCAATGGCTGGCTCCGCTTTGTGGATCACCCTGACGATGGGTGTGACTCGGGGTGAATCCGGTAACGTGGCGGCCTCCTGGGCCACGAGTGGATTCGTGATCAGCAAGGACGCAATTCCGCCCTGGAACACCCATTGAACGACGAATACTCGTAGCAGAACAGTTAAGAAATACTTATGCATTTGTGGGGGACACATTCTTATTTAATGGAGCAATCAGGAATGGCATACCGTTCCAGGACTTCGCGAACCGTAAAATTCCTGGTCGTGTCCTGGGACGCATTCAACGAACCTGGTCCATTCGCTTCACAGCGACAGCATCAATCAGCCGGCGACGAGAAGCCTCAGTGAAGGTAAATGCGATCAACGTGATGATCAACACTCATCAGTCCCTCTCAATCGGGGCCGAATTCTCTTAGACTGACGGACCAAATTCCAGCCACATCGTTGCCACACGTCGGACCCGGGCATGCAACCTGACCGAATTGAAGTCCCCACACTTCGTCGTTACCTGGTGCCGTTTGACCCCAAACGAGTACCCCATTCGTTCGCGGACGTGCTGGTCATTGGAGGTGGCATCGCCGGCACGAGAGCTGCCCTGGAGATCGATCCATCGCTACGGACGGTCGTTGTCACCAAAGATCAGATTTCTCAATCCAACAGCGCGTGGGCGCAGGGAGGCATTGCGGGAGTTCTGGACCCGCTGGATGAATTTTCCAGCCACGTGGCTGATACTGTCGCCGCTGGCAAGGGGATGTGTGATCAGGATGTCGTGGAATTTGTCGTTCGCGAAGCTCCGGAACGAATCCGGGAACTCATCCGCTACGGTACCGCGTTCGACGAAGTTCAGGGGAAAATCGCGTTAACACTGGAAGGCGGCCACAGTCACGCTCGAGTTGCCCACGCTTTGGGAGACGCGACGGGAAAAGAGGTGATGCGAGCCATGCATCAGCGGGCCTTCGATTCTGACAATATCGATATCTGGCAACAGACGTTTACGATCGACCTGCTGACTCGCGATGGCATTTGCTGCGGTGCCCTGGTGTGGAATCCGAATCACGGTCGCACATTCGTGTGGGCCAAGCAGACAATTCTGTGCACCGGTGGTGCCGGTGCCATGTACCGTGAAACAACAAATCCTTCGATCGCCACCGCAGACGGACATGCTCTGGCATTTCGAGCGGGCTGCGATTTGCGCGACATGGAGTTTATGCAGTTCCATCCGACGGTGCTGTACATTGCCGGCAGTTCACGTCACCTGATCTCAGAAGCCGTCCGCGGCGAAGGTGCTCACCTGGTCGACGCCACCGGGTACCGGTTCATGGCGGACTACAACGACGCGATGGAACTGGCTCCGCGAGACGTTGTCAGCCAGGCCATCACTCAGCAAATGACGAAGACTGCGCACCCCTGCGTCTATCTTGACCTGGCTCCCATCGGCGAAGAGAGAATTCGCAAACGCTTTCCGCACATCGGAAAGATGTGCAGCGACTTTGGCGTGGACATCACAACAGACAGGGTCCCCGTCCGCCCCGGTGCTCACTACATGATTGGCGGAATCACAACGGACACCGATGGCCGTACTTCACTGCCGGGCCTGTGGGCGGCCGGCGAAGTCACGTCGACCGGCCTGCATGGCGCCAACCGGCTGGCCAGCAACAGCCTGCTGGAAGGCGTCGTTTATGGTCTGCGCTGCGGTCAGAACGCATCCAACCTGGCGCTTGATCAAAGCGACAACTTCACTGTCCCGCCACTGATTTCTGCCCCCGGTATTGCGCACGACAGTGACGAGACGCTCGACCTGACCGATATCCGCAACTCCCTGCGCAGTCTGATGTGGCGCAGTGTGGGGATCAGCCGCAACGAGCCGGATCTGCAGACCGCACGGCAGCAACTCGACTTTTGGGCCAATTATGTCTGCCGTCGTGATCTGGCCGGACCGGTTGGCTGGGAATTGCAGAACATGATGCTTGTGGGGCGCGTCATGGCCGCTGCGGCTGTCGCCCGCCAGGAAAGCCGAGGCGTACATCTCCGCAGCGATTTTCCGGAAACAATTGCAGCTGCCGCACGACACATCACCGTGACGGCGACAGAAACCAGCGAACACGAATCAGCGTAAGACGCTGTAGGAAACTGCTGCCGCCAGCATCAAGAACGAATAGAAAAATCGAGGACGAAGGACTAACAACACGATGGGGACCGCTGTCAGTGGACACGCGCACATCGCCGCGAAGTCCGTGCTCTGCGGTATGTGAATTCCGGCCGGTCCTGTCATAGCAGCAACATGGCCACTTCATAGAAGATGATGATCCCCAGGACATCGACGATGGCTGCGATCAACGGATTTGACATGATTGCCGGATCCATTCCCAGTCGACGAAACAGAATCGGCAGCATGGTACCGGCGGTTGTTCCCAGAATAACAATCAGAAACACGGTCAATCCGACAACCAGAGAACGATCGACGCCCTTATCGAACCAGAGCCACACAAACAGAAAGTCCATTAGCGCAAGGACGGCGCCAAGTGCGGCTGCAATGTAAAATTCTCGCAGGATCAGTTGCCGGTCGACCTGAAATCCGGTTCCGGGCACTGCAGCGTCGGCTGGCTGCAAAGCGAACATGCGAATGAACAATGTGGCCGACTGAGCACCCGCGTTGCCGCCACTGGCCATCACCAATGGAATGAACAGGAAAATCAACGCTGGAGTCAAACCGGACGGCGCCTCGGCAGCGCGCGCTCCCCCCTCAGATGTCGTCTGCTCGTAATGACCGGCGACCGCGGCGGTCATCAGGGCCACAACCGACAACACCAGCAGCCAGATGCCGCGTTTCCACAGAATCGTCAGCAGCGGCGTGTCCTCGTAGTCGTCGCGCAACGGTTCCACGGCCCCCTGACGATAGGCGTCTTCCGTGGCTTCTTCCTGGACGACATCAATGGCGTCGTCGTGAGTCACGATACCAACCAGTCGATCATCGTCGTCGACAATGGGTATGGCGATAAAGTTGTATCTCGCAAGTTCCTGGGCCACGTCTTCGCGGTCCTCGTCGACACCCATGCGGATCACATCCCGCTCCATGATCTCGGACAGAACAGCATCGGGTCTGGCAAGAATCAGCTCACGCAGCGAAATCAGTCCTTCCAGTCGCCGAGCACTGTTCAGGATATAGATGTAGTAAATCGTTTCACTGTCGGGCGCCTGCTGACGAAGTTTCTGCAGAGCATCACTGACGGTGATGTTTGCAGGAAGTGAGGCGTATTCGGTCGTCATGATCGACCCGGCGCTGTCTTCGTCGTACGACAGCAGACGGCGGATATCGTTGCGTTCCGCCTGAGCGATCAGCGGCAACAGATCTTCGACACGATTGTGGGGCATCCGCGAAAGCAGGTCGACGCGGTCGTCCGGCGACATTTCTTCGAGCAGTTCCGACAGCCGCCGCTTGTCCAGCTGGGCCACCATCTCGATCTGATGCGACAGCGCAATGTACTCAAAGATTTCGACGCGAAGCAGCAGATCGGCGTGATCGAGTACGACCCAGACGTCTCGAGAATCGAGTTCTTCCAGAATGTTGGCAACGACGACGGGGTGCAGTACCCTGCAGAACTCCGTCAGGCCGTGGCGATCCTCTTCCCGAACCATCTGTCGCACGTCGGGAAGAATCAGCGAACTGTAAACGTCCGGCATGGCTTTCTTCTCCGCAGGCCTGGTCGCCTCGCGATCCCAGGCGGTCTGCTGCCTGGTAAGCGGTCAACAGCACCGGAACCGCGATGGTCCGGGTGAAAAAAAATCCCTGCCAGAGTAGTCCTGGCAGGGATCGTATTCGGATCCAGATTTGAAATTCGACGTCTGGTTGTGAATTATCGTTTTGAGAACTGGAAGCTTCGGCGAGCTTTGCGAAGACCGTACTTTTTACGTTCGACCATTCGACTGTCACGTGTCAGGAATCCGGCGGCCGACAGCTCCTGGTGTGATTCCGGAACCAGTCCCTGCAGAGCTCGGCCGATTCCCAGCACAATGGCACCCGTTTGGCCAGTGGTCCCGCCTCCGTTGACTCGCACAATAACGTCAACAGTCTCGTCTTTTCCGACAAGCTTCAGTGGAGCCAGAATCATTCCTCGGTCACGTTCGACGCAAAAGTACTCGTCCAACGATTTGCCGTTGATGGTCACTTTGCCGGAACCGTCATTTTTGATGCGGACTCGAGCGACCGATGTCTTCCGACGTCCGGTACCCATTGCCACGCCAAATCGATCAATCTTGCCTCGCATGACGGGCACGTAGTCCGGATCAACATAATTTTCCGCACTGGTACCGGAACCAAGACTCAGTTCCGGCAGATCCGATGACGGAACCTCTGTTTCGGGGACCTCGGGCTCCGGAGCAGCAACTTCAGGCGTTTCCACCGCTGCTTCAACTGCCGGTTCCGGTGTTTCAACCGCTGGTTCCGGTGTTTCAGCCGCAACTTCCGGGGCGGCGGCTTCTTCAGGAACCTCTTCGCTTGGCGTTTCGTCTGTACTCATGGTGACCGTTTGTTTGTCAACGAAAGTGATGGTCGTGAACGTAATATGGTGCCGCAGTCACGGCAAATTGGGTCAGGCTGTCACAGCACTGCTGCGGATCAGTTGACCTTTCGATTCTTTTTCGGAAGCAGGTGCTCCGGAAACGGCAGGCACTGCTGTGCCTGATGAGTGTGTTCCGGGCCGACAAACAATTTCAGTTTCTTCAGCATCTGTCGGCCAAGTTTGCTTTTGGGCAACATCCGTCGAACGGCTTCACGAAGAATTCTGTCGGGGGCCGTCTGCCAGACATTAACAGCCGAGCGTACGCGACGACCGCTGGGGTACCCACTGTAGCTATCGTAAGTTTTTGCTGCCATTTTTGTGGAGAAATACGGCACCTCCGGATGCTGCATCTCGTTGCCGGTAAAGGCCACCTTTTCCACGTTTGTCACAACAACAGCGCCACCACAATCGACGTGAGGCGTGTAAGTCGCTTTGTGCTTGCCCATCAGGACAGTAGCAATCTGGCTGGCAATTCGCCCCACGATCTGGCCTTCTACGTCCAGAACATACCAATCGCGCAGATCTTCTTTCTGCTCCGACTTAGCCATCCACGTTTTTGCGAGCATTGGCATCGCTGAATCACCTTGCTGACCGTCTAAAGAGACGATGTCTGTACAAATGTTAGTTTTTAGGGCTGGTTGCGGAGAAAAACCGCAGATTCCATCGTTGGAATTGACGGAGGGCGTGCGCCGAAACACCAGCAAAACGCAGAGAAATGCTCTGTTTCATCGGCACGAGTAGCAACCAAGTCGAGCAATTTAACGACATTAGACCAGAGAATCAACGCCGTAACCCGCAATTCACCGCGCATTGACGTCAGTCGCCTGTCGCACAGGGAAAGTCTTGACTCTGCACTGAGAAAATCGAAATCCGGTAATCAGACCAACAATCAGCTGTCGCGACTGAATTCCACCTGAATTCCAAGCTCATCCCCGCCACGATGCTGTAGACAAAGGCGTTTATCATCCCGCCCACAAAACCCAACACGCCGTAAGAAACCGGAGCAAAAACGATCGTGCCAATGCCAAGCCCGAACAGGGGAGCGAGATTTTGACCGTTGGGACCAACACCGACACCCAGCATAAAGAACAGGAAAACGAATCCCCCGACCAGCAGACCAGCCGCACCGCCAAACATTGCTACGGAAACGACCCCACGCGCCGCAGCCTCATTGTCCCTTCTGCCCCCGGAGCGCCGGAAGACTGAGGCGTTTCAAACGGATTCGGCATGTAAGTTCCTTTCTGATTCATTGGAATAATGGTCAGGTAGCTTCTTCTCCCAAACGACTGTGTCCTGATCTGGCTCAAGAAACCGATGCTGCCGGCAATATCGTTAGCCCGAGCCATTGCACCGCACCTCGTTTCCTCCATCGCCGAGTGATTCACGGTTGCACACCAAGGCTGGGGACGCAGGACGCAACCGCGCGGCCTCAAAGCTGCATCCAGTTCCCGAGCTGCGCCACGATGCCTGTCCATGAAGCGACCACGACCGGTGAGAGTATTTTTTGTCAAAGTCGACGCAACGTGCTCTGCGGACGCTGCAATGTTCTGCATCAAAACCATCAGACAGATTCTGCGGGGTCGGGAAACCTGGTAGTAATTTTCGAAATCAGCGACAAAATCTCGCACTTGGGCAACGCGCTTTCACCTGCAGCAGAGGACGAAGTTTGCCGATCGAATCCGTGAACGTGCAGATTGTCCGGCTCACAAACTGCACAATCGAATTAAACCACCACGATCGTCACCCATCGATGGCGTCGGTTGATATCTGAAGCAAACCACGCGACCTGACTTCGATATCGCCGAACAACCATCCACTCACGAGTGAACCCATGAAAAAAACAATTGAACGACTTCAGGAATTCAGCATCCCTCTAATTGTGGGGGTGGTTTGTGCGATGTTGTGGGCCAACGTAGCCCCTGACAGCTACGCCGCGATGGTCCACACGCCCGTGCACCAACTCGGAACAATCTTCGGTCACCATGTGGTCGGTGGAGAGCATCATTCCGGCTGGGACCACTATCTCACGCTGCATTTTCTGATCAATGATATTTTCATGGCGTTGTTCTTCGGAATCGCCGCCAAAGAAATTACCGAAGCCTGTCTTCCCAACGGAGCACTGAACCCGGTTTCCAAGGCCATTAATCCGCTGTTTGGAACGATCGGCGGGGTCGTCGGACCGATTGGGGTGTTTCTGGGACTGAACGCGGTGTTCGGAAACATATCGTGGAGGAACGGTTGGGGGGTTCCTACAGCCACTGATATTGCGCTCGCCTGGCTGGTGATCAAGTTTCTGTTTGGGGCACGCCATCCTGCGGTCAGCTTTCTGCTGCTGCTGGCTGTGGCGGACGACGCGATCGGCCTGGGAATCATCGCCATTGGATATCCCGATCCGGCTCACCCGACTGTCTGGTCAAATCTGATCTGGTGCGTTCCGGGAATGGGTCTGGCATACGGACTTCGACGGGCCAAAATCATGAGCTGGATGCCGTACATTTTCGGCGGTGGAGCACTCTGCTGGTGGGGCTTGTACAGCGCTCATCTGCACCCTGCCCTGGCGTTGGTATTTGTGGTTCCATTCCTGCCCGGACCGAAACAGGACCTTGGATTGTATGTCGATGACGACGATCATTCCCCAGGACATCCACACAGTCCGCTGGAGAATTTCGAGCATAGTTTGAAGCTGCTCGTGGACTTCGGCCTGTTCTTCTTTGCCCTTGTCAACGCCGGAGTTTCTTTCGGAGAGATCAACGGGCTTAGCTGGATCATTGTCGCAGCTTTACTCGTGGGTAAGATCATTGGTATCACAGGCTTCTCGGTATTCGCAGAGAAGATCGGGTTCCCGCTGCCGGAAGGTATGAACCGGGGCCATCTGGTCGTCACCAGCGCCGTGGCCGGACTTGGTCTGACCGTGGCCCTGTTTGTGTGCGGCCAGGCATTCGTTGATCCATCGTTGCAGGCTGCCGCCAAGATGGGAGCGGTCTTCAGCGTCGCCGCCGCCATTGTTGCGGTAGTGCTGAAAAAGGTCCTTAACGTCAAGAACGATGATGCTCCACCATCGGGCACAGGCGTCAAGCGGGCCGCCGACACGCTCGAAGAGGACACGCTGGCCGAATTGGAATCCACTCAGGAAGCAATGCAGGAAGCTCTGGATTCGACCACAACGGATGTGGACGCACGGTAAAAACTGACGGACACCAGTGGGCGGGATCTCTCGCCCTCAATCCGGATGATATTTACACCTCTTTAGCCTCCCTCTGGCCATAGATATCCACACGACATTACCCTCCCGTCTTTACGAGAGGGTCGCGAGGAACGTGCGGGGAGGGACGGAGGTTGCTGCAATCGCGCGACAACAAGTCGGCGAAAACGCCCGGTAAACCGGCGCTCCCCTCGCTTAGGCTCGACCCTCCCAGAGGAGGGTGCAATCTTTCGTCGCCATCTGTATAGATGCCAATGCCCGCAGACGAGAGATTAAACGCGTGAACCGAACGTGTTTTCAGACTGGCTCTCGGAACGCGCGTGCTGCGACGCTATATTGGGAGGAACGCGGCCCCAAACGAAGTCCGGTGCATGTTTCTTCCGAATGACATTTCCATTGCTCTCACGATCAGCATTGTGATCGGCTGTCCCTCCGTCGTTTTGTGTGCCGACTTCCATCACGACGTCAAACCGCTGCTGGGAAAATACTGCATCAAGTGTCACAGCGGCGACGATGCAAACGGCGACGTCGACTTCTCTGCGATTGATAAGTCCGACGACGTGGACGCCGCCTTCGAAACATGGGAATCGGTCGTGGGTCATCTCCACGCCGGGACAATGCCACCGGAAAATGAACCTCAGCCTAAGGACGACGAACGAAACAAAGTCTTCGTATGGTATGAAGATTTCGTCGGCAACATCGAGGCTCGACCAGCCGTCTTCAAGGCACGACGTTTGTCGGTGACGGAGTACCGCAACACACTGCGATCCGTTCTGGGATTCGACCTGCAGGTGGCAATCATTGAGGCCGAGCAGACGGTAGCCGAGCGATCAATGGTGATTAAGTTGCTGCCGACCGACCCGCCAGGCAGAAGTGGCTTCAAAAACGACACTCATCAAAACCCACTGACAACCGTCGTCTGGGACCAGTATTCGTTTCTGATCGACGCCGCACTGGAGCAACTGTTCTCGCCGGAACGCAGCACGCAACTCAACGGGTTCACCGGTGCAAGCCGTGACGACGAAATAACCATCGAACACGCAGAGCGACTGCTGCGCACGTTCCTTCTGCGGGCCCGGCGGCGTACCGTTTCGGAAGCAGATGTCGAACAGATCGTCGCGCGGCTACAGGACAGGAACGGACGCAAGCTGGTGGCGGCGTTGAAATTTGAAATGAAGACAGTGCTGATGTCACCCGTATTTATCTATCGCGGGTTGCTGACATCCGGGCAACATGGCGCACGACAAACCGTCGACACGTTCGAACTGGCGGAACGACTGTCGTACTTCCTGTGGGCTGACATGCCGGACGATCAACTGCTGTCGCTGGCAGCAGACGGAACGCTGAAAATACCGACCGTGTACGCAGCACAGATCGATCGTATGCTGATGTCGCCGAAGGCGCGGAACCTGGCAGACGACTTTGCGGCCCAGTGGCTGACTCTGAATGAAATCGAGCACGTGTCGGACAACGTGCCACAGATGGTCGCACTAAAATCACAACCGATCGACTTTATGCACTATCTGTTCACCGAAGACCGACCGTTGCTGGAACTGATCGATTCTGAAACCGCGTTCATCAGTCCGCATACATCAAGAATGTATGGTGCAGACGCCAGACAGCTGACGAAATATGTCAAGCAAAAAGGCATCGAAGTTGAGATCGTGCCGAACCAGAAAATCAAGCTCGAACACACAACTGAACGAGGCGGAATTCTGACCATGCCGGGCGTGCTGGCGATGAACAAGGGCCCCATTCAGCGAGGCACGTGGATGCTGGAACGGATTCTCGGTCAGGAACTGCCTGAACCACCGGCGGACGTTGGTCAGGTCCCACCGAACAACGGCGTTGAGAATCTGACCTTTCGGCAACGATTCGAACAACATCGCAGCAACCCCAGTTGCGCCGTGTGTCACGACAGGATCGACCCGCTGGGCTTCGCGCTGCAGGACTTCGACAACAGCGGTCAGTATCTGCGCAGCCAGAACTACCGTGCACCAAAACGACGTAAACGCGGCGAAGAATCGGCAAACGCAAATTCAAAGATCGACACCAGCGGCCAGTTGCCATCGGGCGAAACCTTCGAAGACATCACCGGGTTGAGACATATTCTTACAACCAGTCAGGGCGAAGCCGTGATTCGCAACATTGTGGAAAAAACGATGTCGTACGCACTCTGTCGCCAGCTTATGATTCACGATCGCCCGACGGTCAATGTGATCGTAGAACAGATGAAACAAGACAACGGTACCTGGCGCGACCTGTTCCATGCGGTCGCCAACAGCGTACCGTTTCGAGAAACGATCTTATCGGCAGCTCATTAACGAACGCCTCGGAAAACAAATATGCCCACCAGCATCCAACGGCGAACACTGCTTCGCGGAGCAGGAGTCCTGCTGCCGTTACCCTTCCTGAATCTGATGGAAGCCTCGGCGAAGGCAACTGAGACAGTAGCGCCACCAAAGCGGTTCCTGACGCTGTTTAAGCCAAACGGTGTGCATCCACCGTCGTGGAACATCAGTGGCGGAGCGGAACACGATTTTCGCATGTCGCCGCTAATGAAGCCGTTTCAGAAGCACAGAGACGACGTGCTGATTCTGGACAACATGGGAGACTTCGGATTTTCGTCGCACGCCAATTCCACGCGACGATTTCTGTCAGGACATCACGCCAACACAAAAGCGGCGTCGATGGATCAGTTGATCGCCGATCGGATCAAGGGTGACACCCCGCATCGATCGCTGGAATTGACGACCGAAGGACTGTTCCCGAATCAGATCGGCTGCAGCTATATCTCGTACGACAAAAACGGCGCGCCCATGCCCCGTGAAAGCGACCCGCAGCTGATCTTCGACCGGCTGTTTCGCAATCCACTGGCCAGCCCTGCTCATCGTCAGCGAATGTCCAGCGTGCTGGATCGCGTCCTCGAAGATGCACGGTCACTGTCTCGCACAGCCGGGAACGAGGACCGGCAGACGCTGGATGAGTATCTCAATGTCGTGCGAGAGTCGGAGAAACGTCTGCAGAACATGCAGCAGGCAGAGCCGAAAATCGACGTCAGCAGCTTCACCCGACCCGCCCACGCCGCGAATCTCGATCAGCAGGTCGAATCCATGCTCGACATGATCGAACTTGCGTTGTGGACAGACTCCACTCGCTGCGTAACTTACATGCTGGGCAACAGCAACAGCCGTATGATTTTTGACTTCCTGGGGATTACCGAGCAGCATCATTACCTGTCGCACTTCTTCCGCAACTTCAGCCGCACAAATCTGGAATCGCTGCTGAAGATCAGTTTGTGGCACATGGAAAAATTTGATTCGCTGCTAACGCGTTTGAAATCTCGCAAAGAAGGCGACGGCACGTTACTGGACAATACTGTCGTGCTGTACGGGTCCGGCATGGGACATAGCGACAACCACACTGTCACTCGAATCCCGATCATCCTTGCCGGCGGCAAAGGATTACTGAAGACCGGCCGCTACGTTCGTTACTCAGAAAACCAGCAACTCGGTCGGCTGCATATTTCACTGCTGGAAATGTTCGGCATCGACGTCGACACCTTTGCCAACTCAGCCGAACCACTACCTGGCCTGAATGGGTCCGACTTCAAACCGTACCAGGAACGGGCATTTGAAAGCTGGGTCAAAGTCGAAGGAAACCAGATCACGGTCCAGGGGCGAATTCGCATGTCGGACAATCTGGACGAAGCGAAAGTCTTCTTCGTCGACGTGCAGGGGCAGCCACCAGTGCGGGTGGAAGTCGCCTTCCGCGACTTCCACAACTTCAACCTGGCCTACCACTGCGGCACCGGAATCACGCTGACCGGAACCGGCAGCACAGAAGGCAATCGACACGTCATCAGCAAAGTGACCGAGCTGAAATCAATCCACGGCAGGAAACCCGGCACGCAGAACGGGTGATTGTAGATTGCATTAGCAGTGGTTTCAAAACCAAAGAATACAAGCACGAAGCGCGAGCGAGTGAATCAAACTCGTGAGAAAACCAGAGCGGCAACTCACTTGCTGGCGCTGTGTGCTGGTATTGAAACCACGTGTAGGCCGAAGGCCTGCCAGGCGAGTTACTGACTCTTTGCTGCGGAACGGTCAGAAACGACTGCACAGTTCGGCAATGCTTTTCGAAGTCGGCGTAAACCGTCAACGGACATTCCTGTGCCGATCAGAGTCAGATGTCTGAGCTTTCGCAGGCGAATCAGATCGTCGACCCCGTGATCCGTGACCTTCGCACCGACCAGGTTCAGGCTGCTGAGTTGCTTCAGTTCTGACAGTTGTTTCAAGCCCGCATTCGTGATCTTCGGACCGGCAAAACCTTCGGAATACAGCAAGTGCAGGTGCTTCAATTTTTTCAGGGACGTCAGTTGCTTCAGGCCTGCGTCGCCGACCGGCGTCAGGCTGAGATCAAGATCACGCAGGTTCTCAAATGCCTGCAGCTGTTTTGTTGTCTGGTCGTTGATTGAGTTACCGTAAAGATCCAGCAGTTCCAGGTTTCGCAGACCAGCAAGCTTTTCCAGACCAGTGCCCGAAATGCGGTCCGGTTCAAACGCCGTCTTTTTAAGAACAAGCGCCCGAAGGTGTTTCATGCGGGCCAGCACGTCGCAGGACGTGTCTGACACATTGTCACAAACTTCCAGATCAATCGCGATAAGATCCGGCAACTCAGCGACGTGCCCCAGGCCCACCGGTCCGATTTCCGTTCCAGCCACAATCAGAACGCGCAGACTTCGCGCCTGTTTGAGTGGTTCGATGGCCGCGTCGTCGATTCGGCGACACACCTCCAGACTGATTCCGGTGATTCGCTTTAAAGCCGCAGCTTGGCGGACCCCGGAGACCGCGATGCGCGTGCCTGCGGCGTTCAAGGCAAACGTCGATTTCAGTTGTTGCAACGCACTGATGATCGCTTCATTGATCGCGCCGTCCGCTTCGACGTGTCGATCAGTCAATGTGATGACAGGCAGCGGCACGTCAGCGTCGTCCGTCGCAAATTGATACATGCGAACTCGTTTTTCGCTGGTCGCTTCGCCAACAAACTCAACAGACGCTCCCAGCCGAATCAGCTCGGCAAATTCCGGCGGAACTGTCATCAGCGCCGGCTGCGGAACTGCGGCGGCAGCACCGCGCAAAACGTATGCTGACAGCTCCTCCTGCTCGCGTAGAAAAAGTTTTCCGTCAGCGATCACCGGATGCGACCAGCTGTCGCCGCCGGCGTTGGGTAACTTGAACGTTCCCTTGAGACGATACTGGTCGGAGTTCGCTTCGATCAGTGCGATGACACCGTCCTGGTAATGAAAGTAAATGTGTCCGTCGGCCGCGACGACCGAAGCGGAGCCAGTCCCGGGGCCTCGCTGTTTCCAGGCAATTTTCCCGGTCTTGAATTCAATGCACGTTGGCAGGCCGTTGTTGCTGCCGTGGCCTCCGAAAACGTGGTCGCCGATCAGTACAAATCCACCGTGGTGATTCTGAAATTTGTTGCCCTTCAACCGGTAAACTTCCCGGGCGGTGACTCCGCTGTCAGATTCATCACGTTCAATCTTCAACAGCACACCCCCCGAGTGATATCCATTGGCGGAAAACACATGGTCGCCGCGAATAATCGGTGTGGGAATATTGGCCGTTCCGTTTGAAATATCGTTGTAGCCCCACAGAAAGCGACCGGACGAAGCTTCAATACCAATCAAGCCTCGACCGACAAGCTGCACGTATTGCCGAACACCGGCGGCATGTGAGATCACGATGGAAGAAAACGCAGCGCCGTCGCTTCCCTTTTCACCGATTTCCGGCATCTCGGACTTCCAGATAACGCTGCCGGACCGTCGATCCAACGCGACCATCATGGCGTCTGCACCTCCGGGGGTGCAGATCAGCCGGTCACCATCGATCAGCGGAGACTCGCCGTAGCCGCGCCCCGACATCAGCCGGCCACCAAAATCCTCAACGAAACTGTGCTGCCAGACGATTTCACCATTCGCCACGCGAAGACAGACAAGTTCGCCATCCGGATCGACGGCGTAGACGAACTCGTCACCGACCGTCGGCGTCGCCATCACGTTGCGCGTCGTTGTCCCGATTCTGCTGGCCCATTTTCTTTCCCCCGTTTCCAATTCGATGGCGAAACAATAAACGTCGCCGTCAATCCGACCGGTTGTGAAGACGAGCCCCTGGGAAACAACGACGCTGGAATACCCCTCGCCAATTCCTGCTGCACGCCAGTCGAGAACTGGCGGTCCATCGGACCATGAGCTGATCAGACCGATTTCGCGGGATACAGCGTTCCGATTGGCCCCGCGCCACTGAGGCCAGTCATCGGCATGGGCCCTGGTGCAAACGGCCAGGACCATCAGCCACAACAACCGCCGCACAGAATGGTCCGGAAAAACCACGCAGCGAATCAGTGCATGTGTGAATTGGTCGGCGATGCCGTCGCGCATAAGACGTTTTCTTTCGCCGCTTACAGCAGGCCGGACACAACTTCGCCGCGCGAGACCGGCAGCGGTTGTCCCTGTCGGTTGTGGATGTGAGAGTGTGGGTCGATGCCTTTGAGATGAAACATCGTGGCAGCAATATCCCATGGTGCGACATGATTTGCGACTGGATAAGCGGCCGTTCGATTCGATGCCCCGTACGTTCGTCCGGCAGCAATTCCCCCGCCCGCCATCAGCAGCGAATAACAATCGGGCCAGTGATCCCGGCCGGCACCCTTGTTGACCACCGGCGTGCGGCCGAATTCCCCAAGACACAGCACCAGAGTGGAATCCAGCAGACCGCGCGTGTCGAGGTCCTCAAGAAATGTCGCCAGAGCCTGGTCAAATGGTGGCAGCATCTTGCGCAGGCGCGGGTAGTTGTTCGCGTGAGTGTCCCACTGATCTGCGTTTAGCTTTGACCAGTTGACTGTGATCAGCGGAATGTTGGCCTCAACAAGCCGCCGCGCCATCAACAGCGTCTGACCGAAACGCGTGCGAGAATACGAATCTCGCAGTGACGGCGATTCACCAGTCAGGTCAAAGGCTCGGCGGGTTTCTGACGAACCAAGTAACCCGAATGCTCGAGCATACAGATCGTCAAGCCCCGCCAGGCGACGGTTCCGGAACGTCCCCTCGGTCGGGTCAATCGATGAGAGCAGACTCTGTCGGCTGGCCAGTCGGCTTTGTGCGACGCCTTCCGGAAGAGTCACGCTGTCAACGCAGAACGACTTCTGGCCCGGATCGTCCGGAACTCGCAACGCATCAAATCCGGGGCCAAGGAATCCGGCATTCTGTCCAGCCAGTGGCGGTCGAGCACCCTGATGCATCACCGGGCCCAGTACCACGAAGTCCGGAACGGGACGACGTGTGGGAGTCAGCCGGCTCACCAGAGAACCGTACGTGGGAAAGTCATCCGGGCGCGCCGTCGTATTCGTGCCGGGCAGTGGATGGGGGTGGCCCGTTAAAGCCGTGTAGGCTGCCGAGCCGTGCTCAAAATCGCGATGAGTCACCGACCGGACAATCGTGTACCGTTCGGCCTGTTGCGCCAGCTTCGGCAGCTGTTCGCTGATCTGAGTACCAGGCACGCTGGTTGATATCGGCTGAAACTCGCTGCGAATGGCCGACGGTGCGTCAGGCTTGGGATCCCACAGGTCCTGCTGACCGGGACCGCCCCATAAGAAAATCACGACCACGGACCTCGCCTGACCGAACCGTGCGGCCTGAGTTTGATTTGCCTGGGAAGCCGACGCGGCCAGCAGATCAGTCAGCGTCACTCCAAACGCTGCGGACGAACCAACCTCAAGCAAGCGTCGCCTTGAAACGCGGTGCTTAAAATTCTGGCCCGTCTGTTGACTGGATCTGTTGCTCATGCTGCCACAGTTACAGGAATCGTGACTCCGGATGCTGACTCAGTATATATGCAGCGAGTGGTCCGCACACTCGTGTAGCCGTTATTTGACTGCGGAACTGTGGTTGGCCTCGTGCACCCAACGGTTGCAAAGTAACCTGGGCTACCCACCACTGTCGGGTCGCTGGGGCTGGACTGAGCGTGCGAAGTGAAGTAGGCCGGCATCCAGGAGCCACAGCGACGCAGCTCCGGCAATGCGATTCACGCTATGTGGGACAACCTCGATCAAACGGTCGGTGCCGGAACAGCGCTTCACTCGGCCTACGTAACTGCCCTTCCTGATACCAGCACGCAGCGCCAGCAAGTGAGTTACCGCTCTGATTTTCTCACGAATTTGATCCACTCGCTCGCGCTGCGGGCCTGGTGTGAATCGCAGGTGTTGTTGGCTGAGTCGTTGAAACGGTGAGATTTCA
>JAPYTO010000095.1 GCA_029941865.1 Fuerstiella sp. | reverse complement strand
TCGAAGGTATTTCGTTCCTGTTGCAGATTGTCGCGATTAGCCATCCATGGCGGAACGTCGTTGGCCAGGACGGATTTTTCGCCGCTCATGATATAGCTGACGAATTGATCCAGTTGAGACGGCTTCGGCAGAATCGTCCACACTGGACAAATCACGTAGTCATAAAACTGGTAGACCCACGTCGTCGGCTCGGACCATTCTTCCAGACGCTGCCCGGTCCCCACGTCGTATCTTCGCACGGCCAGGCGCCCATCCGAGACCAGCAGTTCACCATCCGGCGAATACGCAACAGCAGAACAATTCCCGTTTTCCGGTGGTTGCCATGCGAGTGGCTGCCCTGATTTTCCATCAAACAGCAGAACGTTTTCGGCGTGGGTCAAAATGGCCAGGCTGGACCCGTCAGCAGCCGCAGTACAGATCCGGGGCAGCACGCCATCTGCAAGCTGCTGTTCGTGTACGGTTTCCAATGTGTTTGCGTTAAGCACAAGAATCTTTCCGCTGGCCAGAGCCAACACGGCGTGACGCCCGGCAACGTCAAGGACCGCCGTACTGTCCGTATCGAAGTCCCGGGACTGACTCAGGGAATACGAGCCGTCCTCTTCCGCTGCCAGCCGATGCAACTGACCTTCTCCAAACAACAGCAACTCATTGTTGGACGTGTTGATGGCCGCAGCAAAGTTTTCACCCAGGTCCGGCATATCCTTCGGTTGTACTTCCTGAAACGCTTTCCCTGCTCCGCTCAGCAATCCACCTGTGATACTGCCCAGAAAGTCGGCGCGACGTTGTTCCTGATCCGTCTGCCCGACATACCGAAAGATTCGACGGGACGATGGCAAAATGACTTGGCCATCGTTGCCAACCAGGATTGTGTTGACGACTTCCGGCAAACGACCCAGCGGGACTCGTTCCCAGTCATCGTCCGCGTATCCCGCGACAAGCTGTGGTGCACCAAAGCCACCGAAGCGAGACAGCGCTGACTGAAGAGCGTAGATCCGGTCGCTGGACGAGTCATAAACGGGAGCAAAGCGGGTGGTCGAGGCGAAGAATCTTCGAGCGAAGCCCGACGTATTGTCTGACGATTCTTCGAAGACTCTTTCCCAGCTTGATGAATCCGCATTCCAGACGTGCGTATTCTGTTCTCCATCCACCGTCAGAACGCCTCCGCCGGCAATCACAATCTCTTTGATGCCATGTTCTCTGACAAGTCGTTGATGCAGCCGGTTTTCGGTCACGCCGACGACCTGCAGTCCGATCCAGAACAGCAGCACCAGCACCAGGGCCACAATCGTATTTCGCCAGACCGCTCCTGCGACGGCCGAAACAGAGTAGTAGACCATGAACAGAAAGACATAAACGGGAATGCACCACAGCAATTGATGCATCCAGGTGCCCATGCGAAAGCCGAGCAGCAGCCATATTCCCGTCACAAGCACGGTCGCATACAGCGACGTGAAAATGCAGCCGCCCAGAAACTTCGTGACAAACAGCCAGCTGCGACGTACAGGCTTGCTCAGCAGCAGTGCAATTTCGCCCGGTTCAAATGTTTTGGGGATCACGCCGGCGGTGACCAGTAATGAGCCAAACACACCAAAGAATCCGAGAAAGACGGCGACGACAGTGATCACAATCTGCTCAAAGACCGGTTCAAACTGGGACGGAGTCAACGGGACTGGCCCAATCACGGTTGCGTTGGCATAACCGAGTGAAATCGCGTTGCTTTCGGTGATGTTAATTTCTCGTGGAAATGCGTCAGCCAGCAGCAACAGGTTACGGCGATGCAGGTCGCTCTCGCCCAAACCAGATTGCAGCAGAAGTTCATTGGCTTCGTCCGAAAGCCGGACATCCTGCCAGCTCTCCGCGTCATAGAAGTCTTCATTCTGCAACAGCTGGTTCAGCTGATCGACAACTTGCCCTCTCAGTCGGCTTCCGCCACTACGCCCGCGTCGCCGCGATTGTTCATCGGGTTTCGGATTCAACAGATTCTGTACGCGTTCCTGCTGAGTATCGTTCAACAGTGTCCACAGATGGGCCGGCGGCGTCTTTTCCTCGTCCGCTCCGTTGACCAGCTTCGTCAACAAACGCTCAGGCTGTCGCAGTTCACTGCGACGCAGTTCGGTCGCCTTGTCAGTGCTTAAGCCGAACGGAGACAACAACAGCAGGACGACCACAATCCCCGCCAGGGCGATCAGCAGCACGCGCGAGGCGATCGCTTCGCGAAACGAATCTTTCAGAATGGCCAGGTACGCTCTCATTATTCGCTCTCCCGTACGATCTGCAGGAAAGCCTCTTCCAGCGTCAGATTTCTGCGTTTCATGCTCAACAGACTCACACCATTGCTACGCAAAGCATCGACAATGCCGTCGACATGGGATTGCTCGGGCACACTGGCATGAATATCGAGCACGCCTTCAGTGACGTCTTCAACTTTCGAAACTGTGCTGAGGTCAAAGCAACCTTCCGCTGTTGTCCTGTCGGTCGCAATGCGAAACACCATGGGCGATTCCGCGATTGCTGCCGTCAGCTCTTCCACACTTCCGGTCCTGCGAACGCTGCCCTTTGACAGAATGGCAACTCGGTCGCAGATCAATTCGATTTCCTGCAACAGGTGACTGTTCAGGAAGATGCTGGCCCCGTCATCAGCCAGGCTTCGCAGAACTTCGCGGATCTGCTTGCGCCCGACGGGATCGACGCCGTCTGTCGGTTCGTCAAGAATGATCAGGTCCGGCCGGTGCAGCATTGCCTGAGCCAGCCCCAGTCGCTGCTGCATACCCTTGGAGTAGCCACTGACACGGTCCCGCTCGCGGCCCAGCAAACCCACGCGATCCAGCAGTTCCGGTGCACGTCGCCGCACTTCTGCCACCGACAGCCCACTCAGACATCCGTAGTATTCCAACGCGGTTGAGCCCGTCAAATGACGGGGAATACGATGGTTTTCAGGCAGGTAACCGACTCGCCGCCGAGCTGCAATATCGCCGGCCGTATGGCCCAGAACGTGGGCGTCTCCCGACGTTTTCCGCACGATGCCCAGCAGCACCTTGATCAGCGTTGTCTTGCCAGCGCCGTTGGGACCCAACAGCCCATAGATGTGCCCTCGGGGTACCTCCAGTGATACGCCTTCCAGAGCGTTCACCTTGCGACGTTTCAACAGTCCGCTGCGATATATTTTTCGAAGATCTCGAACCTCAATCACCGACTCGGCCATGACCACTACAAACCCTCACCTAAAGGAACGGTACAATTTGAATTCGCCGACACGGCGACCACACGCGATCAGTAATCCGCCACGTCGCAGGAAGCATCGTTGATCGCAACACAATTCAACAGTCAGTGATTCGAAATATCTGCTTGATCTTACCTCAGGCGACACACACATTCGTGACCCATGGTCGGCGCCTCTTTTCCCACAGACACCAGTAAACACGGAGTGGAAACCCAAACACGTGCGACCGCGTCAGGTCATTCGCTGGCGTCCCGCTTTTATTGCGGGAAACTTCCGCTGTCCAACTATGGCTTTGTCAAAGCCCAAAACCTGGGGTTGAATCATTAGCTGATGCCGGAAAAGGGGGGCAGGTACCAAGAATGCAAAGCACCCTTCGGGCCGTTCCGGTTTTTGGTACCCAACCCCGTTTCCCTCGCCAACCCGAAAACCTTGGTCTGACAAAGCACTATGGTTTCCGGATGAAGTCAGACGCATAGCTTCTCACCTGCTGGCCATTCAGCACGTGAAACATTCGCAGTTTTTCAACCGTTGAGGCCCCAAAGCGTGACATCGGGATGTGGACAATCTTCTTTTTGTGCTTTCGTGCCAAACGTCGCCAGCCCGCACCGGGTGGGGAATGACTCAGCAGTGCGATATGATTTTCTTTGCTGTGATACAACGCCGCCGCCAACAGCCGTTCTTCCAGCGTGTCCGCGAAATCAAATCTCGGATCACGGAAGACATCCGGGATGTGTCTTGGCGGAAACAAAAACATACAGCCGCCATAGCGGGCCAGCGCGATTCCCGGACCGAGAACCTCCTGCGTAAAGTCAGTGGCAAATAACGACAGGGTTGACTCGTCGTGGTTTTCCGCGTGCCATGTGATTCGCCACGGATAGTCGCGGGGATCAGCCGGCGAATCAAATAGCATCACGACACAATCCAGGTTGCTTCTCGCAGGGGGAAAAACCTTCACAAACAGGTCGCCGGTGTGCCAGTTTCGCAGGGTTTCCCGGATGTCCAGTCCGTCCTTCATGCTGGCACTGAACTTTTCGGTCCTGGCCAGGTCGTTGCCCAACAGGTCCAGAGCCGCGTCTTTGATGTGCGTACGAAAACGTTCGATGGCGACGTCTTCCGGAGGCCAGCTGCACTGACCGAACGGATCCCAGGTTTTTCGCCACTGTTCCTGCTGTTTGCGTTCCGGTCGAGCCTGCAATCGGCAGTTTCTCCAGACAACGGGATGGCCGGGCAATCGACTGACGAGCTTCAGCTGAGTGAAGTCCGGCAGCACCACACGGTTCACACCGAAACGCAGTTGAGGATACTCTTCGTCGTCAAAGTAAGGATAGTCGCGGGCCGTCTCGGCCAGGTGAATTGCAAACTGGTCGCCGGCAATCTGCTGTGACGCAGTGACAAGAGTGTACAGATCCGGAGTAAAGCGGCGTTCCATCAATGACAGGTTACGAATGTACTTCAGCAGTACCTTCAGCAATTGAGGCGTAATCGGTCGACCACGTCGTTTGAATTCATCTCGGTACCGGTCACGAGTCGCCAGCAGCAGTGCCTTAATGCCGTCGATCGAAAGATTTTCATCGTCGTCCAGGGTCGCCCGAGCCTGCTCGTACTGCCCGGTAATAAAGGGCAGTTCGCCCAGCATAAATGTCAGAGTTCGAGGCTCAACGGAAAAGATCCGGGCCGGATTGGCCGGAGCCGGCGGAGTTGCCGGACGATCAACAACAGTCTGATAGGCATCTCGAATCCACGGCCAGTCCACGACGCTGCATACGAACAGGATCGATTTTTTGGCTTTTGCCAGTCGGTGCAGTTCGTTTGCCATCCAGTTCACTCGGCGAATATGCGCCGGATCAATGGGAGGCACAATCGATGGCAATGTTGCAGCCGCGAAGCGTTCCGTGGATACTCGCTTAACAGCATACGGATCAGGCAGGACAGCGCTGACGGGCAGGTATTGCTCGTCTTCAATATCGATGAATTCCCGCGGAATGTGCTCCTGCAACGCGATTCGCAGCGCGGCGATCACTGGTTGACACGGGTCGATGGGAACATAGCTGGCACGACCTTCGTCACCGTCACCGAAGTCGTCTTCACCATCGTTGTCGGGCGAATATTCGCCTGTTCCGCTGAACTCCGTTTGAGGGTCGCGCTGCAGCACTACGGAGACATTCGGCAACCACTGCACCGCGGTCTCAACTTCTATGCGAAATGACGGCGGAAGCGGGACCGCCACGCAGTCGAAACTGTGCGACAACATCAGTCGACGTACCTCGACCGCAAAATCCCCGCTGCCATGAACAACAGGCAGCACGGTGACGCGACTTCCCAGTCTTAAAACGTCAGAAATCCTGTTCATTGTGTTCGCTTCTTCAATGCCGAGCGGTCCATCGTGATCTTCATGCTGCCAACCACCTTACTGATTCTTCGCTAATCTGTAGTCGGCACGCTGACCTTCGTATTCTTCGGCAGTCAGCAGGATCTCAACGTCCTTGTCATTTGTTGCCGCCACGAAACACTGCTTCAGGAATGGCACACACCAGCCGCAGCCGGTTCCAGCCCCCCCGCATTCGCTCAATTGACTGGCAACGCGCGGCTTATGAACGCGAATGTGATTGATCACCTTGCGTTTACTGACATGAAAGCAGTAACAGAGTTTGTCATCCAGTTCCACTTTACGACCTGCCCGCACCTGAGGTTTGAAGAACGCCGGCACGATGAGTCCCATCGCGCCCCGCCACGCGGACTTCGTTTCAATTCATCCGCTTTGCTTCTAGTATACCGTTTTTGCAGATCGGCGTCTCATGTGATGACGTCGGTTGCTGCAGGTATTTACCGTTGCTGGATCGAAGAGATAGAGAATGGCTGGTCCGGAATCCTCAAAAAGTGCTGTCATTACCGCAATCGTTGGAAACGCGTGCGTGATGTGCGCGAAATTCGTGGCCTACTTTGCCACCGGCTCCGGGGCGATTCTGTCTGAGGCCATTCACACGTTTGCCGACCTGCTGAACCAGATTCTGCTGCTGGTGGGCATTAACAGATCGGCTCATGGTGCGAACGAAAACTATGCGTATGGATATGGAGCGGAACGCTATGTCTGGGCGCTGATTTCGGCCGTGGGAATTTTCTTTCTGGGTTGCGGGGTCACCATTTATCATGGCATTTCTTCGTTGGTCCACGAACATAGACCTGTCGGCGAATTCGGCTGGGCGGTCGGCGTGCTGGTTGTCTCGTTTCTGATTGAATTCTACGTATTGTCGGTCGCGGTTCGTTCTGCTCGTCGATCGGCAGCGGGCCGGCCGTTCTTTGCCTATCTGCGCAAAGAAGCGGACCCGGCTGTTGTGGCCGTCATACTTGAGGACGCAGCGGCCTGTCTGGGTATTATCATCGCGTTAGTCGCGATTGGTTTGACCTGGCTGACCGGACAACAGTACTGGGACGCGTTCGGTTCTATCACGATCGGCGTTCTGCTGGGCTGCATTGCCTGCTGGCTGATTCAACGCAATCGCAGCCTGCTGGTGGGCGAAAGCGTCCCGCCACACATTCGCACACAGTTGCTGAAGATTCTCAACGAAAATCCAACGGTCGAAGAAGTCGTCGACCTGCGAACGCGAATTCTGGACACCAGTACTTACCGCATTAAAGCGGACATTCACTTTGATGGTTCGGCGCTGGCCAGACAAAAACAGCATGAACTGCATGCTGAGTACGAGAAGATTACGTCTTACGAAGAATTCGAATCCTTCGCCATTCGCTATGCCGACGAGATCGTCGACCTGTTGGCGGATGAGATCGACAAAATTGAACGCAAAATCCAGCAGCAGATTCCTCAGGCAGAACACATGGACCTGGAGGCCGACTGAACTCAGCTCCACGGCAACATCAACTTCGCAGCTACGCACTTACCCCCAAACGGCTCACCTCCCTCACACACGGCACAAGGGATTCAATGAAATGTTGAAATGCTCAACCATCGCCATCATGTCCTCACTCATGATCATGGACATCGCTGTTGCCGACGAAGAATTCACGGTGCAGTCGGCGTTGGCTCAACGGATTATCGACCCGCAGTTGCCACTCCGTGAAGTTCAGGCCTACGTCGAATCACGAATTCTGCCAATGCCGGAGCCGGATTCCGTCGCTGCATGGGAAACTTACATCAACGGTGTTCGACAGGAAGTTCTGGACAAGGTTGTCTTTCGCGGCGAAGGTCAGAAGTGGCGTTCCCAGGCGACGCAGGTGCAATGGCTGGAAACCATCGCCGGTGGTCCTGGATATCATATTCGCAAACTGCGCTATGAAGTTGTGCCGGGGATGTGGGTCGCCGCATTGCTGTACGAACCGGACCAGCTTGACGGTCGTGTTCCGGTCGTGATGAACGTGAATGGACACGATCGCGTCAACGGGAAGGCGGCAGACTATAAACAACTGCGGTGCATCAATCAGGTCAAACGTGGAATGCTGGCGTTGAACGTGGAATGGCTGGGCATGGGGCAGCTGGCAGGTCCCGGATTCAGCCACTACAGCATGAATCAGCTGAACCTGTGCGGCACCAGCGGACTGGCACCATTCTATCTGGCCATGAGCCGTGGTCTGGATATTCTGCTGCAGCACAAAAATGCGGACCCGGCTCGAGTTGCCGTCGCGGGGTTGTCCGGCGGCGGTTGGCAGACAATCTTCATCAGTTCGCTGGACAAGCGAGTAACTCTGGCGAATCCGGTAGCGGGCTACTCCAGCTTCAGGACGCGGGGCCGGTATCAGAGCGACCTTGGGGACTCAGAACAGACACCCAGCGACCTCGCGATGATCACCGACTACAGTCACCTCACCGCCATGCTCGCGCCCCGCCCAGCGCTGCTGACGAATAATGCAGAAGACAACTGCTGCTTCAAGGCCGAGCACGCTCTCCCGCCACTACTGCAGGCTGCTCAGCCAATTTACAAGCTGTACGGGAAACCGACGAATCTGCGGTACCACATTAACCACGACCCCGGTAACCACAACTTCGGGCTGGACAATCGTCAGCAGTTGTACCGCATGTTGGGTGATTTTTTCTTTGCCGATGACAAAGACTTCGACACTACCGAGATTCCCAGTGATGACGAAGTAAAGTGGAAAGAGGAACTGTTCGTGGAGCTGCCGGACGGGAATCACGATTTTAACACGCTGGCCCTGGAACTCAGCGACAGGCTGAATCGAAGCCTGCCGGATGCCCCTGCATCCCTGAATGCCTGGCAGAGTGAACACCGCACGACCCTTCGCAAAATCGTCCGTGCACAGGACTTTGATGTGCTGCCGATTCGTCAGTCACAGAAACAATCTGAAGCCCTGGCCGCCAATTGGTGGTGGCTGCGTATGAACGGAGACTGGACAGTGCCGGCGGTAGACTTGCTGCTGCCAGCCACAACAACGACAAAGCTGGCCATCGTTGTGGCCGATGCCGGACGATCAGATACCGCTGAGCAGGTACAGCGGCTGCTGAAGTCGGGATACAGAGTGCTGGCCATCGATCCATTTTATTTCGGGGAATCAAGAATCGCCGAACGAGACTTTCTGTATGCAATTCTTGTGGCCAGCATTGGCGATCGGCCGCTGGGGATTCAGGCTGGCCAATTGGTGGCCGCCGCAAACTGGGCTCGTGATGAATTTCAATGTGACGAGGTTACGCTTGTCGCCTCCGGTCCCCGTACGTCAGTGATCGCCCTTGCCGCTGCGGGACTTTCAGCAGACGCCATAGACGCCGTGCAGTTGCGGGATTGTCCGGGCACTCTGAGGGAATTCATCGAGCAGAACAAAGGAGCGAATCACATGCCTGAAATGCTGTGTTTCGGGTTGCTCAAGCATTCTGACATCGCTCAGCTTGTCGCCCTTGCCGCACCACGCACCGTCACCATCGCCGCCGCATCCGACCGAGTCAAAAAAGAACTGGCCGCCATTTCGGCAACCGCAGCACTGCGCAACGTGCAGTTTTCTGATTAGTGCGCACTTCATCGAAGTGTAGCGACTCCCCCCCTTTAGCTGCGAAATTGCTCGTCAGTACCGCTACACGTCCGTGCGACACGCACTACAGCAGGTTTCAAAATCACGACAAAAAGTAAAATGCTCTAATAGGCAAAGACAGTAACTCCGTCACCAGAAGTACTCGGTTGCTGCGTTTTACGCTCAGCCCCCAGCACCCACCGCACTGCGGCCGTTGGCCGTGAGACTGACGCACGCCTCCGCGCAGACTCGACACAGACAGGCGCGTCCCATGGTTCCAGGATCTCGGCAAAGGCTGCCTGCTGGCTGCGTCTGCGGACGTGAATCGGGTCCAGGCCGTACCATTCCATGTGAGGACGTACCACGTGCAGCCCATACTGTTCGGCAAGCAGAGCGATGCGTTCATCCAGTTCCAGGGTCTTCTGCTGGACACTTTCCAACGTCAGGCGACTGAAGGGAAACAACACAGACCGGAACATCAAAAACCGTAACCAGCCCAACCGTCGGACCGTCTCAACCGGTGGCCCGGTCAGGACGATGCGACACCGTGGGTTCCACGAACGCAGCCGCTGGACAGACTCTTCTACAGCGGCGACAACTTCCGCTGGCTCGCAGCCGTACACCAGATCGTTACCAAGATCAGTGACCAGCGCGCAGGGAGCAACAGTGTCAGGGAAGCTCGGCAACGCATCCCAGATCCCACAGCGCAGGAGCCCGGGCAGTTTTCCGAACGCAAAGCCAGTGCGTTCCAGCAAATACGAACGCCCCATGCCGTGAGCCGTGTACACGTGGACGGGATCCGCGAAACGCTCACGCACCAACGACATAAGCCTTGGCCACGCCAGCGTCAGGTTGCTGGCACCGAGCAATACCACACAGGCCGCCGGAGCGGAATGGCTGGGGTCAGTGGTGGCACGGGCGTCAGGATTCGGCAACTTCGTGGCCCCGTTCATTCAGGTGACGGTGAGCGTCGCGGCCGCCGCCGTGTCGAGGGACAGCGTTTCGATCGTCACTGTCCCGGGTTAGTTAATTTTCGACCGAAATCCACCAGCTCTGCCGTTCGTGATACAAGCACGCAGCGCCAGCAAGTGTATTTTCTAAACGCACGAGACCCACTCGCTGGCGCTTATAGCTTGTATTGCGGCCCCTTCCAGGGCCTTCCTCAAACCACCGGCTCTGTTGGTGGTCCTGATTTCCGGTCGCCAGCCGCCGCTGCGATTAAGTCTTACCGGTTGTGGACAATTCACGCAGACGATCAAGTGCATCCTGTCTGTTACCGATCCGTTCGTCGAGTTGTTCGTTTCGAATTGTCGTCAGAAATTCTTTGAACACCGGCCCGGCCTCAAGCCCCAACGACTTCAAATCCGCCCCGTCCACAAACGGTCGAGGATTCAATACTTCCCCCGGCACTCGATTCAGGTAATCCCGCAAAAAGATCGCGTCAACCGGTTCTCTGTCTTCACCAACGGCAGCCGCATTCAGCAAATCCAGCAGCAACGGGCTGCGACGATCAGATAGCAGCGGCTTCACTCGGTGTAGCGGTAAATTGCTGACATTGACACACTCGGCCGCAGACGCCAGTAACCAGCAAACGCAGCCGGTTTCTTCATTGGACAATCGTAATCCGCGACATTCCTGACGGACTTCGGCGGTCCGGCTTTTGATAGTGGCGGCCTGCGAAACGAATCGCGACTCCAACAGGACGGCCAGCGCGGGTTCAAACGCCTCTTCAGTCAGGTGACGCAGTTTATTGCAAATGCGATCGACACAAACGCGAGTGACGCGCGAAGCTCCGTCCGCCTCAGCTCCGAAGATCCGGTGAAAAACGACTTCCAGCAACCCCACGCGGGCCAGACTATTCACGGATACGGCACGAGTATGATGAGCCAGCATGCGGCGCAGTTCCTGAGCAATCCGCTCCGGACTGACCTGCACAAGGTCGTGCCGCAGCCCACGAATAGCGTCACGAGTGGAGTCGTCAATCGAAAACTCGTACGTCGCCGCAAACCGTACCGCTCGCAGCATGCGTAGTTTGTCTTCGGTAAATCGCGCCGTTGGGTCGCCGATCGCACGGACAATGCGAGCCTGCAGATCAGCACGACCTCCGACGTAATCGATGACCTGCTCGGCAACCGGGTCGTAGAACATGCCGTTGATCGTAAAATCCCGACGTTTGGCGTCTTCCTCGGCAGAACAAAACGTTACCGATGTTGGACGGCGTCCGTCCCGGTACTCACCATCCGCACGAAACGTGGCAACTTCAATCTGACCACAATCGTGCCGAGGCCCCAGCACCATGACAACGCCAAAACTCACACCAACGGGAACAGTCCTCCGCTGTCCGAACAGCTCGATCACCTGCTGCGGCGTGGCATTGGTTGCCACATCGTAATCCTTCGGCGCAGCGCCCAGCACCATATCGCGCACACAACCACCGGCCCACAGTGCTTCAAAACCGGCAGTGCGCAGTTTTTCACACGTTTCGAGGGCGAAGTCGCGCTGAGCATTCGCTGGAAATCGTGAAAGCGGGGTCAACATGGGCGGTGTGATTAGAGCAATTTGCAAATTGACGGAACCGGTTCCGGCTCGTGGGGGCAGCCGCTCTGCTATCAAAACGCGTCAACCGCGGCCATGAGTCAACGAAATTCGCTGTCATGAGCAATTCGTCGCGTATGATTGACCGCCAGAATGTCGGTCGCAAACGTAATGTTAGGCGTCTTCACCTCACTTGGACAGCAGCACTTCGCCGCGTCGATGACACAAAGATCTGACTTTCCGCGTTCCGGCGAAGACTCGCCCCACGTTGAAGTCGCTTTTTTCTGGATTCCCGCAACAAGTGTACCGCCCTACTCTGGCCGCCCGCGGACAACTCAACCATCCACCTGACAAGTGTGTGGTCAAGTCTTGATTCTGAGGTCGCCAGACTTTGGACGACATAAAGAAAAACCTCCAAAATCCGGCGAGTTCGGCTACGGACCAACCCCAACTCTTAGGCTTAATGCCCCGCTAGTTCGTCATCAGCTCCGCTGGATCCATCAGCAACGGCAATTCGTCGCTGTCTTCACCTTCAGAATCCTGCGGGCGTGCGTTCTTGATGCGATGAGCGAGCACCTGAGAACCATATTTTCGCAACGGCAGGATCAGGGCGTCGTTGACGAAACGTCGGCGAGCCTGCATTTCTTTCTGCGAAACGCCAACCCGGTCGGCCCATCCGTCCAGTGAATCCAGAGCCCGATTTGCCATCCGGATCGATTCGTCAACATCCCGCTGCGCCCGTTGTGCGGACGGTGGATCGTAACCCCGACGACCTTCCCAGCGACGGACAGATTCCTGAAGCATGGAATTCATATGATCAAAACGCGCTTCGTCGGTGGGTAGCAATTCCGGATCATCCAGAACCTGCCGCATGGCATTCGTCACCACCCGGACAGAAAAGTCTGCCGGGGACGTAAAATAGACGGTGTGGAGTCTGTGCCGCAGTTCCAGAGCGGGACTTTGATGGCCAGTCGCTTCGTGAATATTCACGACTTCGTGATGTGCAAAATCGGACAGAAGCGGTTCATATCGGGTTGTGAACTGAGAAAGTTCGCGCAGAATCAAAGGGTCAATCTGCCCGGTGGCGGCCTGCCGCAGTGCTGCTCCCAGTGCGATAAAATAATCCTTGCGATGCTGATCCAGGGGATGCGTATCTCGGGCGATGTTTCCGTTGCGAACCGTTTCGCTGGCAGGACGGGGGTTTCGCTGCATTTCCATCTTCAGAGATTTTCGATACGCCCACGGTTGATCGGGAAAGTTGGTCAGGATTTCATGCTGTTGCACAACCGAACTGAACCGACGACCGTACTCGTCATGTGCCTTTGACCTGGGCGTGGCGTCCGCCAGTCGTTGCTGATGCGGTGCGAACGCTGATTGAAGCTCCGCCGGTTTGTTTCCCCAGCGGATGGACTCCAGAGGCAGACCGAACGTGAAGTAACCATTTGCTGCGGATGCCGCAGACAGACGCTCAGTGTGATCAAAAATGCCCACCGGGTTGTTGCTGTCAATGATGGGCAATGCAGCCACCTGCGACCAGTCCCAGCCGCTGTGGGCCAACTGGCGACTGACATGATCACGCTGCAACCTGTTCAGGACACCGACGTCAAGCAGGGAATGCGGCTGAACTCCGGCAACCATTGCGATTTCTCCGGCAGCCATCTGCAACATTACGACCCTGCCGAAGACAGTTGATGCGGAGTACATCATTCGCAGCAGTGCCTGAGGGCCCAGATCGTGCTGTCCGATTCGCTGACAGAAAACACCGTCATCGTTCAGCTGAGTGCGTATGGCCGCATAAAATTCGGAACTCAGAAACAAAGGTGCGGCATGTGCTCCCGGCTGCGGCGTCACAGCAATGACGACATCAAATCGGGCATCTCGTTTCAGACGTATGGTCGCCGCAATGCTGTCCTGCCGCAGGGTCACGCGATCATCGTCGCGTGGTGCCGTGGCGAGAGAATTCCACGTGTATCTTTCGGCGATCTCGGTCAGCAACTGATCCGGGCGGACGGCTTCTATTGTGTGAATCGGAAATCCGCAGCAGACACGCGTCGCCACACCGGTTTCGTCACCAAGCAGCAGCACCGACTGTGCATTCGGATGCATCACAATAGGCAGGACGGCTGTCAGCGAATCCGCCACAAGCTGAGGAGTGACCATCGTGTTCGAACTGACAGTGCCCAGCAGCAAACCGTCGCGCCGCAATTCAATCAGCTCACCACGCTTTCTCCATACCCCGATGGTGCCGGAGTCCGAACTGTGTTTCTCAAGCAACCGGTCGCTATCCGATTGAGCGATCACATCAGGATCCTGGCCAAGCCGATATGCCAGAGCGGCTCGCGCACTGAAGAGCAACTGTGAATTGGCGGCGGAGTCCTGCGAAACCATGATCAGCAGCAGAGCGATCGTGGCCGTGCTGAACCAGATGCCGCGCGATGGAACGACGTTACGGGACTGCCCTTCGCTCTTCCCAACGTTCCAAATCAGCAGGGGAGCCACAAGCAAAACAGACGCCATCGCGAATTCCAGGCGGACGGGCAGTCCAGCGCTGGAACATGCCATTGCCGCGGCGATCCCCGCCACAACAATCGGAACGGCCGGGATCAGCGCAGCGGACGTGCGAGACTTCACAACGGCATGGCAGCCACGCCAGGCAGCCAGACAGACAGTCCAGAACACCGCCACATGCAGCGCGCGAATGAACGTCAGCAACATCACGGATGAAACCGTTGCGTTCGCCAACAGGTTAAGATTGACCAGTTGATGGGACAGCAACGGCAGACTCGCCAAAACGATAAGCGACGCGATCAACCAACGTGGACGCGCCAACTGATGCGTGATTCGCGGCGACAGGAATGCCGCGCCGCTGACGCAACACGCGGCCGCCGCCACACACAGAAGTCCCACATTGATCGGCATTAGTCCACTCAGCAGGCGAACGACGGCGTGCAGAGAAACGCCCAGGGCAAACGTCGCGAAAACCGTGTTCAGAACGTTTGAACTCCAAGCGGACGTTTCGTCTGAATTTTCAAGCGCCGCACTGCGTCGGCAGAAGAAGCCCGACAAGGTCGCAGCCACGACCACAACAGTAACGCTTAGCGCAAGCGGGGCTACGATAATTCCATGAAACAGGGGAACCAGAAGGCCGCCAGCCGCACCGACAAGCATCGTCCGATTGATGCCCTGTGTCAGATCCGTCCCGCCACTTCTCACCCATGTGAGGAGAACGATCACCAGGGCCGCAACATAGACGGCAGGAACGACAAATGCCCATGAAGGTCCTGCCAGCTGAACACCAAAGTAAAACAGACGATCGATGGCCGCCGTCAGGCACCACGACATGCCAATCAGGATGACCGCGAAACCCGCGGACGCAAATTGACGCGACAACAGTCGGTCAAGTCGAAAAACTGTCGTTTGCCAGACAACCATCGCTGCGGCTGTTGTCAGCAGCAGGGAAAGCAGAGACTGCGTCGACGCCCCGCAGATCGTCAGCCATCCCGTGATGATCTGAACAACAACGAGAGTTAAGACAGCACTGGTGAAACCACAGCGGCTAAGTGTCGACAGATTTGCGGGAAACCTGTTCTTCATGGCGTCCATGCCTGTTGAATTGAGAACCAAAACTATGCGACCACGCGGATCGATCGTCGAGGAATCACCGACCGCATCCAGCGTAAAATGGGCCAGTCTATCTGACGCACCGCCTGAACTGACGGGACTTTACAGAATGGCCGATTCACGCATCAATACGAAATGTGATTCGCGAGTTTCTATCTATTAGAACGAATTCCAAAAAATCTGATGATGTGACAGAACTTTTCGCGGGGTCAGAACACTGAACACCGATACAAGAGGGCCGGAAACTGGTTGTTTGTCAGGAGAACCAATCAGTTTCATAAGAATGTTCCAAACAACCCGATCTGTTTGGAACATTGGCGGCCGACCTGCGTTTGCAGGAACAATCCGCCAGCACGCGATAAGAATCAACACCTTGAGCAATCCTCCAAAATGCGTGCTGTACCCAGAGTGCCAGTGCGAATCGTAACCGTCCGGGGCAGGGACGATGAACTATTTTGGAGTTGACCAAATGAGCAAACCAACATTTGAGGACAGGCAGACCGACAAGCCCAGTGTGTGCAGGCCCCCGCCAAGGAAAATCAGAACCTATGCGAAACGGGTGTTCCTGATTCTTCCATCTCGCTGTGTTGAACAGACGAATCACACAACGCCACGTGCAAAAACATGACCTCTGGCTGGGGCTCGAGATGGTGGTCGGCACCGGAATTGACGTGAAGGACCGGGTCAGACATCACTCGCCAGGTTGTGCTCCTTTGCGAGCTTCAACACAGCAGGACAAGCGACCGCCGTCGTCGTCAACAAGTATCGATGTGCCTTCACCGTGAACCACCCGGCACAACCTTTCACTGTGCCAGTAACGGGCACAGTGTCGCAGAAAGGGACAACTACGTTGACTCGTCGCTGCGGTTCAACGTTCCACCAACGACCGTCACATGTGCTTTAAGCTTCGGTTTGCCACTCACGGTTTAGCGCCAGTGCCACAATTCCAACCGCGGAATATCCCCGTCCCGGAATACTGACATTCTCCACTCGCGTTTCTTCCGGTCGATTGAAGACCAAAGATGACGTCGCCGTTGTTCACGTTCCCTGTCATGGACGCAACCGTGCGCCGACTCTGATGGGGTGACGCGGCCCCAAACGCGCATCGATTTCGAACACTCACTGCGACATAAATCAACAACGGTGTGTTGTTTTTGAACAGGCGTGAAAAAACGTAAGAACGGACATTCCCTTTCGCGGGCAAGCAGGTTGCAATCAGCCTGTCTGAACCTCTTCTCGCCCGGTTCTCGGTGAGAATCAGACGCTTGACAGTTCCTCTGTTTCTATCAGCGGGTTTCCCCGTGGGAGTGTCATCATGAACCAACGACGACGACTGGCTGTCCTGAGCGAACACATGGAATCTCGCTTGGTTCTTTCACCAGTGGCGATCGTTCCGATCCGCGGGATTGAATCCACCTGGAACGTGGACGTCCCGGAAACGACGAACGACAATTTTGAGTCGAGTGAAGTGTCGACCGGTCGTTCTGGCGGAGCGTCACTGACCTCTCAGCGAACATCGACCGTTCAGGACAACACGGTAGTTTCGAAATTGCCTGTTGGTACTGTGGAAACGGCTTCGCCAACGGCGGCAGAACGCGGCCCGCAAAGTCGGATCGTCAATCCCAGTGCTGGTACGGCCACAACAGAGGTCGCATCGAAGAAGTCCCCAACGACCACAAACGAGCAGAACAACGACGGCAGTGAGCAGTCGGCCGACTGGACGACGTCTTCCGTTGCGGTGGCGAACCCGCGATTGCCGACGGCAACAACGCCCGCTTTCGAAGCACGGCCAGCGAGTGCTGACGAGCCAGTCAAGGCAGCAGATGGTCTGACCAACGACGACGTCAGACGGCCAACGATTACAAGCGAGCAACCGACAAATGACGACGCCAGTCGTGCTGAGGATCCCGTCCTCGCGCCGCGAGGGCAGGAAACATCAAACGATATCATCATCAAGGCCCCGACTGTCGACGGCATCACCGTTGGTACTACGGACACATCAACCAGGACAGAATCTGTTGTCTTGACCGCAGCGCCATCCCGGCAAATCAGTAAACCTGCACCACCAGCAGAAACTCCATCCTCGACAATCACGTCCGACAGCCAAACCATCGATGCCAAGGTGGAACGTTCGGATGACGGATTGTCCACGGAACTCACAGTTGAAAAAGGCAGCAATACCAGCCGAACACCAACCGTCCGTCCCGCATCGCAGGTCCAACGGACAGACGTCACTCCCGACTCAGTTGAAGCTGAAACTCAGTCCCGCGAAGCTGCAGATTCCGTGAACGCTGTGAGATCGACAGACGATATCGTATCCGTCTCCAACATCGGCGTACGTAGTCCTGAACAGCGGATCACCGCATTGATGCCAGTCGAAGGCGCGGAAACGAAGTCGACAGGCGACGAACCGGATCAGGTCAGCGTTCGCCCTGCCGCGGACACCAACGTGGAACCGAGGCAACAACAACCCCTGGTGGCGGTCGTGGAAACCCGGCGAACGTCTCTGTCAGACGTCGACACGGATGCCACTTCGCCCGCCGTCAACGATCCTGCGTCACCTGTAGCAGTCATCTTGGTGGATGAACGCACGACAACACCCGAGGAACGAATCACGGACACTGTCGAGCGGTCTGACGTCGCCATCGTCTCAACGGAGATTCAGAGGTCGATTGTCGACGACACCGATTCCGTAGCGAATGAAAACGTGGAATCCGCGGCCACGTCAGATGCTGAAACGCAGCGTGATTCGACAGAATCACCTCCGGCCAGCGACTCTGGAGCAACCATCAGTTCGTCGCTGACGGCGGAAGGATTGACACGTCAGGACTTCGTTCACCGTGACGCCGGCCAGTGGCTGTCTGATCACACTCCGGTACAAGGGACCAGTACTGATGCGGGCACTCACGCCGTCACGGCGCGGGGCTCAGAGTCAACTTCGCCATTGCCGTCCTGGCTGTTTTTAGCCGAGGCAACGGCTCAGACTCACTCCGAACTCGATGGCGGCGACACAACGCACACGTTTTTCGGGGATGCGACGCGTGTCGGGCTGATGTTGGCGGCGGTAAATCATGCGGGCCGACGTTCCGGAAGCCTGATCAGCGTAACGGAATCGCTGGAAGAACAGCGCAGCGAAGGTTCGCCCTATTCCAGGGAACGACGTCGACGTCGAGGACCGACCGGACGGAGAATGCCGACCTCGTTTGACCGCTTGCGTCAGGCCATTAATCCGCTGGAAACCGTTGATGAGCATAGCGCTCTGCCGTCGCCCGATGCAGTCTTTGCCGATGCGGCATCCATGTCATTGCTGTACCAGAGCAACTTTGGCGGCGGTCAGCCTCCGCGGTACGGATTTCTGTGGGGCAGCCTGCTGCTGGGAGGCGCTGGGCTGGCTGTCAATCGAGCCGGTCGCGGCCGAAGATCTCAAACGCGCCGGCCATTGATTCCTCCCGCGGCTCCACGCAACAGCGGCGAAACGCTGAAATTTTCCGATTAAGGCATCTGCGGCTGAGGTCAGAATGCCGTGCCAGCGTCGATCACGCCTGCTGCAGCCTCGTTGAAATTTCTTCGTGCTGCGCTCTGATTCTCCAATCACCCCCATCGTGAAGTCGCCCCGGCACATATTGATAAGTCGTTACGGACGTGTGTTTGTGCTGTTCGTTTGCTATCCTGTCCGTTGCGTAGTGATTCTCGTAGGAAGGGACAAAATGCGAATACTGGTATGCTGGGACGACGCCGCACAGGTTGAACTGCTGAAAATGTATCTGAGCCTGGACGACAACGCCGTCTTTGTGACGACGGACCGAGATCAGTTCTTGACGTTTGTAAATTCACCGCAAACGTTTGACGTCATCCTGATGGCGGCTTCGCATCCGGACTACGACATCGGCTTCGAAACATTTCAATTGATCACGGAAATCCGACCGACGTGCCCGGTGGTTGCAGCGTGCCCTCAGAGTGACGTATATCGGATCGCCCGATTTATGACCGCCGGCCTGCGCAGCTACTTGATCCGGGATGATAACGGCGACTTCATGTTTCTGGTCCAGGCGATCCTGGAAGCAGCCGTTCGACAGGTCGACACCGAACGCGAACGTCAAATTTCTGCTCAATTGCGTAAGGAAGTGGAATCTGTCCGGGAACTTCAGGAATCGATCATCCCCAATAACATCGAAACTCCCGACGGGTTCCAAATCACGGCCCGCTACGAGTCTTCGCAGATTCGTGTCATCGGCAGCCAGCCGGTGACCATGGCCGGAGGTGACTATTACGAGGCCTTCACCCTGCCCGACAACCGGATCGTGATGCTGGTGGGCGATGCTTCCGGTCACGGCATGAAGGCGTGCATGTCCATTTTTACCATGCACACTCTCATCCGTATGATTCGTTTTGATGACTACATTGACACTGCCAAGCTGGTCAAACACATTAACCACGAATTGTGCAAGCAGAGCGTGGTCAGCGGCGAGGGCGGCTTTATTACGATGCTGTACGGAGTTTTTGACACCGAGACTCGCGAACTGTCGTGGGCGTGCGCCGGACACCAGATGCCTGTCCTGCACAATCTGGATACCGACGAAATCACAGAAGTCGCTGAGGCGGAAGACGCTTCCGGTCTGCCGATCGGAATCTTTGAAGACGGCGACTACGTCAACAACAAGACCTACATTCCACCGCGGTCACGACTGATGCTGTACACCGACGGACTCATCGAAGCGTTTCCGTCCGGGTCCAGAGAGGAACATGTTGAGTTCGGGATGGACGGTCTGGAGCGGACCATGCGGGCGGCAAAAGATAAGCCTGTCACGGAATGCATGGAATTGTTGTTTTCCGAATCTTTCGACTTCACAAAAGGCGCTGGGCGACACGACGACACGTCAATCATGATCCTGGAATCTGAATGACAATTTCGATCCGGTCCGTCCTCATCCGAAATAACTGACGGCATTCCTGAACAATTGAAGTCCCTGACCGTCGCCTCGCATGCCGTTGCGTGTCCACTGCGGATGTTGGGTGGCAAACAGAAATCGTTCGGGGTGAGGCATCAGCCCCAACACGCGGCCGGTGGTATCTGAAAGCCCCGCAATATTCGCGAGCGATCCGTTGGGATTGTCCGGTTCCGCCAGCAATTCAATGGCAGTCGGGTCCCCTGACTGAGCCGCCATTTCGGTCGCCTGGTCATTCCAATAACACAGAGAAATCTGACCTGCGGCGCGAAGTTCGTCCAGCACCGACTCGTCCGCAACGGCAATCCGTCCTTCGGCGTGAGCAATCGGCACCTCAAACTCGTCCATATCCTTCAGAAAGACGCTGTTCGATGACGTCGCCTTCAACCGCACCCAACGGTCCGTGTATCGGCCGCTGTTATTCCATGTCAGGGTCACCTGATCTTCCAAAGCGGTCTCATCGGCATTGTCGATGCCGCGTCTCATCAGCAGCCCGGCCTTCAGAATGACCTGAAAACCGTTGCAAATGCCCAGAACGAGCTTGTCCGCGGACAGAAACTCACGCATCACATCGTTCAGCTGGGCACGAATCTGGCGGGAAAAAATCACACCCGCGCCGATGTCGTCGCCGTAACTGAAACCTCCCGGCACACACAGAATCTGGTATTGCCGCAGCAAAGCAGGATCTTCCAGCAGGCGAAACAGATGAACTCGATCAGCGGAGCCGCCCGCCAGGTCAAAAGCGTGAGCCGTTTCCACGTCGCAATTGGTGCCGGGGGCACGAAGTACGCAAACTTGAGGGGCCGTCATCCTGTTTTCTTTCGGTGCCGGAAGTGGCTGCGGTAATATAAGACATTGGCCATGAAGTTTGAAATGTGATCGACATGGTGTCAGAATTCAGAATCTGACCGAAAGCAGCACTGTGAGATGCAGCACCAGCTCTGCTCACAACGTCCACAAAAGCAGCCACTCTCGGGGCAGACGCATTTTTCGAATCAGTTGGCTGACTCTCGATCGCAGGAATCAATTTCTTTATAAGTCATGGCGCATTGGTCTCAAACACGTTCGAGCCAATTCCGCCACGGACGCCGTGTGAACATCCGAATTCAGGAGAAGTTGCTATCAAAGGTCCAGTTCTTCAATATGAACTCCGAATCCGACGACTCTGGGAATGTCCAAAGTGCGGGCGAACGGTCAGAACGCGCGGTGCGGTGACGTCACGGGAATGTACATGCACGGACCCTCGAGTACTCATGCGGCTGCTTGATCCGGGCCCGGTGCCACCGTTTGATGCATCCGCGTTTGCGACCTATGACAACGAACAGGATGCCGCCCCGCTGGCATCGGAATTGGTGGAGGATCTTCCGGACATGCCGACGGCCGTCGGCGAAGACGAAGTCTCCGCCGAATCCAAACCAGTGGAACGTCCCCCGTTTCGCGGAAAAGGATACCTGCGTGCCGAGGCCCCGCCGGAAACAGATGACACAGACTTCGGAGGCCCGCCTGATCAAGCGGGACCTGGTCGTTCACAGTCGCCGCATCCATCAGATTCGCAATCCGCACAATTACCTGTTGGTCAGAAACCGGGTGAAAAGGATGCCACTGGCGCGGAGTCCCGAAGCTCGCCGACCGGTGCAACTGACTTGAGCATAAGAACGGGAACCGCCGCGCCGGGCAAAGGCGACGTGGGCGATACAGATGAAACATCACGCCGAAAACGGCGCCGAAAACCGCGCCGACGACGACGCGGGAATGGTGAGAACAAAGGCGAAACCGGAACACCGGCAACGCCACAGACAAGCGCCAGCGGCGATCAGGCCACGGCAGAACCGGCTGCCGCGTCAATTAATTCCGATGACCAGCCTGTGCAGTCGGCCACCGACTCGACGACCGACACTCCCACCGGCACGGCCGACGACAAGACGAATTCTGACAAACCCACCCCTCGACGTCGCCGCAGAAGGTCGCGAAATCGGGGCCGTGGCAAGAGTGACGGGACGTCCTGATGTAGTGCGCACTGAAAGACTCCCGACCCTCCGGGTTCCCCACAAATCCAGTGAAAATCGGGAAGTCAGTCGTACCGCAAATGCACTGCCGCTGTTCGACTACAGCGGTCGCACAACGGAAATGGGTCGCAGATAGTCGTTCAGAGTTTCCGGCGAAACCACGCCTCCACCCATGCCGCTCTTTCCCACGCCAGCGTATGGCACTCCGTGGACAATCACGTTGTGTGCGTTGATCCAGCCGTTGCCGCATTCAAACGCTTCTGCCACGCGAGCACATCTGGCAAGATCCTGAGACCACACACTGTTGCCCAGACCGTACTCCGTATCATTGGCCAGGCGGATGCCTTCTTCTTCCGTCCCGAACGGGGCCAGAAACGCGACCGGGCCAAAGATCTCTTCCCGAGCAGCCACGTTGTCCAGAGAACCGGCCATCAAAGCCGGTTTTACAAAGTATCCGCTGCGTCCGGACACGTCCGCCGCTCCACCTTCCAGAAGAAGTTCAGCTCCGCCGGCGACTCCTTTTTCCAGGTAGCCCAGAACCCGGTCACGCTGTACCGGACTGACCACAGGGCCCATCTCAGCAGACTTGTCCATCTGATAGCCGATGTTGACTGACTTCATCCGGGTCACGCATTCACTTACGAAGTCGTCGTAAATGTCGCGATGGATCAACCAGCGAGTCGCGTCGCAACACACCTGCCCCGAGTGGAACGTGATGGCACCGACAAGTTTTTCCGCCGTTTCCTGAATATCAACGTCTTCAAACACAACAGCCGCACCTTTACCGCCCAGCTCACACTTGACCGGAACCAGATTGCGGCCGCACACTTCGGCGACAAGGCGGCCGACTTCCGGTGAACCGGTAAAGCTCATGCGGCGAAACTTTGGGTTCCCCGATACGGCGGCCCCGGCTGTTTCGCCCAACCCGGTCACCACATTCAGGACGCCCGCCGGCAGCAGATCAAGTTCCTGAATCATTCGGCACAGATACAGGACTGACAGAGGTGTATCCTCAGCCGGCTTCAGCACGCACGTGTTGCCCGCAGCAAGGGCGGGGCCCAATCCCCAGCCCGCCAGCAGAAACGGAAAGTTCCAGGGAATAATGAAGCCACACGGCCCCCAGGGATGGCGAGCAACCCAGGCTTCATGGTTTCGCACGGCGATGACGTTGCGATAATTGACCGTTTGTGCCAGATCAGCGAAGTATCGAAATGTATCGATAAAGTTCTGAACGTCGCCTTCTGCCTGTGAGTAAATCTTGCCGCAATCGATGGATTCGATCTGTGAGAAAATCGCTTTCCGTTCTTCCACCGCGTCCGCGATTCGATGCAGAATGGAGGATCGCTCGTTCACCGGCATTTTGGCCCAACCGCTGCCTTCAAACGCGTTCACCGACGCATCCACGGCACGTTCCACGTCTTCTTTCTGCAGACTGGCGACAGTGGCAATTTTTCCTCCCGTCCCCGGATCAACAACATCAAAGGTCTGGCCTCCTGAAGCTTCGACCCACTCGCCGTTGACATACGCCTTCTGCAGGTCAGTCGACAGAAACTCGGACACTTCCGGCAGCAATCCCTGAGTTGCGTCAGTTGCAGTGGACATTGGGCGCGATCCTTTTTTGTTCGTGGGGGGGGGGACGAAAAACCGGTCACTGAAGTCGCACAGAAGCGACTGTGTCTACAGCAAGAACGATACAACTTCCGCCATCCAATTCCAATCGAATTACGTGATGGTTTGGGGGGAACTTACTGAAAGTGATCGAGTGGCCTGGGCAGGGCAATCGCATGTTCAGACGTCTTGAAAAGCAGCCAAAATGCCTTTGAG
>JAPYTO010000094.1 GCA_029941865.1 Fuerstiella sp. | reverse complement strand
TGGTGTGGAATATCGGCAAAGGCAAAGTCTTCTACTTTCGCCCGGGGCATGAAACTTATCCCGTTTACAAACAGGCTGAAGTTGTCCAGGTGATTGGCAACGCCTGCCGCTGGCTTGGCACAGAATCCGGCGACGACAGCGTTTCACGCTGACTTGTGGCCGCGAAGAACGCTTTTCGATAGCAGGACGGCTGCTCCCACAACCAGAACCGGTTCCGCCATTTCGTAAACTGCTCTAGTGGTCTGTCCGTGTTGAGTTTACTAGTAGCGGATCTCACCCAGAGTTTCGGCAAACGAGGGGAAACGCCGAAAGTCTTCGCGACTTCCGCTACCGTCAGCATTAGTAAACTTAATGTGGATGCAGCACTAGCCGTTGAACGCATCGATCAGGTTGATGGTCACCTGGATGTTTTCAGCCCCGCCGTTGGTCGCCGTGACGTCCAGCGTAAACGTTGGATTGGTCTCAAAATCCAGATCGTTGCTGTCGACCACCGTCAGCGCCCCGGTGCGCCGGTTTAGAGCGAACGTTGGGTTCAACGTTTGCACGGCACTCTGAATGTTGGCGTTGGTGGGCGTTCCGGGGGCTAACTGCCCATTCAGAAAGAATGTGGGCGTGCCGGTCGCTCCCAGGATTCCCGCATCTGTGTTGTCGCGGTTGATCCGATCCGTGAGTGCCTGGTCATTCATGTCTGCATTGAACACGACCAGGTCCAGACCCAGTGTGTTGACTGCGATGTCCTCAAAGACAGCCTGAGCCTGCTGCTCTGTGAAGGAATTGTTCCACTCTGATTGTCGAGCAAATAACTGGTCGACCATTTCGTCAAACATTCCCTGACGTCCCGCGGCTTCCGCCGCCAACGCGGCTTCAAACGAATGCTGGAATCCGCCTCCAGTTGATACATCCAGTGGCAGATGGCGACGAACAACCACGACATCGGTCGGATTGTCCACCAGCAACTGTTCAACATCGGGATGGGATGCTGCACACGACGGACATTGCAGGGACAGATATTCGATCAGCACTACCGCTGCAGCAGGGTCACCGTCAAGATGATCGTCCGCATTCAGCTGCAGTTCGTTTGCCAGCGTGGCATCATCGATTTCAAAAATCAGCGGACTGCCGGTGACGGATGCCGGCGTTACCTGGCCGACGGCCGTTCCTGCATTGCTGTTCTCAGGCAACCTGAAGGAATTCTCGCTGCCCAACGGGGCGATAATTTCGGTCAGGCTGCTGATTCGCACGTAGTTGCTCACTGTCGGAACTGTCCCGGCCGTGTAGTTCACGAGTGGCACGTCAGTAAGCGCACCGGAATTCGAAACGAGTCCAGTGAGATTGAAGACCGGCGTGTTGTTGATCGCGTCAACGACTGTCATGCCAGTGCCAATCACGCGACCAAAGACCGTGTGTGGGACACTGTCAAGATTGCTGGCCCCCGTGCCATCATTGTTGACAGTATTGACGAACCACTGCCCCGTAAAGCTGTTGATGTTCGAATTCTGCGCCGTTGACAGTGTGCCACGCACATTTGAATTCAGAGGACTGGCCTGGTTGAATTCATTGGGCGGAGCAGAAAAGCTCTGGACATTCTGAACGGTGCTGCCGTTCGTCGTCGAGAAACCTCCGCCCTGAATAATGAAGTTGCCAATACTGCGATGCACGAACGAGCCGTCGTTGCTGGACAGATTATTGAGGAATGAACCGACCGTGTTTGGAGCGTCAGTGTCGAATAATTCAGCGTCCCACGTTCCCAGCGTGCTTTCATACCGGACGACCGTGCCCTCAGACAGGTGGACATTCACCGTCTCGAATAACTCTGCGTTCTGAGCATCCCTTGCGCGAACCTGCAACGTGTTTGCACCATCGTTGGTGTCGTTGTGCGTCAACGTCACGTTCAGCGTCGCTTTCCCGGCGGCATCTGCGGTCGTGCTGCCGTCGTCGAACTGTCCGTCTCCATCGGCATCGATATCAACCGTGGCGCCAGCACTGGTGGTGACGTCGATCCGGAAGCCTGGGTCGTTTGTGATCAGTGTGTCGTTGGACTGGGTGGCGCCATTGCTGGCCACGTCAAGCGTCAGCGAGAGCGGCCCCGATACCGTGGCGAGGCTGTTGAAGAATGTTTCTGCAGCGGTACTTCGTGTCAGAGCGCCGGTGACGGAATCATTCAGTTCGCGGTCGCGGTCCGTAGCCCCGACAACACCGGCCTGGATACGCCGTTGTCGCTGACGTCCGGAGACGACTGTCGTCGCGTCAACTTCGGCAGCGTCCCGACCAGAGCCAGTGTTCAGCCTGAGACTGGCAAACTGGCTGGCATTCTCAATCACAACCAGATCATGATTGCGCTGAGTGCGAACACTCGCAGCACCACCGACTGTCGTTCCATCGATCATCACAAAGTCATTGCCCGCACGGGTTCTGGCCCTCAGTCGATCGCCAATGCTGGAATTCATCGCCACAAAATCGTCGTCACCGTGACCGGTGTTGACCCACACGTCGTCACCGACCGTAACCGTGTCCAGGACAACGGCATCGTTGTGCCGCCCCGTGATAATCGATACATCGTTGGCAATGTTGGTGTTGGCAATTCGAATCGTGTCGCTGTTCCGCCCGCTGCGGATCATTAGGTCACGGTTGATCGTGACGCCGTCCAGATTTATGACGTCATCGCCACGCGAGGTTCGAATACTCAGGTCCGTGCCGATCGTAGTGTCGTCGAAACCGATGCTGTCATTGCCACCGCGAGACGTGACAGACGCTCGCCCGGCAATCGTTATTCCTTCCAGAAACAGTACGTCGTTGCCGCGGCCCAGTTGAACAAACAGGTCGTCGGTGAGGGTTGTCGAGGCGGCAGATGCCACAAACGGCGTATTGACACCATTGACCGTCGTACTGTCACGGCCCCGGACGACAAGGTCGCCGTTGATGACCACAACGTCTACGGAATTGCTTTGCGCGTCGCCCGTCAACATCAGGTCGCCGCCGCTGTCAACGACAGCAAGAACATTGCCAGCCAGCAGCGTTCGAACCTCAAGACACTCAACGGTCGGTGAGGACCCACGAAGCTGAATGGTGTGTGTTTGACGACGCCGGCGGCGCTGTGGACGGCGAAATAGTGACCTTAGACCGTTCATGTAACAACAGACTCCCGTGGCCCGTGATACGGGCGACTCTTGGTTTCGTGTTTTGCGGTTGTTGAAGTTCTCACCGAATTCTTCAGTTCACGATCAGATTCGTTGTCAGCCTCTGGAAGCAGTGCTGATCGGCAGGCGTCGATGATAGTGCCGAAACACGGGGCTATCCAGTGAATAGTAAAAATACACAGTCTGAGTGAACAAGTGGGCTGGGGTGTGGAATTCGCTTCGTCGTGGCCCAATATCCGGTTTGATTCTGCCGCCTGGTCCGATTTTGTTGGTGAACCTGTGAACAGTCGGGGGCCGTCGGCGAAGGTCAACCGGGCATCGCCTTCAGTCCGATCGTCGCAGGCGTACCACCTATCAGATTGACGGCACAGTGCTGACGGTCTAACAGCAACCCTATGCAGAGCGGTGTCGCGAATCGTGTCCTGTCGTCAAGTCAGCCCACCGGAAGGGCTCAGGAGGGGCTCCGTTCGACAGCGCACACAGGAAACGAATTCTGTCAGGAACAATCTTCAGTTCCGCGACCGAGCGAGCTTAGCATTGCTCGGAAGCGATCTGCCAGGAGGCTGTCGGAAAACCTGAAAAATTGAGCCGCAAGGCGCTAGCCGCGGGTGAAAACACTGCCAATTACCGGTGGCTAGCGCCGTGCCGCTCACAAGAGCTCACGTATCCGGACAGCCGGCTAGAGATTGGCCAGAGGAGTATCGGCATCGCCGAAGGCGTCGAGGCTCAGGCCCATGCGGTTCATCAGTGACAGATACAGGCTGCAGAGTTTTCGGTTGTCGTCACTAGTTTCAGTGTAATCCAGCACGCGTCCTGTTTCGAGTGTACCGCCGAGTCCGCCGGCCGTCAGCAGCGGCACCTTTGTGGAATCGTGTTTGCTGCCGGACCACATGTTGTTGATAAACAGAATGCAGGAACTGTCCAGCACGGTCCTGTCTGCTTCCGGCATCGCATCCAGTCGGCTGGCCAGATATGCAAGCTGGCTGCAGTAATACTGTGACACCCGTTGCCAGTCGTCAGACCGGTCATTGTGTGAGGCTGAGTGGTGCGCATTGCGCACGTTGAGGAACGGATAGAACAATCCGGAAATGTCGCGGCACAGCAACAGTGTGGCGAAGCGGGTTTTGTCCGTCTGAAATGCCAGAGCGATGATGTCACACATCAGTCGCATGTGCTTGCGGATGTCTTCCGGCAACCCGTTGTCGGGGCGGGGCATTGTGACGACGGATTTGCCGCGAGCCTTCAGTCGGTCCATGGCCCTGTCCTGATCAACTCGCATTCGCTCGATTCGTTTTTCCACTTCACGTACGCTGGTCAGATATTCGTCCAGCCGGGATCGGTCGCCGGTACTGGCTGCCCGACTTAGGCTGGCGGCCTGTTCTTTCACTCGGTCCAGCACGCTTTTGTTGCGTCGATTGCCGCGATTGTCGAACAGACTGTCGAATGCCAGCGATGGGTAGACTTCCATCGGAACCGGCGAGGTTGCGTTCTGCCAGGAGATGTGTGAGCTGTAGGCCATCGAGAAGTTTGTCTCGTGGTAGCCGGTAATGGGTTGTTCACAACCGAGTACCATGCTGGGCTGAGCAGTTTTCTGTCCCAGATGATTCGCCAGCAACTGGTCCACGCTGATCCCCCCACGCAGTTCGGCTCCCTTTTGCAGAGCCGCGCCGGAAAGGATGTTGCCGGTCTGACCTGGGTGAATGCCGACGCCGGTGGCGTTTTTGTTAAACAGGCCGGAGACGACATTCATCTTCGCCTTTAGCGGTTCCATCGGCGCGAGGCTTTTGCTCAACTCCATTTCGGAACCAGCCCCGGTGGCCCACCAGTGGTCAGGGTGTACACCACATGCCATAAACAACACGGCAAATCGTTTGGGGAAGGGGCCGGACGCCGTATCGGTAGCTGGCTGAAGCCCCCACACCGGAATGGATTCCAGCCACGGCAGAGCCATCGTGACACCAGTTCCACGCAGCAGCGTTCGTCGTGAAAAATTGTGACGGCGGGCTCCAGTCAGGTCATTCATCATTAATGATTCCGGGATCGTGTCCGCTGTCATCGCGTTTGTTGAGAAACTGAGAACTGCTCACGATACTATTTACAAGACTGCTGAACCGAAAACCGTCGGCTTCAAGCTGCATCCGCATCCGCCGGACCAGCAGATCGTCCGACAGAATCAGGCTGCGGCCCAGTGCATAGGATAACAGCTTGCGGCACAGGTTATCGAGGAATTCCTCCTGGCGATGCTGCCGAAGATATGTTCGCAGATCATCAAGGCCGGTTCCTTCGTCGCCGCCCGGAAACGTCGCGGTTGTGCTGACCGGACGACCACCCAGATCTTTGTCGCGCAACTCACCGACCGGTCCATAACCTTCAAATGCAAGTCCAATTGAATCAATGCGGTCGTGGCATCCGGCGCAACTTTCGTGATCACGATGTCGGGCCAGCGTTTCCCGCAATGTGAGATCACCGAGTTTCGTTTCGTCATCGGGCAGTTCAGGAACATTCGGCGGTGGCGGCGGGATACGTTCTCCCAGCAACCGACGTACGACCCAGTAGCCACGCTTAACCGGACTGGTTCGCAGCCCCGGAGCATTCTTCGTTAGAAACACAGACATCGGCAGCAGTCCGCCACGACCGTAGTCGGCAGCATTGTTGATTTGCAGCCAATGTTCGTCGTGGAGGGGCAGACTTTCGGCATCCATTCCGTAATGTTTCGCCAGCACAGGATTAACGAAGGTGTGTTCGCCGTCCAGACACTCAAGGACGGACCGGTCCTGCTGCACCAGATCGACAAAGAAGCGAATCGGTTCTTCAAACATAGCCTGACGCAACTCATCGGAAAATTCCGGAAACCGCTCGCGGTCAACGGCGTTGTGCTGTTCAAAGCGACGGAAGTCCAGCCAGTTACCGGCGAACTCTGTGATGAAACCGCGCACACGCTCGTGCTGCAACATGCGGTGGGTTTGAGCGATCATGACTGGCGGACGACGAAGATCGTGGCTACCGGCGTTTCTCAGCAATTCCTCATCCGGCATGCTGGACCACAAAAAGTAACTCAGCCGACTGGCGAGTTCATCGTCCGTCAACGCCCTCCGCCCCGCGCCAGCGCCGCCAAGGTCCAGCCGATAGCAGAAGTGCGGTGACATAAGCACTGACACGACCGTGTCCTGAATCGCCTCCTCATGGCTGAGACCGTCGTTGTTGCGCAGCGACGTGTAGAATGCGGCAAGCTCGATGCGTTCGGCGACAGACAAGCGGCGACGATATGCTCGTGCGGCGAAATCAACCACGGCATTCAGGTGACCACGTTCCGCTTCCCTGCGGGCACGTTCCACCCAACGGATCTGATCGTTGATCTGGTGGAAATAGTCTTCGATCGCCTGAATCTCAACTTCACTGCCGCCACTTTCCAGTGCTTTCTTTAGATAGCCGTCCGCCAGTTTTACGATCATTGCTTCGCTCTGAGCGTTCTTGTCTTCAGCGCGAGCAAAATCGAATTCAGGATCTCTCATAAAACGCGAATCCGTGCGTTCGAACCACAGAAAGCCGACGTACTGCCGCATCGGAGCGGCTGCGATGAAGTCGAGTTGCTGCCAGAGACGATCGATTTCTCGCTGTTCAGATTCGTCCAGAACCATCTCGTACAACGGTCCGTCGTCTCGAAAATATCCCAACATGCTGTGAAAACCAGCGCTCAACAGGCGTCCTTTTTCTCCGTCCTGCTTCTTTGACTCTTCGACATATCCACGGCCTCGTTCGGAAATGTAGAACGCATCCGGAAACACCAGGCAGAACTGTTTGAACGCGGCTTTGTAGCGACTCCGTTCGGCATTGTCATCCGGGACAAGCAGATCTTCGTCGACGGGATCTGGTTCGTCGGTCGTCGGTTCGTCAGTCGGTGGCGCCTCGTTCGAAACACCTTGCACCTGCAACGCACTTTGGTCGAAGTTCCGTCGGTGCGACGCAAACTGGTGGTTTCTCCAAAGCACAAATGGCTGCGAGCCTTTATGGTTGCCTTCTATATACAGGTGGTCGAAATCCCTGACCAGTTTGCCGCGAAGCTCAACAACGAAGTCTCGCATTTCTTCACAGTCTGCCCGCACCGTGTTCTGGTGATCCAGCGGCGGCGGAAGCTCGTGCCACATATCCCGAAGTTTTGCGACGGGGCCGACCGATTCTTCGGTGTCGTCCAGAAACGACCAGATCGTCGACAGATATTTCGGGCTGACACGGGTGGCTACTGCGACATCGTGCAGAGACGCGGCCACCTGCCCGAATTCTTCGCGGTGACGGAATTTCCAGGCCGCATGAAAATAGTCGGCGTAGTCTGTCGGCTGCTGTTGATAGAATTGAACGATGCGTTTCACACAGTATTTGTCACGGTCCGTGTCGGTCACAACCGGGTGGGGGGCGAACGCTATGCCGTCCGGCGTCAGCACAAGATGCTCGACAACCTGTCGCGCGGCACCAAGGTACTTGTTCAGCAGTGCCGGTGACATTGCCAGTGATTCACCGGAGTTGTCAAAGCCAGCCTCGTTCGCCGGATCCACGGGAAATGTTTTTGTTGGACGAATATCAACGCCGGTCAGATCGCGGATGGAGTAATTGTATTCGGCGTTACTCAGTCTGCGGGCCAACACAGGGCCCGGGTCACCGGCATTCCTTGTTGCTTCGAACTCGCGGGCTGCCTTGATCCAGTCAATCACCGCCTGCCGTTGACCTGGTTCGGGCTGCCGCTCCGAATCTGCCGGCGGCATCTCGCCGGCTTCAAGCCGTTCAAGGATGATCGCCCAGAACTGGTGATTGTTCGCCACGGTTCTGGCAGAGGAGTAGGCACTGAGGTCCAGCTTCGCTTCCGGTTGATCGTTACCGTGACAGTCCAGACAGTACGTTTTCAAAAACGGGTCAACCGTCTTCGCGAATCGGCGATTCAGTTCGTCAGTGTCCGGTTCAGCGGCTGTGCACGTCGACACCACCAGTAGAGCGGCGGCCATCACGGACGCCCGCAGAATTGTATGTTTGCTGCTCACAATCGATGCAACACCTTAATTGCCAGGCCTTCTGAATTTAAAACTGCACACCGTTCGCGTTGACATGCAAAATGACGTCTGAAAACCGCATCGTGTTCGGCCAACATCACGATGCCACGGGGCCCGACGTTCCAGGAACCACGTGAGTCAGCGAAACGCCCTCGATCGTAGGACACCAGAATTTTTCAATGTGCTCGATCACCAGTTCCACGCCCCGCGCGTGGCTGACGAATGGCTTGTCACGCGGGTCGTACAACGCGTCGGTCAGGTCGCGACACAGAACGACATTCTTACCAAGATACTTCTGCTGACGAATGCCGAATGGTCGACCCAGCACGCACATGTTGGTGTGCACGCCCATCAGCACCACATTGTTCCGACCTTCCTGTTCCAGAAAGTTGAAGATCTCCTGCCCGCTGTCACTGATGCCGTCGTAACCAATGATCTTAATGTCCGGATGCTGGTGGCGATCTGTCGGAACGTGTGGCAGGCCGACGGGGTCGTCGCAGCCGGTCACCTTTGCTGCACCTCGCTTGACGTCGTCCACAATCGGCCACGGACCTTCGTGTTCGCTGTTATGATAACACCAACCCTGAATCGGCACGGGAGGAGTTGCCTTTTGTGCGGTCTTCATACGTTCGCGGTACGGTGTGTCTTCGTAATGCTTCATGCCGCTGCTGGGTGCGTGAATGATCGCCACGCCGTGATCGCGAGCCAGTGACACAACTTCATTCATGCGGGGAGCCATCCGCGAAACGCGCATGGCCGCCAGTTTGCACGGATGGTCGGCCCACATGTCGCAGATAATGATGGCCGTGTCAGACGCATTCCACTGCACGGTCTCTTCAACGACGCGAACACTCTTTCCTTCCTCTTCACGTCGTCTCCATGCCACCGCCAGCTTTCCCGGTACGGCCGGTATTGTGCGCGTTGGTTGTGTTTCTGCTGCGCCGGCCATTCCTGAGAACGCCAGAACGCCGGCTGTCTGACCTGCGGCCATCAGTGCTTCACGGCGAGTGCATGGTTGGTGTCGATTCATAACGGATTCCCCATCTCGTGAGAGTGATACATTCTGCCGGCGGCAACCGGCTTTGAGTATAACGATTTCCATGGCCGTGGACGCATACGGAATCACGGAGGCAGTCCAAAATCAATGGTCCGTTGTTCTATCTTCTGGATCAGTCGGACTTCTCGCACCAGGAGGCTGTCCCGATACCTGAAACAGTGAGCCGCAAGGCGCTAGCCGCGGGTAAAACAATGCCAATAACCGGCGGTTAGCGCCAAGCCGCTCACAAGAACAGACGTACCCTTGCAGTCTCCTGGCTATACTTTTCGCGAAGAATGCGTGCGGCGGCGACTTCGTTTTTCAGCTTTGTGTAAACCTCATCGACATCGACCTTTGCCGCCGAACCTGGCGCGAATCCGCATTCCGGATTCAACGTAATTCGCTCCGGCGCGACGTGTTTAAGTGCCTGTTCCACACGAGCAACAATGGTCTCAGGAGAGTCGATTTCACCGGGCAGCGTGCTGACGACACCCAGGCCGATATCAATGTTCTCCGGCAGTTCGCGCAGAACGGACATTTCGCCGGAACCGGGCGTGGTGAATTCCATCGTGATGTGACCCACGTCCAGTTTTCTCAGTTGCTGCATGATCGGTTCGTAACTGCCCTGATGTTGTGCGTCGCCGCGAGCCCTCGCGCCGGCGCGGCGGCACAGATGAACGGCCAGACTGACATCTTTGAAGTCCGCGACAACCTGGTTGTCCATGTCGACCGCGAAGTCCGCCGCCTGGTCCGGGTTGTCGTAGCCGGCTCGAACTTCCGGATCGACGAACAGGCACAGGTGTGGATCGTCGATCTGAATAATTGACACGCCTTCATCACGCAGCAGTTCAATTTCGCGACGCAGAATGGGGACGCAGTCGCGAACAAAAGCTTCGCGAGTCGGATAGGCTTTCGACGATGCCACGGGATCCCACATGCGTTCGCCCAGCAGAGCGGGAGCGGGCAGAGTGGCCTTGATCTGCCGGTTGGTCAGTTGTTTCAGGAACGAAACCTCTTTCGCGATGAAGCCAGGTTGTTTGGGGGCCAGTCGATCAACCACAACCGTCCACGGTCGACCGTCCGCTGGATTCACGCTGAGTTCAAACCCGTGAGCCAGTTCCGCGATGACTCCGATGTAGGACTTGCGCCACCACTCGCCGTCTGAGATTACGTCCAGTCCGGCCGCTTCCTGCAGTGCGACGACGGATCGAATGGCGGATCCCATAAGCCGCTGATAATCCTCATCCGAGTGCGGTGAGTCGTCAGCGATCAGATCCTTGACGAAGTCCGGCCGCGGCATGGAGCCGATGACTGATGTCGGGAAAAGAATATTGCTGGTCATCGCTTATCTCCGTTTTGATGAATCTGCGGTCAACGTGGTTGGGCTCATTTCTGTTCGAACGCTTTACGTTGCGTTCAAATGTCGCTCTGTCCAGAATTGCCGTGCGTATTCGAAATCCTGCTGTGTATCAACTTCGATATATCCGCCGGGCGTATCGACGTGCACCATTTGCCGACCGTTTTCGATCATGTCCTGAAGCAGGTGAATCAGGTAGGCTTTTTCGAAGACTTTCGCTTCGCGATACGGCTGGCCGGAGAATTCTTCTCGCCGGGCGTGATAGTCCTGCCGCAACATGGCAGCTCCGTCGGCGGAGAACTTCGCCAGTCCGACGAATTCTCCCCACGCGGCCGCCTCGGGAATCTCACGGTGAACTCGTGTGATATTGCCGTTTAGTACCGTGACTTTTTCGGCGTCGTCGCTCGGATGTTCTGTTCGATGTTCATAACGGGTCAGCCAACCAGTATCGACGCCGAGTGCGATGTCGTCATCGTTTTGGGTCACCGCTTCAACAATCGCCGGAGTGAACAGCACGTCGGAGTAGCAGCAGATGAACGGCTCGTCCATCAGATCTTCCGCATACATCAGCGACGCCAGGATATTATTGTTGGGCCAGTTGTCGTTGTGCCGGAACGTGAAATCCGGGTACGCCGCCCGTACCGTGTCGATGCGGTAACCGCCAATAAACGCAATGTCGTTGATGTCGTTCTGACGAAAGGCGTCGACGGCCCAGTCCAGCATTCGCTGTCCGGCGACTTCCGCGAAACACTTGGGTGTGTCTGAGGTGGTCGGCATAAGCCTGCTTCCGCGGCCAGCTCCGATGATGATCGCTCTCATACAATTACCGTTCGTCGGTGAAGATCATGATGGACGAGATTGCTGCTATTCCGCAGCCGCCGAGTCCAGCGGCCAGATGCCAGGTCACCTGACCGCCGAAGCTGACCACATAGTTGGCGAAGAAGTAGACTATTCCAATCGCTGCAACAGTCGCTGACATGATCGCCAGCCGACGATACCTGCACGCGGCCAGCAAGAACACAAGACCGGCAAACAATCCCATGGTAACGTCCTGAGGTGCGTCTCCAGCAACCAGTGCCGAAACCATGACCAGCATCCCGACCGTTCCCGCCAGTTTCGGAACGACAGACGGCAGGAATCCAACCCGCTCGGACGTCGCGTTCCACAGCAGAGCGGCGCAGCCAGCGGCAGCGAACGCCCAGCCGGCCCAGATCCAGATGGCCAACTGCCAGCCACCGTGTGCTTCATCGGAAAAGTAACCGGTGACGATGTCGCCTGTCGCTGCACCCATATAACCCATGAAGTTGACGAAGCCGGCGGCAGCTCCAGTCGTACCTCGGTGAGCCAAGTCAGCCGGAGCTGTTCCGACCAGCAGCACCTGTGGTCCATAAATGCAGAAGCCCAGCACAACCAGCAATCCACACAGCACGCCACCAGCCCACCACTCCGTGCTTCGCGCCACGGATTCGTAGCTCAGGGTCAACACTCCCAGCAGAACAAGCAGTCCGCAAATGACCGGGGCTCGTCGGCTGTTGAAGTATCGGTCGGTTGCCCAGCCGGAAAGGTATGCGCCGGCAGCGGCCCCGGGAGCGATCAGGCAGTACTTCAGTCCCGACTTGCCGATGGACGTTTCCTGCACTTCAATCAGGTGTGTCAGCCCCCAGTCCAGGAACCCGTACCGGCAGGCGTTCAATAACCCCAGAGAAATCCCGAGTAACCACAGCCCTGGATTGAATAGAGTCAGATAAATATTCTCGCGGAACGATCCACGCTCGACAGTCGGCGGAGCAGCACTGTCCGGACTCGGAATGTCTGGTTCCGAGGGGGATTCGCGCAGAAGACACAGCATGCCAATTCCACACACAGCGAGCAGGACCGATGGAACGAAGACAGCGCCGCGCCATCCAAATTGTTCGACAGAAAAACTTGCAATCACATACGTCAGGCCGAGCGTTATCTGATAGCCGGTTCCAATGATGCCCAGGACTTTGCCCCGTCGCCACTTCGGAAACCAGTTGCCAATCACCCGCATGCACGGCGTCCAGCCGAGCGACTGGCAGTAACCGTTGCAGGCCCAGACGAAGAGGAGAAAGTAGAATCCCGCGCCCAGGCCGAACGCGATATTAAGAGCCGCCGACCCGAACATCCCGATCGCCAGCAGAAGCCGTGGCCTGAAGTGTTCTGAGAGCTGCCCGTTAATTAACTGACCGAAGCCATACGCGATCTTAAGCGAAGCGAGAATCCATCCGATTTCCTCGCCGGTGAAGCCCAGCCCGCCGGCAGCCACCGGTGCCTTAATCCCAGGAATCGCTGCGGAAATATTCGTTCGACAGAAATAGAACGCTCCATACGTGAACCAAACGGTCCACAGTAACCTGTTTTCTCCGGGCAGGGAATGAAATGTCTGCTGTCGGGCTGACGTCGAACTGGTATCGGACACAGGGGACATTTCGGATGGTGGGAGGGCGAGAGCCGTCAGGATGAACGATACGCCATCGAAAATCAACTCGACGCACCGGTCGGAATCGTATTTGGGGCCGCACCGAGAGCGGAATGCAGCGTTGTCGAACAATCGCCGGACAGTTTGCACGCATCTTTTGCAGTGCTCAACGGAGGCGTCCCCCAGGACACCGTTCCATGGCGTTTCCAACAATTGTTTTGCGAACGGCTTCGCGCGGCTCACTTCGCTGGACAAAATGTTGAGCGGTTTGAATGCGTGGATCGAGAAATGGAATCTGTTGCCAAAGGTGGACGAAGTGCTAACGGTCTGACAGAGAACCATGACAGTGGAGGTATCAATGCGGTTGTTGCATGTGTTTGCGCTCACGATTGTCGTCTCATCGGCCTGTGCCGAGCCACCGAATGTGTTGTTCATCGCTGTTGACGATCTGCGCCCGGAACTCGGTTGCTATAGCCAGCCCGTGCAGTCGCCAAACATCGATCGCCTGGCCCGCGAAGGTACTCTGTTCGAACGTGCCTACGTGCAATGCGCCCTGTGCATGCCCTCGCGAGTTTCCGTGCTAACCGGACGCCGACCGGACACAACAGGCGTCGTCGATTTCAGCGTGCGGTTTCGCGATGTACTCGGCGATGTCGTGACGCTGCCGCAGCACTTCCGAAACAACGGATACCACGCGACTGCGTTTGGCAAACTGTTTCACCGCGATGATCCGGTTTCGTGGAGTGAACCGCTCTGGAGTTCCAAGCGCTCCGAGTATCACACCGATTTTGGAAAACAGGTGTTGGGATGGATCAATGTGGACCACCGCCGTCTGACTTATGTCTGGGATCTGGGCGACGGCATTACGAAAACGAAAAGGCCGGGCGGTCTGGCGTGGGAAGCGCCCGATGTGTCGGATAGTGCATTGAAGGACGGACACATCGCCGATGCCGCCATCTCAAAGATGGATGACCTGAAGAACGAGCCGTTCTTTCTGGCGGTCGGATTTCACAAACCGCACCTGCCGTTCATCGCGCCGAAGAAGTACTTTGATCTGTATGACCGGGATCAGATTGCACTGGCAACGAATCCCTTTCCGCCCCGCGATGCGCCAAACTTCGCGACGTACAACTGGAACGATCTGCGGCACTATTATGGAATTCCCGACGTCGGGCCGGTGACTGAGGACCAGGCGCGTGACCTGAAGCACGCGTACTATGCCTGCGTAAGCTACACCGACGCGCAGGTCGGACGTCTGCTACAGGCGCTGGATGCGAACGGTTTGCGCGACAACACGATCGTCGTGCTTTGGGGTGACCACGGCTGGCAGTTGGGCGAACACGGAATGTGGGACAAGCATTCGAACTTCGAAACCTCAACTCACGCTCCTTTGATCATTCGAGTGCCAGGTCAGCAGCCGGGACGAACGAAGGCCCTGGTGGAATTCGTCGACATCTACCCCACGCTGTGCGAATTGTGCGCCCTGCCGCTGGACGACGGACTGGAGGGTCACAGCTTTGCCCCTCTTCTTGAAGATCCGGATCGTGACTGGAAATCCGCGGCCTTCAGTCAGTATCGTCGAGTGATTCCGGGATACGGCGATGTTGGGCGCGGCATGGGCTATTCGATGCGCACCGATCGTTATCGCTTCACGGAATGGCTGGTGCCCGGGACAGGTTTTCGGGCTTATGAATTGTACGACCATCGCGTGGACCCGGACGAGAACATTAATCTGGCTGTTTCTGCAACGCACGAACATGTGGTGAATGAATTATTACAACAGCTGAAAGCCGGCTGGAAGCCGGCTGTTCCTTGACGCATGATGCGTGTTCGACGGTCTGTGCGAGCCACCGCTCGGCAGATCTTCCATCACACAGCCCAGGCCTTCGGTCAGCGTTTCGGTTACGATAGTGAATACACTGTGTTCGTGACGTTCACCGATGGTGTCGGAAAAATCCATGATGATCAAATCGACAATGTTTGTCGCAGCGCTGACAGTTGCGACCATCATCTGCACAGCACCGACACTTGTTGCTCAGAAACAGCAGTTGGCCGATACGGTGTTGGTTGGTGGCAGAATTCTCACGATGGAAGCGGATGATCGGATCGTCCCTGCGATTGCGATTCGCGACGGACGTATTCTGGCGGTTGGCAGCGACGAGGCGATCAAAAAGTTTGTTGGCGACACCACCAAAGTTGTCGAACTTGGCGGAAAAATGGTGATCCCCGGCATCATCGCCGCGCATTGCCACGCGGTGGGTGTGGCTAAGAACGTCTTGCGTCAACCGCATGTCGAGCTGTTATCGATCGGCGCTGTGCAGGATTGGATTCGACAGCGAGCGAAGTTGGTTCCGGCTGGAACGTGGATTCGTGTCCCACGGGCGGACATCACGCGGTTGAAGGAACGGCGTCACCCCACGCCTGAGGAACTGGATGTCGCCTGCAGGACTCACCCGGTTATTTTCACGGCTGCTCGGAAGTCAGCGTTGAACTCGTTGGGGCTCGAAACGATCGGCGTCAAAAAGGACGAAGCTTCCGTTCCGGGCGGCGAAGTTGTTTTCGATTCTGAGGGCCGGGTGCGGCTGATCGCGGGAGCGAATGCACATTTGAAATCGTTCATGCCAACCGGGTCGCACACGCCAGAGCAGGTGCGGGCCGCTCTGCAGAATGTTCATCGGCACTACAATTCCGTCGGTATCACCAGCATCTTTGAGCGCGCCGGCAGCATCAACGATTTTCTGCTGTACCGTGAGTTGCACTCCGCCGGAAATCTGACCGTCCGTATGACGCAGACGTTTCGCTCGGGGTTTCGGGCGGCGAAAGATGTTGCGTCGTATACGGAAAAGCTGGGCATGAAAACCGGCGACGGAGACGACTGGGTCCGTGTCGGTCCGCTTAAGATCACCGTCGACGGTGGCATCCACTGGGGCAACACCTACCTGCGTGAACCGTACGGCGAGAAGCGAATTCGCTTTTATGTACACCGGGATCCCGACTATCGCGGAGACCTGAATTATTCCGTTCGGCAGATGACGGAGATCTTCCGCGAAGGTCACCGGCTGGGTTGGCAGTGGTGTTGCCACGTGACCGGCGATGCGGGCGTCGACGCCGTGTTGGATTCTCTGGCGGCGGTGCACCGTGAGCAACCGGACATCGCCGCACGGCGTTTTAGTCTGACTCATGCGTACTTTCCTGCGCTGGATTCGATCGCCCGAGCGAAGAAGCTCGGCGTGTGCGTCGACACGCAACCGTCGCTGTACTTCAAGGATTCGGCGGCCATCGTGGAAGTTTACGGTGCCGACTGGGCCGCCCGGTTTATTGGTCTGGGCGATTGGGTTCGAGGAGGGGTGCCAACGGCCATTGCCGGTGATCACATGATGGGGCTTGATCCGGATCATGCCATGAACGCCTACAACCCGTTCCTGATGCTGCAGGTGGCCGTGACTCGTCGCAACCGTGAAGGTGATGTCTACGGTCAGCAGCAACGGATCAGTCGTCTGGCAGCGTTGCGTTGTCTGACAACCAGTCCCGCTTATCTGTCTTTCGCGGAAGACACGAAGGGCACACTCGACAAAGGAAAACTGGCCGACCTTGTGATTCTGGATCGTGATTACCTGAAGTGCCCGGAAGACGAGATCGCGGGCATCAGAGTGCTTCGATGCATGGTCGACGGTCGTTTTGTGTATGATCGCGAATGATGGGTAACAAATGCATGCATAGTCATGTGGGTGTCATCACGAACGCCGCCAAGGTTATCGTTGCCTGGTGTGCATGGACGCACAGGTACTGCGACCGACCGTTACCTGGCGTCGGCCTGTAATTGTCCAGTCACCCGCACGTAAACTGTTGGCCTGCTCACGTTGTTCGCTATCGTGCGCCGGTCCCACAGCGGGGAAAACGATCGATTCTGCTGCCTGTCTCAGGCGAATCACCGAGATCAAAATAGATTCAAAGGAGGAATCTGTGGATTAATGCCAATTTACTAACTAAACTGTGACTACGTTGGTCAGATCCTCTGGCCAATCCCGCCTTACTCGACCCACCTTCGTCGGCTCCTTTCCCTCCCGCCGACACACTGCTAACAATTATGTCATCAATTGATCACTTCGCCGCGTTGCTTCGCAGCAATGTTGCCCGGAGACGTTTCGCGGTCTTCGCCGGCACTGCCGCATCAATACTCGGTTGCGTTCTGCTGCTCACGGGAGCCGTTGATCGTGGCGTCGCTCCTGTCGAAGTCGGCCTGACACAATTACAACCTTCCACATTTAAGGTGCAGATTGAGCAGCAGGGAGTCGTTGAGCCTTATCGATCTACCGAAGTTGAATCAGCGTGTTATTGGACGACGACCATTCTGAGTATCGTGCCGGAAGGCACCTGGGTCCAGAAGGGTGATGTCGTCTGCGTTCTTGATGCCGCTGATGTGGAAGACTATGCCCGGACTCGCGAAATCCCGCTGATCAAATATCGGGGCAGACTGGATAACGCGCTGCACGACCAGACAATGCTGAAGACGACCAATGAGCGGCGTCTGCAGGCGGCCGAGTATGCCGTGGAAACGAATACGCAGAGTCTGCTTGAATACACAGAAGGAACGTTTCCGCAACAGCTGGAGAAGATGGAGGAAAATCTTTCCATGCTGTCTCAACAGGTTCAGTTGACTGGCGACAGTGTGCGACAGACGGAACGGCTGTGGGTCATGGGGCTGGTTGGTCGTCGCGAGATGCAGTCTGAAGCCTTTGAGTTGCTGGAGGCAAAGCAGAAACACAGCCAGCTGGAGACAAGCCTGCGGATGCTCACGGGGTTTACGCACGAACGCAGCACGCTACGACTGGACTACAGGAAGAGGGACGCAGAACGCGACCTCATCCGTACGAAGATCAAAAATGGTCTTGCCAACACGAAGGCGAGGCTGACAGCTCTCTCGTACGAACGTACTCTGAGAATCTACGAACGATATTACCGTCGAGCGATGGACAATATCAAAGCCTGTACTCTGCGGGCTCCATGTGACGGACAGGTGATGTATGGGAATTCATGGCGTCTGAAGAGTTATGGTATTACTCAGATTGAAGAAGGGGGACGTGTTCGGTACCGGCAAAAGATCTTTGAGATCCCTGATCATGGTCGATTCAAAGTCAGCGTTCCGTTGCCGGAGTCGTTGATCTACAAAGTACGTCAAGCCATGCCGGTGACCGTAAAACTGCCGGGCTATGACGACGTTTCCATTGCCGGACGAATCTCCATGATCTCCAGGTATCCTCGCATGCGAAGTTCGTACACGCCGGCTGTGAAGGATTATTGGATCGATGTGGAACTGTTGCCAACCGACGAAGAGCGAGACCTCCTGACGCCAAAGGCGGACGTAATGGTCAACATCGTGCTGTCCGAGGAAGACGACGTGCTGCAGATTCCTCGCGACGCCGTGACGGGAATTGCCGGGCACAACTTTGTGTATGTGTTTGACGGTCGAGAGCTGGTGCCCCGAAAAGTCGAATTGGGAGAGACCAATGACCTGTCTGTGTGCGTTACTGCCGGACTTTCGCTCGGCGAACAGCTGGTCACGGAAATGACTCCGCAGCACCAGGCCGCACTCCGTGAAACTCTCACTACAGACCTCGGCGATTCCGATTAATCGGACGATGCCGACTGAACACCGCCTGGAAGCTGGTTTTTGACCGTCCGGAAGCCAGAAATTGCCGCTTCCGAGACGCATGTGTCTCGCAATGAGCGATTGCGGGATTTGCGGACATCAACACTCGACCCAGCCACACCGTTGAGAGTAGGATTCGCGGCTTTCCCTGACCGGCCGCCGCTGCGGCTTGTCCGGAGCTACCGCTCCATGTCTGGAATCAAACATTTTCCTGAATCAACGTGTCGAGTCGGTTGGCAGAGAAGCTCATGGAAGTCCGGTTAATTCGTAATTTCAGCATCATTGCCCACATCGATCACGGCAAGAGTACGCTCGCAGACCAGTTGCTGCTGAAGAGCGGAACAATTTCCGAGCGCGAATTTCGGTCGCAGATCCTTGATGACCTGGACATCGAGCGTGATCGCGGAATCACGGTGAAGGCGCGTTCTGTTACGATCGATTACGTCTACAAAGGCGAGACATACGAGCTGAATCTGATTGATACGCCGGGGCATGTGGACTTCCATTACGAAGTGAGTCGCAGTCTGGCGGCGTGCGAAGGCGCGCTGTTGCTGATTGACGCATTTCAGGGAGTTCAGGCTCAGACCGTGGCGAATGCCTATGCGGCCATCGAGTCGGATCTGGAGATTGTCCCCGTCGTCAACAAGATCGACCTGGTCGTAACACGTGTTGACGAAGTGCTGGATGAAGTCGAAACGGTACTGGGGCTTGATGCTTCCGACGCGTTGAAAGTCAGTGCGAAGGCCGGGATAAACATCGAATCGGTTTTTGAGGCCATTATCGAACGGCTTCCTCAACCGACCGGCGACGCGAAAAAACCGTTTAAGGCCCTGGTGTTTGATTCGAAGTACGACAAGTACCGCGGCGTGGTGACCTACGTCCGGGTCGTTGATGGTTGTATTCGCAAAGGCGACAACATTCGCTTTATGCGTGAAGGCGTCAACAGTGAAGTGATCGAACTGGGGCAGTTTCGCCCGGGCCTTGTGCCGTGCGAAGAGCTTGGTCCTGGTCAGGTCGGCTACATCCTGACGGGCGTGAAAGAACTCAGCCGCGTCACCGTCGGCGACACCGTCACCAAGGCTCGGGAGCCAGCCGATGAACCACTCCCGGGGTATCAGAAACCGCAACAAATGGTCTTCTGCGGAATGTATCCGCTGGACGCCACTGGATTCGAAAGCCTGCGTGACGAATTATTGAAGCTCAGTCTGAACGACTCCAGCTTTTCGTTCCAGCCGGAAACAAGTGATGCTCTGGGCTTTGGTTTCCGCTGCGGCTTTCTGGGCATGCTGCACATGGAGATTGTCCAGCAGCGGCTGGAACGTGAGCAGGACATGGATCTCATCCAGACAGCTCCGAACGTTACGTATGAGATTGTCAACAGGCGCGGGGACGTCATGGTCATCGACAATCCCCAGGACGTGCCGGATGCTGGGGATATTCAGGAGTTTCGGGAGCCCATCGCCCGTGTGACATTCATCGTGCCGGCCGACAACGTCGGTACGATCATGCAGCTCAGTCAGGACCGCCGCGGCATCTACAAGAACACGGAATTCCTGGGGCCTAAGCGAGCACAGGTGATCTATGAATTGCCGCTCAGCGAAATCGTGTACGACATGTACGACAAGCTGAAAAGTGTGACTCGCGGCTACGGCACGATGGATTACGAGATCATCGGCTTCACGGCCGCCGACCTCGTCAAGATGGACGTCCTGGTGAAGGGCGAACGAGTCGACGCGTTGTCCACAATCGTGCATCGATCCACGTCGGACAGGCGCGGCCGTGCGTTGGTGAAGAGACTGAAAACGGAGATCAACAAGCACCAGTTCGAAATCGCCATTCAGGCAGCGATCGGAGCGAAAATCATCGCTCGCGAAACGATTTCGGCCTTCCGGAAGAACGTCACCGCCAAGTGTTACGGTGGCGATATCAGCCGTAAACGCAAACTGCTGGAGAAGCAGAAGAAGGGCAAGAAGCGGATGAAACAATTCGGCGCTGTGGAAATCCCTCAAAAAGCGTTTCTGTCCGTGCTTGAAGCCAACCGGGACGAGTAACCATGCTGACTGCCGAAGGCTGCCTTCAGCGGCGGAAGAACTTTTGGGCACGAGTGCCGACAGGTGTCGATTGGGTGTTGATCGGTGATGCTCGCCACGTGCAGTACTTTTCGAACTTTCGAATCAATCCGATCAGCTTTTCTGCCGATCAGCGATGTTTGCTGCTGTTGCAACGCAGCGGTTCGGCCACTCTGCTGGCCGACAACTTCGTGCGACGGACGGCTGTTACCGATCCGGTGGTCGACGACGAGATCATTATTCCGTGGTACACGCATAAGAAATCTGTCACGAATCGCGATCACGCGCTGCTGACTGCACTGGAAGAGTGTCGCGACCGCTGGTCAACAACAAGCGGCCGTGTCGAAGCAGAAGGTGTGACTCAGGTTGTTGCGGCGGCCGTGGCGGAAACGGCGTTGCCTTTGCCAATGAACGGTCCGGATCAGTCTTTGGTGTCTGTGGGGACTTTGATCCGTGAGCTGCGACGTCAGAAACTTCCGGATGAAATAGAGTTACTGAAACGTTGCATGTCAGCGTGCGACGCGGGCCACGCCGCAGTGTTTACCGCTGCCACGGCTGGTGCTACAGAGCTGGATGTGTACCTTGCGATTCAGCGCGCGTCGGAACTTGCGGCGGGCTGTGCATGTGTCGTGTACGGCGACTTTCGTGCCACCAACGCGGAAGTGCACAAGGCCGGCGGTCTGCCAACGGAGTATGTGTTGCGGGACGGCGACCTGTTTATTGCCGACTACAGCGTGGTTATCCACGGATATCGCAGCGACTTTACAAACACGATTGCGGTTGGCGATCCGACTGACGACCAGTTGCGACAGTTTGAAGCGTGCCGTGATGCGTTGCTGGCGGCAGAATCCGTTCTGAAAGCCGGCATCCGTGCCAGTGATGTTTACGATGCCGCATCGGCAGTGCTGCTGAAGCGAGGCTATCCGGCTCTGGCTCACCATTGCGGGCACGGTCTGGGAATGGAGCATCCGGAGCCGCCCATCCTTGTGTCGGAAAGCGACGATGTGCTGCTGGACGGCGATGTCATCACACTTGAACCCGGACTGTACATCGAAGGCGTCGGGGGTATGCGTTTTGAACATAACTACGTCGTCAGGCCCAACGGTGCCGAACGGCTCAGCAACCATCAAATCGGCCTGACCGACGCCTGAAACGTCCGGCTGAACGTCGCTTGTTCGCTCGTCAGCCCCGGCTTACTTCACTTCGTTTGCCGTCGTGACATCAGCATGGTCACGCCACAGCCATCGCAGCGCTTCTGGCAGAATTGCCCCACCGTGGCGACCATTGTGTCCGCCGGTGCCCATCACAAGTTTATAGTCGTAGCCGGCGAACTTCAGCGATGCTGCCATCTGGCGATTCGCCAGTGGCCAGTTGCCGTGCAGGTTATCCAGATCGTTTTCACCTTCCTGCAGAAACACGCGGATGGGCTTCTTTTCTGTCTTGCGGATCAGAGCATGGCAATTGTGGCCACCTCGAATATTTGTAAAACTGCCGACGTGACTGAGCACCTTACGAAACTGGGCGGGCCGTTCCCATGCTACCGTCCACGCACAGATGCCGCCGGAACTGATGCCTCCAATGGCTCGGTCATCCGGATCTGTTGAGACCCGGTAGCGTTCCTCGATGGGAGGCAGCAATTCCTCCAGTAAAAACCTCGCGTATTGATCGCCAGGCGAATCGTATTCGAAGCTTCGGTTCTTCCGCGGCTTAGCATTCGGCTGCGACGGCGGAATGACACCGGGATTTACAAACACCGCGATGGTGACGGGCATCTCGCCGCGGTGAATCAGGTTGTCAAAGACGATCGTTGTGCGAAACTGTCCATCTTCTTTTATGTAGTTGCGACCATCCTGGAACACCATCAGGCTGGCTGGCGTGCTGCCGTCGTACTGATCGGGAACGTAAATCCAGAAGTCACGTTCTGCACCGGCGAAGACTTTGGCACTGACGTGTCGCAGTTGTTCAACCTGACCGATCGGCACCCCGGACTGCCGTTTTGAATCCGGTCCCGGAACGTACCGAGATTCATCCGCAACTGCGGCAGCGACGATAAGCGTGCTGAGAAACGGGACAGGGATGAGTATGAGTTGGCGTCGATTCAACATTCAGACCTCGCTGTTTTTGATATGTCTCGAGTGATTCCGAGTGAATTGACTCGCCGTCATAACGTCGGGGCGTAGTCAGGAATGGTTTTGAAGTTGCAGAGCGTGCCGCGGTTGGAGCGAGCCTGCGAGTGATATCCCGGGGCCGGCAGTGCCGGTCTGATTCTCCTTCGCTTCACTCAGTCCAGCCACGACCACCCTCAGCCGAACACCACAATCCATGACTGCACCCAACGGCCGAAAGGTCAGTTTCTGTGGTTGGAAGCAGATTCGCGAAGGCCTACACTGCCAAGCCCTGCAATCACAGACGGTAGCCCATGACGCAACGAAATGCCAACTCACCAGCCGCAGTCGGTGTGGTTACACGAATCGTATCCGGGGGCCAGACTGGCGTAGACCGAGCTGCCCTGGACGCGGGTCTGGCTGCTGGCATAGCTATCGGCGGCTGGTGTCCACGGGGGCGCCGTTCAGAAGCCGGCCTGATTCCCGCGCATTATCCGCTGCAGGAAACCGGCGCCCGCAACTATGCAGTGCGTACCGCATGGAACGTACGGGATTCCGATGGCACGCTGGTCATTGTGCTGGATGAGATCAGCAGCGGCACAAAACTGACGTTGGAAGCCGCCAGAAGCCAGGGTAAGCCCGTCAAAGTCGTGCATCTGCGTCCTACCGATACACCTGGGTTGTTTACGACGGATCATTCGCTGAGTGATCAGGTTGAGTCCGTTGTCGAGTGGCTGCGTGTCGGCACCATCCGCGTTCTGAATGTCGCCGGGCCACGCGGAAGCTCGCACGAGGACATTTACAGCGAGGCTCTGAAGTTTATGAGTCTGCTCCTGAAACAGATCCTGAATCGGGACTCGACCAGCTGAAAATTCGACGGACGTTTCCCGCGCGCTGAAACGTCTCCGGGAGCTACGGAGCAATGAAGTACGTCCTCGCCACACGGAAACCATCGTCGGTGCTTCCACTGTCCGGTTCGTCGTTGTGGTCTCTGGACACAGACAAGTCACAAGTGCCATCCGAACCGTCATGCCGAACGATCCGGCCGCAACCGCAGCCTGAATGTCGGATTGAATCGAACCGTCTTTGCGGGAAATTTGCTGTGTGGATGAGCTTGTCTACGTGGCTATTGTTGGTTTGTTGTCACAAATCGAACGTGACAGTTCGGTAGCAGCTGAAATCCTGCACGGTGGCACGCGAACACCTGAATTATCTTCAGACTCTTGCTGCCGGGACCGTCTGGATGTCGGAGTCAGGTCATTGCAAGGGGTTCAGTCATGTTGCCGGTTTTTCCGTTTCCTGCTGATTTGGCGGCTCTCAGGACCACCTTTGGGGACACAGAAGTCTGGGCAAGCCGTTGAAAATCGTGCATCTGCGTCCAGAGGATGAGCCGGGGTTGTTTACGACTGAGAATCCGCTGAATGATCAGATTGAGTCTGTTG
>JAPYTO010000093.1 GCA_029941865.1 Fuerstiella sp. | reverse complement strand
GCGTGTTGGAGTATGCCTGCATCTTCTCCGCGACTCGCAGATTCCGTTCGGCAACCTCTGACTGCTGTTCCAGGCCCTGCACAAGCTCCAGGTATCTGCCCTTCTCGTAGGCCTCAATGGCGATTTCGGCCTTTTCGGCGTCGGCGCGGGTCCTTTCGAGCATTGATTTTGCGACAAACGTATTTGTCTTCGTGAGGCTCAGTTTCTCTTCGATCAGCTTCGTGTCCAGCCGGACGAGTTCGTCTCCCCGCTGCACGATCGAACCACCTTCAATCACCCACGTGACTGTGCTGCTGCCCCGGACCTTGCACGTGATTTCCGTGTTGTTGGAACTTTCCAGTGTTCCCTGTTCGATGACGGAAACAATCAGATCGCCACGCGTGATCGTGTGAGTCAGCTCGGATCCGGTATCCGGCGACGAAAGGAATCCGGGGACCACGGCAACAGCGGACGCCACCACAGCAACGACGACGATCAGAAGCAGTCCGCGTTTCCACCATGTGCCATGCGATCCCCCCTGAAGATCATTGCGCACGGGAAGACTATCCACTTCTGGTGGCGTCTGCGGCTTTGTTGGTGTCTGAATTTCTGGAAGGATGTCGGTCGACACACTTCGCCTCCACGGGAACGGACTTCGTCGTTCAAGTCGCCGGAGTCGCAGGTATGGGATCGTCCGACGTTGAGTCCCTAACTCTGGCGAGTCCGGCAACCATCTTCAAGTCCGCGACAACTGCGACGTCACCGCAGATTACGGGGTTCCGGTTCGCTTTCCAGAACAGAACCACCGACTTTGGCAGATCGTGGACATCAATTCGCCAATTTTGCGGGCGTTCCGGAGAAATCCGTGGGTTTCAGCCATCCACGAGACGTTTCCGCAAAGACAGGTTTCAAATAATCACTGTCTGTATCAGAACGGGGGCCTACCGCTCCGGTTGGGCGTAATTCGTACGTCCAGGGAAGCGCCGGATATCCCATCTGCTGTATTGTGCCGAAAGACCGTCCTTTTTGTGGCAGGACGTCTGATGGGTCCAAACTGCGTTCAAAACCCAGCTGTTGCAGGCGAAACAGGGGGTCTTCAGGGTCAGCCAGCATAGCCACTGAACTTTTGCGAGACCCCCAATCGGGAAGCTTGCCGTAATTCGGCGCGTTGTCGCCCCAATGCGGCGACTCTCCGTCTGCGGCCTGCTCATCGACATCAAAGTCAGCCATTTCCCCTGATTCCAGGGGGGATCGCGGGAGGCAGAATTGGAATTAACAATTCATCGTCCGGATCAGTTTCCTGGTCGTTTGGTGTGGCCAAAATGGGAAACTCAATCCACCGACCATCCGCGTCCAGTTCCATGATGCCCAGTTCGCGGTAGAGTCTCATCCGCGCCGAATAATAGCTGAGCCAGGCACTAAGGAAGCTGTTCTGGGAGTTGAGGAAAGAAGACTGCGCCAGCTGCAGGTTGATTGCGGTGGTCGGACTAATGAGCGCTCGCTGTCCTGGCTGCGGAATTCGCCCGGGGGCATTAAGCAACCGCTGCGTCTGGTCGACTTGCCGAATCGCGATGGTGGCGGCGCGCCGCTGAATCTCCAGGTTCTCGCGAAGCTGTTTAAGCTGTCGCAACAATGCACGAATGCCCAGGTGGAGTGAGTCGCGAGACTGAATGAAAGCCCGACGATCTCGTTGATAGCTGACCAGCGTTTCACTATAGCCGTTCCGCTCCAGTAACCGCGTCAACGGAGCGTCGAACTGAACACCCATGGCTGCGGTCGAGTTAGCCGCATCAAAACTGACGACATTGTTTCGAACCGTCCCCGTACTGCCTGCGAGACCGACAGTGACGTTGGATTTCAGAGCGTTCGCCGCGATCTGGATCTCCCGCCAGCTGTCCACAAGGGCCGCTCGGCCGTTCATGAAATCCAGACGGTTCTGCAGCGCGATGCTGAAGGCCTCACCTGGATCCAGTTCGATGGCTTCGACGCTGACGGATTCCAGACGAGCGCGTGCCTGCACAAGGGCCAGTTGATCAACGATGTTCAGGGTCGCAGTAATCCAGTTGACAAGTCCCCGAGCGGTCGTGTCTCGTGTCTCTTCAGAGAGTATTTCCCTAAGTCGCGCGAGTTCGACGGTTTGTTCCGCGAACTGCGATCGAAGCTCCGCCAGTTTGACTTCAAGATCTTCTCTTTCTTCCGCGAGCCGCTGTTTGTCGTCTTCGGACATTTTTTCATCTTCAGACGCTGACTCATCACGTAAAACCAGGGCCTTGTCCATGCGCTGCAGTTCATCGGGCACATGATTGATCAGGTCCTGTATTGGCCCAACCAGGGGCGCGATATCCTGCAGCACAGCATCAATCCCGGCGACTTCCGGTATGACCTGAGCTTCTCCGTCCATAAACAGGTCTCCGGTGCGTCGCTGCAGCTGCACAATCAGGTTCAGGATGTCAGTTGCTTCTCGCGCAAACAGCTGAAACTGACGTATCAGGCTGTCATCCAGCGCAACCGGAAGGTCTGGTGGCAGGCCCAGCGTTCCTGTCTTGTACTGATCGAGAGCCAGGTCGAGGGTGTTTTCCTGTAACAGCAGTTGGGCTCTGGCGGATTCAATACCTTGCTCAAAATTATCAACCTGCACCAGGTCAATCAGCCCTTTGTCGTAGAATGCTTCCAGCCTGGCGAAAGTTCGAATCTGCAGACTGAGAGTGTCCTCGCTATTCCGTTTTTGCTGTAACCGGCGGAGCAGTCCTGCATAACCGCTGACGTTACCACTCCCGGAGAATGAAGTCAGCGTTGTTCCAGGTCCACCGCGCTGTAGTCCCCTGACACCCAGTTCGCCAATGGCCACCTGCGTATAGAATCCCTGCCGGAACTGAGCGTATGCCCTCAGATTCGCCAGCAGATTCCGTTCGACCTGAGTCAGATCTTCCAGTGCAATACTACGACCAGCACCGCGCAACAGGGGCTGCACAAAACTGGCGCTCAGCAGTGATCCCGCAAAATTCACGTCGCCATTCGTGAATTCCCAGGTGAAGGCGTTTGCGATTCCCGCCACCAGTGCGCCTGCCGTCGCAAATTGCCGATCAAGCTGAAGTATGTTTGCTCCGCCACCGAAGCGTCCGGCCAACGGAACTCCCAGTGCTCCCACACCGCGACCCGTGGTCAGTCGACTGTTTTCACCAAACGGAGTCTTCTTCCCTCGATGGTTGAATACCGTGTCAAATCCACCGGTGAACTGGTTGTCCAGACGCCATCGCTCTCTTGTCACATCCAATGCGGACAGGTACAGGGTTTCCAACTGGCTTTGATGGAGTGGTGAGTGGACATACGATAGTTCGAGCGCCGAGTCGATGTTGAGTTCTACGGCACCGTCGTCTGTGGTCTCCGCATATTGCGCCAGCTCCTCGCGCCATGCGGGGTTTTCCAGGTCCGAGCGGACTCCGTTGTCGTACCAATGTTTCCAGCCCTTCATTCCGTCAACACAGCGCATATAGCTGTGCGCGGCAGGATCGTCCTGTGGCATCGGGGGACAATCGGGATCGTACTGGTCGAAATAGCGACTGCGGGGGTCGATCTCGATGCTGACGTCGGCGGTCGTCCAGCGAGGATCTCCGTTTCGTTCGGAGATTACGTTGTACGCGTCACGATCGGCCTCAAGCCGATATTGCGTCCGCGAACACCCACTCGCGCAGAACGCGATGGCTGCCAACAGTAAACACGCCCACGCAGGCCAGGCATGGAAGAAACTGCGCATAGACGGGAATCCCACTTGACCCGACAGGAGGCGGCGTTCGAGTCCGTCAACAGGTACCAGTTTCCACTTGGTTCCTCCGTCACGCTGATCGTCGCACGGATCAGGTGGACTTCAATGGATGTTTCGGAGTTGTCAGCTGCACGGAATTACGCGACCATGAGGCCGTAAGCTCAGCCCAAATTATCACCTGGCAGCGTCGAGCGGGCAGATGCCGAATCCGGGTTGTCCGCGTTCAGGTACCCCGAGCCAGAAGAATTAAGCGGCGTGATTGCTTCAGACAAAGCAGGATCCGTTGGGAACACGGTCGGCGACGCGGTTGATTTAGCGGAATTACACGACAATGCGCGGACATGCCCTGTTGGCCGGACGGGCCACGACGTCGGACAATCGCTACAAACCGCCAACCCACGCGATCTGAATCCCTCCCTTAGCCTGCCTGTGTTGTAACAGAAGGAACGTTGTCGTTTGCGCAGCAGTTTCGATAGGCTAATGACGGCTGTTTCCCCGAACTGCCTTTATCCAGGCTCAAATCGCAAGCGAGTTCGGGGACTCATTCAAGCTCGTCCTTCGAACGTTTGCCCCGAGTTGCCGTCCGAATTCTCACGAAATCAGTAATATAGAACGCAACAACGTGTCCACGATCCCACGAAATGTCTGGTTGTCTGTAGACGAATGATTATGATGCAAAATGCGATCGTCTGCTTGCTGCGATTCACGTCACAGTTCGACCAGCACACGACAATGCCACGAGCAGAGGTTTCCGGCAACCTGGACAGTGCTGGTGCCCGAACAAGCCTTCATCTTCCTCCCCCACCGTTTCTCACATGACGTCCTTCACACGTGCCTGATCGCAGCTGCGGCTGTCCACTCAGCGACGCGTACTCCATACCCCTCCATCAACAATCCTCCATTTTTCCCAACACCTCTGCATGTCAGATTCTCTGTTACATCAATGTCGCCGGATTCGACTCACAGCCGTGCTGATCGTTGCCGTCGCCCATCCGATGCTGGTTGAGGCGCAGGACACTCCAGCGTCGGTCGCGACTGCAGCGACAACGATCGATCCCGACGCCGTACTTGAGTTCTCGTTCGACGGAGCACCGTGGCGCGACGTCATACAGTGGCTGGCGGATTCGTCCGACATGGCGTTGCATGTGGGTGGCCTTCCAACCGGCAGCTTTACCTATTCCGATCTGAATTCGTTTACGCCTCAGGAGGCTATTGATCGAGTCAATCTGTTTCTACTGCCTCAGGGATTCAGCCTTGTTCGCAGTGGCAAGCTGCTGTCCGTGATTAATCTTACCGACCCACGAAGCATGCAGCAGTTGAATGCTCTGGCGAAACTGGTCACGGTGGAACAACTCGATCAACTAAGTGACCACGACGTCGTGAAGTGCATTTTTCTGCTCGGCGAACTTGATGCCGAGGACGCCGTCGAAGAATTGACAGCCCTTAGTCTCATGACGCCACCGGCCGTGTTTTCAAAAACGAATCAGTTGATGATCACCGATACCGCCGGCAATCTGAAAAGCGTCAGGACGATTCTGGCTGCGTTCGAGCCTCACGCACTTGACAACGGAACAGTGGTCAAGAGCTTCGTGCTGCAGCATGTCGATGCCGAGGATATTCTGATTGTCGCACGCCCGCACCTGGGGCTGGCGACGGGGGAGATGATCGGGATCGATGTCAGCCTGTCTGCCGACCTGCAGGGAAAGAACATTTTTGTCACGGGAATCGAAGACAAGGTCAAGCTGATCGAAGGACTGATCACTGCGATTGACCTACCGAAAAGAAGTCTGACATCGTCTGATGGCGAGGCGGTGTTGCGGACCCACAGCGTTGAAGGAGGCAATGTTCAGATCGTGTATGACGTCCTGCAGACATTGTTGGCGGACGAGACTGTACGGTTGTCGATGGATCAGGCGGGCGGCAGCGTTGTCGCTCTGGCGACTGCTGAGGTACAGGCGGAAATTGAGCAGACGGTCGCTCAGCTGCAGGCCTCCGAAGCGGAGTTTGCAGTCATTCCATTGAAGACGATCGATCCTTATCTGGCGGTCAGTCTGCTGGAAGAAATGCTGGATCTGTCCGACGCCAGACGCCGTGAGGACGCCGGCATGGAAGCCTTCACACGCCACGGCAACTCACGAGGCCTTGATATCATGAACAGGAACGTCAATGTCGACGTGCCCCGGATCGACGCCGATCCGGTCAATCGGCGGTTGTTCGTCCGTGCCAGGAAGCACCAGATCGAACAAATCAAAAAGATTGTCGCGGAACTCGACACCAACAGCAGCGTCGGCAGTAGTGACGAGATTCGGATCCTGCCATTCAAAGGTAAGCAGGCGGAACAGGTGCTGACCACAGCCGCAAAGTTCTGGCGAGCTCCTAATCCGATCTTCTATTATCCTGCGCCTGAGATCACACAACCGGAAAACAGCGAGCGAGTTGTTAATGATGAGTCATTGAAAACGGAACCGGTCACATGGTCGCCCAAGTCCGATGTTCCCAACGCACGGTTGTTGACGAAACTCACGAACAGCCAGGCACCAGCCATACGATGCCAATTGACGCCTCGGGGCCTGCTGCTGCAGTCAGAAGACACGGACGCACTGGACCAATTTGAACAACATCTGCGAATGATCGCTGGTCCGGGTGATTCGATGCCATCGCCGCCTGTTGTGTTCTATCTCAAGTACACCAGGGTCGACGATGCGATTCGAATGCTGGCGGAGTTACTGGACGGTGGCGAAGCCGCCGCAGAAGGCGACGACGGAGCATTGGTTAATGGTTATGTGTCAGGTTCGTCCAGCAGCTTTCTTGGCAGCATCGTGACGTCGCGGGACGGAACCATGACCATGATGGCCGGATCGATAACCATCGTCGCTGACTCGCGTCTGAATCGGTTGATCGTTCAGGGGACCGCCCGTGATGTCGAACGAATCGAAACTTACCTCCAGATCGTCGACAAAGACAGCAGCATCACTTCGATTCAGACCTATGGAACGTCGCATGTGATCGAATTGAATTATTCGAAGGCCGGCGAAGTTGCGAAAGCAATTCGCGAGGCTTACGAAGGGCGAGTTTCCGGTGGCGCAAAAGGAGCCGGTCAACCTGGGTCCCCACAACAGGCCGCTGCCGCTGCTGCCCAGGCGGCCAAGGCCGAGAAGCAAAAGGATAAGGGCGACGGCAAAGCAGATCCCCGCAAGTCCGGTGGTCAGGCTCCGCGAAACCTTGAACCGAAAATGACCATCGCCGTTCACGAACCAAGTAATTCATTGATCGTGACTGCTCCGGAACAGCTGTTTCAGGAAGTGGAACAGTTGGCGATGCAGATTGACCTGCGGAGCAAACAGTCCATCCGAGTGATCACAGTGCCGGACGGAATGGAATTTGAATCGCTGCAACGATTCTTTTCGGGTGGAGCTTCAGTGACAACGGGCGCGTCGACACCAACACGTTCCAAGTCACCAAGTGCGTCATCAAAGGTGTCGTCACCGCGAGTCAAAAGCGGACGGTAGTTTTATTTCTTACTCTCCCGCCTGCGGGAGAGTCGGGCTATCAGGCCCGGAGATCGCCTGCACCAACCGCAACCATACATTTACCTCGACGTTCAATGACCCTCCCCGCTCGTTCCTCGCGACCCTCCCGTAAAGACGGGAGGGTAAAGATGTGTAGATACCTATGCCCACAGGCAGGGTGAAGTGATTTGTCTGGACACGCTCTCCTCGGAATCCGATCGATGAATCATCGTTTCAACCTTTGGCGGTCGCCGCTCGTTTGTGTTGCCCTGCTCTGCGGCAACGTGTGTGTGAACAACGCACTTTACGCCCAATCCGGGCTGCGTGAATCGCTCGAACGACTCGACAGAAACCAGAACGGCTGGATCGACCCGGGAGAAGTGACGCCTTTGGCACGGCCGTATCTGGAACGCATCATGAAGGTGCGGTCACGACGGTCCGATTTGTCATTCGACAAGCCGGTTGAGATTTCCAGACTGCAGGAGGCCGCTCGAATCTACTACGCCACAAAGAACGGCATCAACGGCAACGATGTGCGTCCGGAGGGCGAAAGCACGGTAAAACCGTTTGGCCCGGACGCCGATCAGCCGTACGTGCCGGAATTCGGTCTGGCCGACGTGAAGTTTCCGTACGTGAAGGCTGATCTGGAACTGGCCACGACGATTATTGGGCGATATGACCACAACAAGGACGGATTTATCGATCGCGCCGAAGCCGCAGAAAACCGCTGGACTCATCGTAACCCATTCGATGATGATCTCAACAAAGACGATCGCATCAGCCGCATGGAGCTGACTCAACGATACGCTCGGCGGAGACTGTTGGAGGGCGGTTCAAGGGAACTGGGGATGAAGGCATGGCGAACCGGCGGCGAAGTTCCTTCGTCAGGCAAAGACGAGAAGAAACGGGACGATTCGCAATGGTGGCGCAGAGGTGGCAGCAGCCACTGGCTGACCGCCAGCATGATGGGGCGTTTCGATCTGAACAGAAACGGGCGACTGGAAGCGAACGAGGCTCAGCGCCTGAATATCCCGCTTGGCCAGGTCGATCTGGACCGTGACGGAGAAGTCTCGCGTGAAGAATTGCAGGCTCTTATGACAGAACTGCAGAACGAAGCCGGGGATCTGACAGAGGGACTACCCGGTTGGTTTTACGAACTGGATGCGGACCGCGACGGGCAGGTTGCCATGCACGAATTCACGACGGAGTGGACAATTGCGAAACACGAAGAATTCGAATCACTGGATGCCAACGGCGATGGATTGCTGACGTCGGCAGAAGTGCTGCAATCAAAGGCGATGGTCGGAGGAAGCTACCGGAATGAAGATGCCGAAGTGCTGCCCCCGCGTCGGACAATCATTTCGGAGATCGAAGTGAACGACGATTTCGTAATCCGGGATCTGAATCTTGAACTTTCGATCACTCACTCCAATGACTCCTTTCTGGACTGCTACCTGACAGGGCCGGACGGACAGCGTGTGGAACTGTTTGCAGAAGTGGGTGGCGGCGGCGATCATTTTGATCAGACTGTATTCGACGATCAGTCAGGCACGCCGATCACAAAAGCCAAGCCCCCTTTCACGGGGACGTTTCGGCCTCAGGCGCTGGACAAACGACAGCCCGGCCTGGGCAGCTTTAATGGCAAAAATGTGAACGGAATATGGCAGCTGGTGATACGTGGTACTCGCAGCGATCGTTTTGGAATGCTGCATAGCTGGGGCCTGACGGTAAAACCTCAGGAAGATCTGCCCGTCAATTCGCCTTCCGACGTTTCCGTGGATGACGACACTGAGAAACAGGCCGACTCACGTGCGACTGTTCAGTAAGTTGCCTCGCTGGCATCGTCTTCTCAGCATTTCTCCGGTGCTGTCGCAGCTGTGTTTTTCAATTCTGTGAGTCGACAGGTCGATGACCGCAGGCCCGACCACAGCCGATGCTGTTTGCCCCGTTCGTTTCCGCGGCCGATGACGACTATGATTCATCCATCGGTTATCGAACGTTCATGCGGAATACGACGTCACACTAATGGCCAGTAAGACAGACCATGTTCATCCGGCGCCAGTGCTGATTCTTGGAGCAGGTATCAATGGTTGTGCGGTCGCTCGGGATTTGGCGTTGAACGGTGTTCCCGTCTGGATTGTTGACACGAACGACATCAGTTTCGGAGCAACATCGCGATCGTCGCGTTTGATTCACGGTGGGCTGCGTTATCTGGAATACGGCGAGTTCGGTCTGGTTCGCGAATCGCTGGCTGAACGAAAGCTGCTGCTGGATCTTGCTCCTCAGTTTGTGCGTCCGCTGCGACTGTTCATTCCAGTCAGCCGGCGGATCGGCGGATTGTGGTTTTCCGTGCTCAAGTATCTGAGTGGCACTCGAGTTCCCTTGCTGAATCGACTGTCGTCATATGTCCAGCCCCAGGGCAATCGTGGCCTGTGGCTGGTTCGCCTGGGCTTATGGTTGTACGACTTGTTTGCCCGCGATCCCGAGTTGGCGGGAAGCTCCGTTCAAGCGGTCACGGACACGGACGTTCCAGCCGTCAACCGGAGAAATTACCGTTGGCTTGCCGCCTACACTGATGCGCAGATGCAGTATCCGGAACGCTTCACACTGGCGATGCTGGAAGATGCACGAGTTCTCGCCAACACGTCTCACGCCGAGCTGAAAGTGTTTACTCACTCGACTGCACAAGCGGATAAGAACGGCTGGCGGATCACAACCAGTGACGGCGCATCGTGCGAGGTCGTGCCGTCTGCTGTCATTAACGCGACAGGAGCATGGGGAGATCTTACGCTGGATGATGTCCATATCGAACATGCGCGGCTGCTCGGCGGAACACGTGGCAGCCACTTTCTCACTGCCAATATCAGTCTGCGCGAAGCGTTGGGCGACGCCGGCGTTTACGCCGAAACTGACGACGGACGGCTGGTGTTCATCCTGCCCTTCAATGACAATGTCCTGGTCGGAACGACGGATGTGCGGTTCACGGAACGTCCCGATCAGGCCATCGCGACCGACGATGAACTCGACTATCTCATCGATCTGGTTAACGATGTAATGCCCGAGACACCGCTCTGCCGCGCGGATGTGTCGATGCATTACAGCGGAGTGCGCCCATTGCCGTATCGGCCGGACGGCCGAACCGCAGCGATTTCTCGCGACCATTCGATCTGTCATCATCGAGAGTGTTTGATTCCAACATTCACGTTGGTCGGCGGCAAGTTGACGACGTGTCGAGCGTTCGCCGAAATGGTCGCGGATCGACTGTTCGATACGCTTGGACAGCAGCGATCTCGCTCGTCGGTGGATCTCGTTTTTGCCGGTGGTCATGATTACCCCGCAGGCATCGAAGCTCTTGAGGCGAGACAGCGCAAGCTTGCGAATGCATATCAACTTCCGCTGGAACAGGTCCGTCGAGTCTGGGAGTTACTGGGAACCCGAACGGAAGACGTATTGCGAGGCGCCCACGGTCAGAACCTGCAGGAGGTCGAAGGCACCGGTCTGCCGCTGACGTTTGTGTACTGGGCCATCGATCACGAATGGGCTCAAACGCTGGACGACCTGGTCGACCGACGACTGATGCTGGTGTATCGCAATTGCCTTACGGAAACCTGTCTGCGGCAACTGGCGGACTGCCTTGTGGACCGAGGATTCCTCGAACAGTCGCTGGTCGACGCCACTGTCAATGCAACCATCCAGCGACTGGCTCGATTCCACGGCAAGCTGACGGTTCGCACATGAGCAGTCGCAGGTCACTGCCGAATGGGGCGTGCTGATCATCAGACGGATTTGGGTGTGTGTTCATGATGCAGATGACTTGAAGTGAGAAACAGGTTACACGCTAATACACCGCAAGCAGATCCCGTTCCCGGGACGCCGACGCTTCGAACGCGTTTTCCCCAAAATTGAATTTCCCTGATACCGTTTTCGTTACGCCGGTGCGTTTGGGGTTTCGATAATTTGCTGTTTATGAATTTGGAGTCCATCATGCGCATGATTGTCGTCACGTTATTCACCTGCCTTACCGCATTGCCGATATTCGCTCGTGAACCGATCCCCGATAAACTGGTCGTCCTGACGTTTGACGATTCGGTGAAATCACATTTCACGGTGGTGCGGCCGGTTCTGCGAAAGTACGGCTTTGGTGCGACGTTCTTTATCACCGAAGGATTCGACTTCAAAACGAATAAGAAGCACTACATGACGTGGGACGAAATTGCCCAGCTGCATCACGACGGCTTTGAGATTGGCAACCACACTCGCGATCACATGTCACTCGATAAAACAAAGCCAAAGAAGCTGAAGCAGCAACTCGGACAGCTCAGGGAACAGCTTCAAGCGATCAACGACCGGTGCCGTGAACATGGCATTCCCCGAACGACATCGTTTGCATATCCCGGCAACGGGATTGACGTTGCCGCGCTACCGATACTGAAGGAACTGGGTATTCAGTTTGCCCGTCGCGGCGGGTCGCCGGAATACCCGTACAAAGAAGGAAGAGGATTTTCCTATGAGCCGGGTCTGGATCATCCGTTGTTAATCCCGTCGGCCGGAGACGCACGACCTGACTGGGGATTTGATGATTTCAAACGGGCTGTTCAACAGGCCGAATTCGGCCGGATCGCCGTGCTGCAGTTTCACGGTGCGCCGGATGACGCTCATGCGTGGGTCAGCACTCCGTCCGACAGGTTCGAACTCTATATGCGGTACCTGGTGGAGAGCAACTTCAAGGTCATCGCGTTGCGCGACCTCTCTCGCTACGTCGACCCTGAGGTGACTCCGCGCGTGCCCGAGTTTGTCATGAACGATCGGAAGCGAATCCTTCAGTCGGGTGTGCCGACGCTCAACGTTCGTAAGCCGACCGACGATGTTGATCTGCGTTACTGGCTGGAGAATATGGTCTGGCACCACCGATTCACGACGGCCGAGGTTCGCGCGGCAACGGGGCTTTCTGCGGAAGCCGTCAGGTCAGCGGTGGAACGATTGAGCATTCGGACAGAAACCCGGCCGCAGCGTCCTTCCGATGCGCGTATTCTGGTCATGCCGTACCCCGGCGGACGTCATCCTCGAACCGGATTTCTTGACGGGGCCCTGCGGCCACAGCGTGAGACCAAAATCAGTGTCTTCGCACCATGGAACGATCGCGATTACTTCGTTCTGGACGTTCCTGAAGCCATCCGACGCAACGACGAATCGCGGCACGGTCTGCTGTATCTGGCTCATTCTCATGTCGACACGATGTGGACAAAGCAGCACGTTGAACTCGAAGCACTCGAATGGCAGCGAAACACAGATGGTTCATTGGTCATGGAGCGCCGACTGCCGAACGGTGTTGTCTTCGGCACCAAAGTGGTTCCCGGCCGGGACGCTCTCCGCATGGAAATGTGGCTTACCAATGGCTCTCAGGAGAAACTCAGCAACCTGCGTGTCCAGAATTGCATCATGCTGCAAGGCGCACCTGAGTTTGCTCATTCGGGCGAGGAGAAGACAATTAAGTCTGAGCCGTATATCGCACGACGTTCTCTGAGCGGTAACCGCTGGATTATCACCGCGTGGACGCCGTGTCAGAGCACATGGTTCAACCCTCCCTGCCCCTGTATGCACAGCGACGGCCAGTTCCCCGATTGCGAGCCCGGAGCGTCACAACGTCTGAAGGGTTGGTTTTCGTTTTACGAAGGAGATGATATCGCTACCGAATTGAAACGCATCGATGCCACAGGCTGGCAGCGCGAATCGTCCAGGGCCGACGTCAGCAACTGAGTCAGCTGTTGTTTTGAATGTTGGACGACATGCCGACACCGCTGTTCGTCCGGCGAACTCACTTCACAGAAATAATCTGAGACTGATCTTCATATGAAACGCTTACCGCTGCCGTGTCCGTTCTCGTTGCGAGCCGTCGCTCTCACAGTACTGTCGATCGTGGGCGCGGTCGTGAGTGTCGGGGGGTGGTATCTGCATCCCGTTGTTGAACGCACCGATGGAGTGGTGTATGGCCAGCGAAACGGCGATTCGCTGTCGCTGGACGTTATTCGGCCGGCGCAGCCAAACGGGTTGGGTGTGGCGTTCATGGTCAGTGGCGGCTGGAGGTCGGGAGAGCCCGGCGAGTTACCAGTTTGGATGATGGCACCCCTGCTTCGTCGCGGTTACACGGTCTTTGCGATCTATCACGTTTCGCAGCCTGAGGCGACGGTCATGGAAATCATAGAAGACGTTCACCGCGGAATTCGATTTGTCAGGCACCATGCTGACGAGTACGGGATTGATCCGGACCGAATCGGCGTCTCGGGCGGCAGTGCCGGAGGCCATCTCAGCCTGATGCTGGCAGCACGCGGTGGGCCAGGCCCAGGTGAATCGCCTGACCCGGTCGATCGAGAGAGCAGCGCCGTGCAGGCCGTGGCGATCTTCTATCCGGTGACCGATCTACTGAACCTTGGCGATTCCACAGAGAATCCGGGGGACGGCGGTCCACCCAGAAGTTATGTGCAGGCCTTTGGCCCGGACGCCACCAACATGGCCGCCTGGAAAGTAATTGGTCGCGAGTGTTCTCCGATTTACCACGTAACGACCAACCTTCCGCCGGTTCTCATTTACCATGGCGATGCGGACACGCTGGTAACGCTGGATCAGTCAGAACGGTTCCGCGAACGCGCCGTCGAGCAGGGCGCCGAAGTTAAGCTTGTTGTTCAACCTGGCGGGCAGCACGGCTGGCCGACAATGCTCTGGGATGCCAGAAGGTTTGCCGATTGGTTTGATCGGCATCTGCAATCCAACGCTGGCCCCGACTGATCGTGGGTTTGGAAGCGTGACGCCAATGATTTCAGGACGAATCAGCAATCAGATAGCGACATGAAAGGCCCGGAATGTTTCGGATTCGGTTTTGTTACGTGATTTTCATGATGGTGCTGTGTTGTGGCACTTTGCACTCAGCGGCATCCGAGAAGAGTCGGGAGGTGATTGATGTCGGCTCGCGGAAGCAGCTGTTCATCGATGAGTCGTTTTTTGCAACGTCAAAGGGCGTCACGCTGAAGGTTAAGCCACCGCAAAAGACCGGTGAAAGGATTCTGCGACCGGAACAGCCCTGGGAAAACGCAGCGTTGAGCTGGTTTAACGTTGTCCAGGACGCAGGCCGAATTGACGACAGGGCCAGGTACCGCATGTGGTATGCCGCCTACGACATTGACGGTTGGCCGACCGCCGACGATACATCGTTCTGCTACGCAGAATCGCAGGACGGCATTCACTGGACCAGGCCTGAGTTGGAACTGTTTTCCTACCAGGGCAGCAAGCGGAACAACATCCTGTTTCGACAGATTGGTTCGCCGGCAGACGGTAATCGTTCGCGAGTACATGGAGCGGGTGTATTCATCGACCTGCACGCGCCGCCGTATGCTCGGTACAAAGCGGTCAGTCAGGGTATTTTCACCGGATTAGGGAAACCAGTGCACCGGGTTGCGGGAATGTATTCAGCGGACGGTCTGAAATGGACCCGCTATTCGGATCCGGTTTGCAACATTTTCGCCGACAGCCAGTACTCCGGATTCTGGGACCGGTCGCTCGGCAAGTACGTACTGTATGGCAGAGTTGGAGGTCGGGGGCGGTCGCTCGGCCGGTCGGAGAGTGACGACTTCCGTCATTTCGATCCGTTGAAACTCATCCTGCAGAGCGACGACAAAGATCCGGTAAACAGCGACCTTTATAATTCGGCCACGATGAAGTACCCCTACGCGGAAAATGTCTATCTAATGTTTCCCAGCCTCTATCAGCACGACACCGACACATTGGACATCCGCCTGGCAGTGAGCCGCGACGGTATCCATTGGTCTCGACCTGACCAGTCGACGCCATGGATTGCCCTGGGTAAGCCCGGTGAGTTTGATGGTGGATCGTTGTACATGGGGCAGGGAATGATCCGCGAGGGAAATCAGCTATGGCTGTACTATTCAGGTTCACCACTGCATCACAACGAAGCGAAGCTTGACAACGTGACCAAACCGCGCAACGCGAGAATCTACAGCCGGGTTGTCGCTCAGCCGGATCGATTCGTAGCTGCCACGGCGGGAGCAGATGGAGGATCTTTCACGACACCTTTGCTGCACTTCACCGGTGGCACTCTGAAACTGAATCTTAACGTTCAGCCAGGGGGCAGCGTGCGAGTCGGCTTGCTGGATGAAAGAGGGCAAGCGATTTCAAAACGCTCCATTACGGACTGCATACCAATTGTCGGGGATTCTCTCAGCATGCCGGTCAAGTGGAAGGACGGCAGCGAGGTCACCGTTCGCCGGGGCGTGCCGATACGGCTCCAGGTCGAACTAGTCCATGCAGAACTGTACAGCTTTCAGATGGTTCCCGAGAGTTTCTGACATGGTAATTCACAATTTCGATGTCCGTGACTTCGGCGCTTAGTGCGACTGGGCGTCTGAATTCAGGATCGTCAGCGTCGCATCGCCGTGTAGGACGATTACGATGTCGACTGTCGCCGGCTTCTTTCCCGCTCCACCATAGATGTTGACGAAGCGGGCCACTTTCTCAATCCCCCCGTTCAGCTTGTCGAGTGCACCGGGTTTGGTTACATCGACAACGTGTGCCGCTTCAGCGTTCCCCTGCGGTAGAGCAGCGAGAGCAAACGCATCCTGAACAACCCGGTGGTCCGGATTTTTCCTGACGACCAGACTGTGATCAGGCTTCCGGTCCGAACCAGCCACTTCCTGTGTCGGGTCGTGCTTTACGCTCGTGAGTACTCTCAGTTGGGATGAATGGTGAATGGTCGATCGTCTTTGTTTCTGGATCGCTCGAAACCGCAGATTCGGATTCAAGTGATTTCTGGTCGGAGTGCGAATCCACCGCACAACTTCCTGACAGTCACGTCTTGACGCCGAACCTGGGCAGCACCCAGGCGTTCAGCACGAACCAGACCAACAGGATGCCGAGTGGGTATAGCAGTTCTTTCATGACGGTCCCCTTTCTCAGATACACTGTCTTGCGCCTGCAGCTTATCAGGTCGTTGACACCGCAGCAGGGAGCCAGGTTGCCGGTGATTCTGATTGAGGTCGTTGCGGAATCGCTGAACTGATTTTACTCGTCAAGCGACGGTGCCGGCAGATCGGTGGGTTCCGTGCTGTCCGATTTGTTGTCGTTGTCGCTCTCCTGTTCCGACAGGCGTGGCGTTCGGGTTCGCGACAGAGTCCACGCGGGAATGGAAACCAGCAGGACGCAGGCTGTCCAGACGACGCCAATCGTTAAGTCTGAAATCAGCCCAGCGGATGGATCGTGCACCGAGAATTCCTGTGGGAATTCGTTGGCCAGCGCTCGTGGAAGATGAGTCGCGACCAGCGGGCGAGCAAAGTATGCCACCAGCGACCACAGTATAAGAATTGTCACTGTCGTCATGAAGAACATCAGTCGACGTCTTGCGTTGGTGGTCTCGTGTGAATCTGAACGGCGAAGAGTGCTGACCATGATGACTGTGAGTCCGCCCAGCCACAGAAGGGCGTTCCCGGTACAGACCACGGCCATGGGAAGTACACTGGGTATTTGTTCAATCATGACACCGGCCCTGTACGAGGGCATGCCAACGCCGAATACTTTTTTGTCGATGAGTTGAGCCATTTCACGGTCGGCAGTGATCCCCAGCCATTGATCACGTGCGACTTCATACACAAGTTCGGTCAGGGATTTGGCCTCGCGCTGCACGGCCGGATTGTCGACGTCAATCCCCATTGACTCCATCCAGCCCGTTACCGCAGCCTCATCGAAGTGTTCGCTGCTTCTGCGGAATGGTGATGACGTCTGTAACTTCATGTCAGGCACGGATACGCGCAATGTCTGCGCAGCGGCCCCTGGATTTTCGGCAACCTTGGGGTGCAGCGTTATGACAACTTCATCCCGAATTGATTCGGCAGGATTAATAGAAACGCCCGTTTGACTGACGGAACCTGTGGCACGCAGGTCGATGCGTCCGGATACTCCACTCACCCGATTCGCCGAATGATCGATAATCACAATTTCCCATTGTGCGTACCGAGCAACCAGCAACATTGTCACGGAAAACGTCAGCAGGCACACCAACCCCCAGGCCATCAGCCCGCCGCACAATTGTCGAAATCTCCTTATTCGTGGGACGTTCAACAGCAGCTGCCTGTAGCTGAACAGTGATTTCCAATTGAATTCGGACAGCCGCGTCCTGACGCGTGCGAACGTGTCACTTGTTTTCTGCCGGGCGTATTCAAGTTCCGGCCCGAAATCGCGGGTATCATTGAACTGTGATTTCGTTTCCGGCCGCTTAAGTAGGAAGAATGACCAGATTCCAACAGGAATCCCCACGATCGCACCCCAGTGCACCGGGATTGTCGCCAGCACGGAAGCAAGGACTGCCCACCGCCAGGATCCGCGGTTCAGCAGTTCGATGGCGCCAACACACACAACAATACCGACGCCGTGCAGAATCGCGACCAGCAACGCCTCGCTGCCCTGTGGACCCGAGACTGAGGCGAACAGACAGAACACCACCACGGCTGCATCAACAATTGACGACACAATATAATCCGTACCCTGGATATTGCAGGTTGTTGAATGCCTGCCGAACAGTCGGAGGAACAACTGATTGTCTTGGCGAATGTCCCGTTGGCGACGCTGACACCGCCTCTATGTCGGTCTTGATTCCCGAGACCTGTTGATAGCGTTTTTCCGGTTCCTTCTGCAGTGCACGCAGGACGACTTCATCCAGTCGCACGTCGATCTGGACCTTTTCCGACGGCGAAGAAAACCGGCCCAGCGGCAGTTCGCCGGTCAACATTTCGTAGATAACGACTCCCAGTGAGTAGATGTCTGCACGGTGATCGACTTCCAGGGGACGCTCTAACTGTTCCGGGGCCATGTAGTGCGGAGTCCCCATCACCTGTTTCGCGCCCGTCAGCGTGAAGTCTGTCGCCTCAGGATTGATCAGTTTTGCCAGACCGAAATCAGCGATCTTGATGCGTCCCTTCGTGTCGACAAGAATGTTCTCGGGCTTAATGTCGCGATGGACGATGCCTTCATCGTGGGCGTACTGAAGTGCTTCGCAGATCTGCGGGACGACCGCCAGAGCCTGTGTTGCGTCAAGGCCTTCGGATTGCATCAGCTGACGCAGATTGGTGCCGTCCACGAATTCCATGATGAAGAAGTAAAACTGCTCGCGCTGACCAAAGTCAAATACGTTGATGATGGCCGGGTGACTAAGCCGGGCCATGGCTCGTGCCTCACGCGTGAAGCGTTCGGAAAACGTGGGGTCGTCACACAAATCGGGCCGCACCAGCTTTACGGCCACAAAGCGATCAAGCTGTTTTTGGCGAGCCTGATACACGACGCCCATACCACCGATACCAACCTGTTTGATGATTTCCAGTTCCGGAAATAAACTCGCCAGCTGGTCCAGATCCCATGTCACGCCGGAGTGACCCGATACGGCTGTCGGGGCTTCCGCCGGGTCGGCCACCGCCTGGTCCTGGCTCTCAAAGCCCACCTGCATCAGACATTTCGGGCAGTGTCCCGGCGCAACGTCGGCGGGCAGTGGTGCACCACATTTCGGGCATATCTGATCGTCAGCCATTGTTTCTTCCAGTCCCTTTGACTCAAGGAGCCAGCCTGCACGTAAACCCACGACGATGGATACCGGTCGACAAAGGAATCGAAGGGTAGCCGTGGATATTGTGTACTCAGGACTTTCTGCGGGATGGTTACAGGCTTTCTGGCTTCTTTTCTCGATTGCCGTCGATCAGGTACCGGACAGCGTTTGGAACAATCCGGTGAGCTCGTCGTCGAGTTCTTTGCTGTTTGTGACCGTTTGAGCGATTTCGGCACGCAGTGCGTCGCGATATTCCTGGCGCAAGCGGTGTGCCGCCACTTTGACAGCTCCCTCCTGCATGCTGAGGGATTCGGCCACTTCACGGTTGGGAATCGTGGATTTATCGGCACCGATATGCCCGCGGAGGGCTTCGAACAGCGGCAGTTTTCCCACCCGTTCGTAATCGCCCTGCAATCGCGTCAGGGCAGCATCCAGCACGGTCAGCGCCCAACGCCGTTCAAAGACGGCTTCCGGTGTGATGTCGTCCGTCGGTTCCAGCTGATAGCGATTTTCTACGTCATCCACGTTAATGGACAGGATTTTCCGGTCTCCGCCGCGTTTCTGAGCGCCCTGTTTTCTGGTTTCGTCGGACAGAAACTTATTCAGACTGCCGAGCAGAAACGACCGAAAACGGCCTCGATCGGGATCGGCTCGCTGCACGGCATTACGTTCCAGCAGCGACAGCACGAACGACTGTGTCAAATCCTGTGCATCATCGGCCTGATAGCCGCGCCGCCGCACGTAGGCGTACAGCGGGTACCAGTATGTCGCACACAGTTCTTCAAGTGCGTGTCGTGAATTCGGTGTCGCCTGTACGCCAGCTGCCTGCACGATGCTCCATCGAGTCGTGGCAAAGCGGCCGGAATGCGGTGAGGGAAAGCCAGCGTCGTCCATGCGTCCACCATAACACGCTGAGCTTCGTGTTCCAATCTGCAGACACGGACTCCCCGGTGTTAGACACTGCCTCCCTGCACTTCCCGGTCCTCTGCTGTGCACCGTCTGGATTCTGAAAACTGCCTACGGTCATTCGGCTGCGTCAGGATCTCAGTGCCTCCGTGGTTCAGAATCCATCGCACTCAGCCGCTCAGGCGGACGCCGCTCGGTACCGGTCGTTCACTTCGGACCAGTCGATGTGGTCCATGAACTTCTCGACGTATTCGGCTTTGCGGTTGTGGTAGTCGATGTAGAAGGCATGTTCGTACACATCGATGACGACCAGTGGCGTGGCCATCCAGAGTGGCCCCATGGCGTGTTCGTCGCTGACGACGTTGTAGAGTTTTTGATTGACCGGGTGATAAGTCAGCATACCCCAGCCAGCAGCCGTTTTGGCACTTGCCTGGAAGTCGTCGGCCCATTTTTCGAGAGAGCCAAACCGCTTTTCGATAGCAGCCCGCACATCCGTTCCGGGATCGGGCGCCCTGGGAACAAGGCCGTCAAAATACAATTCGTGCAGCACGACACTATTCCCTTTGCTCTGTCTGGCACGTTGCATGGCACCGTAGGCGCTGGCGTCAATGGTGGTTGCTGCCTTGATGTTCTCTTCCAGTTTCGCGTCAATTCCGGAATACCCTCGCAGAGCGCCGCCGTAGTGGGCGGTGTGATGTGGTGCAATTTGCTCGGCACTTAAAAAACCAGGAATCGACGTGTGTCGCAACGGCTTTGATTTGCCCGTGACCAAACCGCTTGCGGAGAAGTCGAACCCCGCAGCTTCTGCTTCTGAAGTGCCTGGCACGAGCATTGCCCCTGCTGCGGCTCCGGACGAAGTAAACAGAAAGTTGCGTCTTGAAGGCTTGTTCATCATCTTGTCCTCTTCAACGTGACTGGTGCTGTGGTCGTGCTGTGGTCGTGCGGATACGTTAGCAGACGCTGATGCCAGTCGCCAGGACTCCGGGCATCGACAACGATCCGGAGTGCAGTCACGGTTTGTGACCATCGTCCCGTCGTCTATACATAATTCGAAGAACCTGAGGCGGAGCCGCACAAGCAGGTAGCCGTGGGTGAAACTCACGGCTAAGTGCTGCAGTCGCCTTCGCGACTAACAAGACGCAACATTCTTAACAACTTGTGTATAAATGACAGGACCATCGTGCCGTTGAGTAGTTTGATTCTCCTTCGCAGGCTCAGTCCAGCCACGGCCACCCAATAGTTCGGAACCGCAATCCGTGAGCGCACCCCTTTGCGGGCTGCAACCGCATATTCGTTGAGTTGAATTGTGTGAATCCGCTACACTATGTGTACGCGCACATGATGAGTGCTCTCAATCGCCGCGGCCGTTCTGCCAGGAGTCTTCAATGGACAAGCGTTGCCCAGGCCCGATGCGTCGCAGAGAATTGCTGCAGATTGGATCATTCGCGCTGGGCGGGCTGGCGTTGACCGATGTGCTGGCGGGACGCGCCGCTGCCGGCAACGCTAATCAGGATACATCCGTCATCCTGCTGTATTGTCACGGAGGGCCATCGCAGCTGGAGACGTATGATCTGAAGCCGGACGCACCCAGTTCCTATCGCAGTGTGTTCTGGCCGATCGCGACCAACGTGCCGGGCATGGACATTTGCGAGTTGTTTCCGCTGCAGGCAAAAATTGCGGACCGGTTTTCGCTGGTTCGATCACTGCACCACACCATGAGCAGTCACAGCGACGGCGGCATCGAAGTTCTGACCGGCAAGACCCCGACAAAACCGGATCCCACGTCGACATCGAAGAGCGAACATCCCGATCTCGGTTCCGTCGCCAGCCGAACCAATGGAATGAGGCGTCGTGCGATTCCTCCATACGTCGCGATTCCGAACAAACTGTACATGACGCGACCGCAATACGTTGGCCGACATCATGCTGCTTTTGAGGCGGGTGATCCGTCGAGTAACTCGTTCAGAGTTCCGTTGTTGAATGTGGTGTCCGATCGGAGTGGTTCGAGTTTGAATGATCGTAAGACACTGCTTGGTCAGCTCGACAGATTCCGCAGCGATGTTGACCTGAACAGCGATCTTCTGGCGACGGAACGATTTCGTGACCTGGCATTTCGCATGCTGACCAGTCCGAAGACCGCGACGGCCTTCGACCTGAGCAAAGAGACGGACGATCTGCGGGATCGATACGGACGCAACGTCTGGGGACAGGGGTGTTTGCTGGCCCGGCGTCTGGCGGAAGCCGGCACGGCCGTGACCACCGTGTACATTAACACGCCGAAGAGCGGCCAGAAGTTCACCAACTGGGACGATCACATCATGAACGCCGGTCGCCCGGGACACTTCGGCGATTTCATGCGCGTCCGCCTGCCGTACCTGGATCAAGCGTTGTCCGCGCTCATCGAAGACATTTTTCAGCGTGATCTGGACAAGCGGATTATGGTCGTTGTGATGGGTGAATTTGGTCGGACGCCACGTCTGAGCAGCAATGCCAACGGCACCGGACGGAATCACTGGCCACAGGCGTACACGGCCCTCGTTTCCGGTGGCGGTCTGAGAATGGGCCAGGTGGTGGGGGCGACCAATTCCAAAGCCGAGTATCCGACGGAACGTCCTTACACGCCAAAGGATCTGCTGGCCACCGTTTATCGCCATCTGGGGATCGACTATCGTCAAACCCTGATCGACTACAGCGGACGCCCGATTCATATTCTTGGTGAAGGCGAACCAATTCGTGAATTGATATAGCGCCGGGTGGTGGAATGTCAGGCTCGAACTGTTGTTCGTCGCTACAGCTTAAGCTGCGACAGAAAGTCTTCGAACGCCTGCATCGTCAGGCGAAAGTACCTGTTGTCTTCGCGGCCGTAGTTGAAGAATCCGTGGCCGGCGCCGGGGTATTCGATAAATGAACACTCAGTGCCGACGGCTTTCATCCGCTTTTGAAATGCGTGAACCAGACGAGGCGGGATCAGATCGTCGTCGCTGCCGCTAAGAACCAGCGTGGGTGGCAGACCGGGACGAAGGTGATGTGCCGGCGAGAAGCTAAGCGGATCGATTCCGGCGGTCTCACACTTTTTACGACCGTTTGCCCAGCCGTCGACCAGATCGATGACCGGATTGAACAGCACGTAGCCTTGCGGTAGTTTTTCAATCACTGGGTCATCGTCCAGTGAAATCGTGCTGAGTGCCAGCGACAGGTGGCCGCCGGCGGATCCGCCGGCAACGACGATTCGATCCGGATCGATGTGATGATCGCGGCCGTGTTCGATGATCCAGCGGTATGCTTTTCTGGAATCGCGCAGGGTGTCCCGCGGTGTCAGCTTTCCCTTTGGTGCTCGAAAATGAATGGACACAGTCGTGTAGCCTCGCCGCTGCAGATACACACTTTGAGCCGCCAGGTCGCCGGGGTGGCCGCCCCAACCGCCGCCGTGAATAAAGAAGACGCAGGGACGCAATTCCCCAGGCTGCGCCGCCAGTGGCGGGAAGATCCATAGTTTCTGTTCTTCAATGTCTGAATCACCGTATGAAATCTGCTTTCCAGTCGCCAACAGATCGTCGTTGATTTGATCAGTCGCTTTTCTGTCTTTGGGCAGGTGAAAGAAGTCGTGCTCAATCTTTCCGTGAGCATTCACAAGCGGAGGTTCGTCAGAGCCGGACAGCGCTCGCTCGATCACGGCCGCCAGCTTTTCATCGGCGGATTTGTCGTTTGCTGTCATGTGCAGCGGATCGACGGCGATTTCTTCCAGGGGTCTGTCCGTCAATCGGAAAAGTCGACCGTCGCGGAACCGTTTGTAGTGTTTGTCCACGGCAAAGACGCTGCGGTGAAAGCGTTCCTTGTCCCAGCCCGGCCGAGGGTCGTACCAGAAGAATGCAGTGTCGCGTGTTCGCCCTGCTCTGCCGAACAGCTGCGGAGCAAAACTGACGCCGTCCGTGACATCATTGACGCTTAGTGCAGAACCTCCGATGTCCAGCAGTGTGGGCAGAAAGTCCGATGCGTCGACCAGATCGTCGCAGACTTCCGGCTGAATGTGTCCTGGCCAGTGTGCGATCAGTGGCACGTGGATTCCGGTCTGAAGTGGCTCACCCTTGCCGCCCTGAATCGTGCGGCCGTCATTCAGCTTTGAGAACACTTTCCGATGGAACCCGTTGTCGGCATAGAACAATACCAACGTGTTTTCACGAAGACCTTTGGCCTGCAATCCTGCCAACAGATTGCCAACGGCAGTGTCCATGTATTCAACCATGTCCGTGATGTATTTCACGTCTTCATCCGGAACCTCCTTTGGATTCCATGCCGGCGTGTCCGGTGTCGGTTCGAACGGGCGATGTGGCAGCGCCATTGGATAATAGACAAACGTTGGTTCCTGGCGATGTTCGTCAAAGAAATCGACGATCTGTTCCACCCAGACATCTTCGCCATATCGTCCGTCATACGTTCTGAGTTCTCCGTCGGAACCGGCTGCTCCTTCCAGCATCGTGGGGTTAGCGAAACGAGATCCTTTGTCTTCTGTGTGCAGGGAATGGAACAGGGCGTATTGGTCGAAGCCGGCGTCTTTCGGGTGCATGCCAGTGCCTCGGCGATCGGCAGCATTTGGCAGATCGGGCGGGTCGTACGACTGCAGCTGCCATTTGCCAAAGATCCCGGTGGCGTAGCCAGCCGCTTTCATCTGGTGACCGAAGGTCGTGGCGGACGGGTCGAGAATCCCGAAGTACTTCCAGTTTCGATTGTTGTACAGCCCCGTCATGATCTGCACGCGAGTCGGCGTACACAGTGGCTGAGAATACGCCGTGCTGAATCGCAGTCCTTCGGTTGCCATGCGATCAAGATTCGGAGTCCTGTACGACGTGCCGCCGTAGCAACCCAGACCTTCGATGCCGATGTCGTCGGCCATGATCAGCAGAATGTCAGGTTTATCTGCTGCCGGTGCTGTAGCGACGGAGCAGAAAACAAGTAAGGCCAGAGAGATCCAACGCATTTGGATTCCTTTGATATCGAATGGAAGCAGTCGACAATTGCCTGTGCGACCGTTGAAACGGCAGGGGTATCAACGAATGATAATCACAGGCAGCCCGGATGTGCCAATCATCGCTCCGTCACGATGTCACTCGGCTGTGTCGTCCTCGGTTGCGACGGTCCCTGATTGCGCGCTCAGCCAGTGACCAATCCACAGCACGGCCAGAAAACCAGCCGGCATCACAACCGAGTCGTTATACGTCAGATGGGCGACGATGGCGCCGCCCCAGTAGGCCGACGACATCAACAGAC
>JAPYTO010000092.1 GCA_029941865.1 Fuerstiella sp. | reverse complement strand
GGCGTCTGGACGTGGCCAATGAAATTGAGGACGATGAATTCTGGCGCGAGTTTCGTCGACGTGTTCGAGCTGTCAATCCGGACGCTTACATTGTTGGAGAGGTGTGGGGAGAAGCTCAACAATGGTTGCGCGGCGACATGTGGGACGCGGTGATGAACTATCAGGTGACCGCGGCCTGCCTGGGATTCTTTGGCGGTGACCACCTGAACCTGGACGAGGTTCGGCAAGCCTCCAGCTTCAGCCATGTGCAACGCTGCAGTGGCCCTGAATTTGCTGCGGAAATTCAACGCGTTGCCTCAATCTATCCGCAGGAAATTACGGCCGCACAGCTGAATCTTCTCGACAGCCACGACATGCCGCGATTTCTGACCTGCTGCAACGGCGACAGAGCGGCTCTGAAGATGGCCTGGCTCTTCCTGTGCCTGATTCCCGGGGCTCCGTGCATCTATTACGGGGATGAAATCGGACTGGACGGCCGACATGATCCTGACTGCCGAAAAGGGTTTCCCTGGCACCGCGATGTCTGGGATCTGGACTTGTACGACTGGTATCAGAAATGCATTCGTATTCGCAGCAAGTACCAATTGGGCAGAGCCGAACAGCCTCGGATCGTTGTGGCAGAATCTAATACGGTTGTGTTTCGCACCGCTACCGCAGCCGGATCGTTACTCTGTGCCTTCAATGCAGGTTCCGTCGAAGTCACCGTTGATGTGCCCGCGAACGAACCGGAAAATATCTGCGTTGTTCTGGCCGTTGCAGCCATGTCGGGGCCGGATCACATCGACGGTGGACTTACCCGCCTGTCGATTCCGCCCCGCTGTGGTGCCGTACTGACGCCTGATGTGGACGCAGTGTGAGCTCCGGCCTCCTGTCAGATGGCGGACAATTCAGGGACACCGGTCGACTGCTGTATGCCGTTGTAAGTCAGTGTTGGCGGCACATGCGGATCATGTTATGGTCGATCATGACACGTCATTTGGACTGCAGCAGGATCTGAAAGTGTCGTCACCATGCAGACGTCTGTCCGAAATCCCAATGATGCATCCTTGTGCCGAATCGACAACCACACCTGCGGCGCTTGCTGTTGGGGGGCTGGTGTCACAAGGTCACAGCTGATCCCGCGGTTGCGACGCAACCGCGATCTGTTTCGCCACCTTGGCGCAAGTCGGACGTTGCCTGGACGTTTCCGCTTGTTTCTGCACGAAGTCCTTGCAACGCGGGGCATCAACCTGCTGTGGGCCGTGCTGGTGAGGCTGCCATGGTTTGGCAAACGCCAAAAAAAATCCATCGCTCAGTCGATTGTCTGTCCGTTTATGGGTTTCGATGACAATCAGGAAGAGTCCGTTGGGTGCATGATTCACCCGACTCGATTTGAAGAACGTGACGTTCGCAGCGCGGTGGCGTTTGCTTTGTTACCCGGGATCAGCTGTGGCGATGCGAACTATGTGTGTACAGGGTGTACTCGCTTCAATGACATGCCCGCCGACCAGACTCAGGTGTTCCTGGACATCGTGGGATCACAGGATTGGTACGAATACACCCGCACGATCCGCGCCTTTTCCTGCAACGCGATCGTACCAATGCCGGACAGCGTGACTGGAAAGCAAGGCGACGCAGCCTGATCCCCTTCCCTCGAAGCGCCTGAGAACGTATGCCAGGCAAAGATCGTCGGCAAACTGAGGGACTCGCGACCATTGTGGGCGGGAACACATCGTTATTGACGATTGAATGGTGTGAGGCGTTCGACCGTTCGCCGAACGTGTCGATTCAGACGGCTGCCAGAATGTTTCCGCACGCTTCAAATTTTTAAACGCGGGTCGCAATCGATTGCCATCGCTTCCGACGAATTCAGGATCGCAATAAGTTGTGCGTGGGTGCAGTCATGTATGGTTGTAAAGTTCGGTAGGGTGGGGTTGGAGCGAGGTACGAGTGAAACCCCGGGGCCGGCAGTGCCGGTTTGATTCTCCTTCCCCGACTCAGTCCAGCCCACCCACCAGTCCGAAACCACAATCCGTTACTGCACCCGTGGTAAGTGTACAAATGTCCTCTTACGGTGTGGTATTGCCCTAGTGTGTTATAAGGCGGACCATACACGTCCTGGGGTTGGTCCGGTTCAGGGCATTATGGTGATCTGCTTGTTGTTTCAGCCGGGTTGATCAGGATTTGAGCTTGTCACCGCCTTGTATCTCGCATTTTCCCTTGTTTGCCCGTTGTGGTGTTGTTGAAATGATTCCGCTGCAGTCAGTACACGTGTCCCCCCTGAATTTTCCTGCAGCAGGGGACATATGGCGCTGAAACGTCGCAGATTGCCTGATGGGGCGGCGACGCCGACAGATCAAATTCCGGAACCCGAAGGAATTCATTGGTGGAAGTCACAGAGGTCCGTATCAAGTTGATGGACGACAACGACGATCGATTACAGGCCTTCTGTTCCATTACGCTGGACGGTGAGTTCGTGGTTCGCGATCTGAAGGTGATTGAAGGGCTGAAGGGGCCGTTCATCGCGATGCCAAGTCGCAAACTGATGATCAAGTGCCCCAAGTGTGCATGGAAGAACGAAGTTCGAGCGCGACACTGCAACGGTTGCGGGCTTCGAGTGACTGCAGACAGCAGCGGCCAGACACGTTCGCGACTGTTTGCGGACATCGCCCATCCCATCAACGCCGTGTGTCGCGAAAAGATTCAGGCGGCCGTCATCGCGGCTCTGGATGCGGAACGGCAGCGTTCCAGGCAACCCGGCTACATCTGCACATATGACGATCTGGAAGATGCCTACGCCCAGAATCCCTCGACGTGACGTGCCCGTCGTGGCCTGCTTACCGTCGTCAGATGCTCGTTGACGTCACCGCACCGGTGAATCATTGAACGAGCCGCCATCGATCTCTTTGATCGCTTTCCAACGCAGCCAGTGATCTGCCAGCACGATCGCGACCATCGCTTCACCCATGGGAACAAAGCGTGGCAGCAGACAGGGGTCGTGCCGTCCTTTGGTGCTGATCGTCGTGGCTGTTCCGTCGCGCGTGACTGTTGGCTGTTCTCTGGCCAGACTGCTGGTCGGCTTGATCGCCGCTCGCAGAACAATTGGCAGACCGGAGCTGATGCCGCCCAGCATTCCGCCGTGACGATTTGAGGCCGTTGTAATCCCGCCGTCACGAGATTCGAAAACGTCGTTGTTCTGGCTGCCTCGCAGTTCTGCACAGCCAAAACCAATACCGTATTCGACCCCCAGGACGGCTGGCAGACTGAACAGCCCTTTGGCGAGATCCGCTTTCAGTTTGTCGAATACAGGTTCACCCAGCCCGGCGGGGATTCCCGTCGCGACGATCTCAGAGACACCCCCGATGGAATCCGTGTCTCGGCGAACTTCGTCGATGACGTCGATCATTTTTGCGGCGGCGTCGTAGTCCGGGCAGCGGACGATATTAGGAGAACCGTCCGGAAGCTGTTCGACCTGATCAACGGTCACGTCCTCGGGAGCAGTAATATTTGCGGTCACGTGGCCGACCTGGCAAACATAACCGACCACCTTACCGCCGAATTCCTGTTCGATCAGCTTCTTGGCGATGACCCCCGCGGCTACTCGGGCGGTCGTTTCTCGAGCACTGCTGCGCCCCCCTCCGCGGTAGTCCCGAAAACCATAGCGAGCGTCGTAGGTGTAGTCGGCATGGCCCGGACGGTACTTGTCCTTGATGTCCGAGTAGTCTTTGCTGCGCTGATCGGTGTTGCGCACCAGGATAGCGATGCTGGTGCCGGTGGTGCGACCTTCAAACACGCCGGCAAGGATTTCGGGTTCGTCAGCTTCCTGGCGTTGTGTCGTCAGTTTGCTTTGCCCGGGCCGTCGTCGTGCCAGATCGACCATCAGATCTTCGACGGAAATCGGAATTCCAGGCGGAACTCCGTCAATGATCACGACATTTCCCGGTCCGTGACTTTCGCCAGCTGTGGTGATGCGAAAGAATTGTCCAAATGAGTTACCGGGCATATGTCATCAGAAAAACGGTGTTGCGTTCCCGCTCCGTCAAAGGAGTGTGACAGACCGGGAAGATTGTTGTGTATCGTCATGCGCACTTAACGCATGAGACTGTTTTTTTGCTACTGTCTGTCGTCAGGCAATACTTTATCGACAACCCGAATCAATAACATGCTGCAGCGATACATTTTGTTTTGGTTAGTCGCGTCTTCCGGCATTGCATTCTTCTGGCCGGAATTTGGTCTAAGCTTCGACCCTTTTAAGGCTGCTGGCGGTTCGGCGATCAATGTGCTGATTGTACTGACGATGTTTGGCGTTGGTGCTCTTCTTCCGGTCAAAGAAGTCGACCAGATCCTGCATCGTTGGCCGACGGTACTGCTCGGCACGTGTATTCAGTACCTCAGCATGCCTTTACTGGCGTGGACCATCGTGCAGGTGATGCAGCCTGACCCGCAGATTGCCACAGGGATCCTGATTGTCGGGTGCGTGCCCGGTGCCATGGCGTCCAACGTTCTGACACTGGCGGCCAGAGGGAATGTCAGTTATTCCGTCAGTCTGACGACTTCTGCCACACTGCTGTCGCCCATCGTTGTGCCAATCGCCCTGTGGCTGACAGTCGATGACAAGGTGGAATACAACGGCTGGGCCGCCGTCCAATTGTTGGTGTTGCGGGTCGTGCTTCCCGTTGTCATCGGGCACCTGCTGAATCGTTTTTATGAGGGCTTTCGAAGACTTGCCGATGTCGCAGCGTCCACCGTCGCCAACCTGTCGATTCTGGCCATCATCGCCATCGCGGTCGCCTTATATCGCAGTGGAGTCACGCAGGCCAGCGGTGCACTACTGCTGGCGCTTGCTGTCGTCAACGCGGGTGGCTACCTGGCGGGCTACTTTGGCGGGGCTGCATTTCGACTGCCGGAACCGATGCGGCGTGCGCTGACGCTGGAAGTGGGCATGCAGAACGCCGGTGCCGGAATCGCATTGGCGACAACCCTGTTCGGCGATGATTCACCGGCGGTCATCCCCTGTATCCTGTACACCTTTGGGTGCATGCTGACGGGAACAATTCTGGCGACGATCTGGCAATGGACGACTCCGGACCCCACGACCAGCGAGCACGATGCTGCAGCAACTGAGGGCTGAAATCATGAACCGGGGTTCAGTGCGTGGTCAAGTCCAGGAACAGGGGCTGTTCCGTAGCGGAACTCGCCAGGGTTTCGGGGTGTTTCTGTATGTTGTTCAAAGTCTGGCGACTTCGGCTACCCCAAAATCAAGACTTGACGAAGCACCTCAGCAGTTTACTTGTTGTCGTGGACGATACTGGCTCGTGGGGGTAACGAAACTGCTACAGTAGAGCGTTCTTCGCGGCCACAAGTCAGCGTGAAACGCTGTAGTCACGAACGGTCGTGAAATCTGGCAGTTACGTTGCGTGGGACCATTGTCCCGAGTTGAATCAATTTATTGGACGGGACGATGGTCCCATCCTACGGTCGAAAACCACAGTCCGTGAGGGCACCCATGAACCATCAGCCGCACACACAAATGGCCGGCAAACCCGGTGTCGCATCTGATTCGGCCATTCAACTTCGTTCACCCGCCAAGATCAATGTGTTCCTTGAAGTGCACGGAGTGCGAGGCGACGGCTTTCACGAACTTGAAACCGTGATGCTGCGCACCAGTCTGCATGACGTGCTGCGATTTGAAGCGACAACGTCTGAAGATGTGACACTTCGCCTGGCTGACTATTCTTCACCGACGCTGGCAGAAGTTTTTCCGCTGGACGGTTCCAACCTCATTCTGCGAGCCGCTCACGCATTGCGCGATCATACTCAGACTCGACAGGGAGCTGCGATTACCGTCAATAAACGGATCCCCGCAGAAGCCGGTCTGGCGGGAGGTTCCAGCAATGCAGCCACAACCCTGCTGGGACTGAACAGGTTGTGGGGCTTGAATTTGCCAAAACAGACGCTGCACGATATCGCTGCTTTGCTGGGCAGCGACATCAACTTCTTTGTCGAAGACTGTTGCGCGGCGGTATGCTCCGGACGCGGTGAACGGGTTGTTCCTATTCAACCGAGCGGTTGTTTTCACTTCGTCGCTGTTCGACCGACGTCCGGCAACTCAACACCTGAGGTGTTTCGCCAGCTCAGTATTCCAGGAATCGCCGAACGCAGGGACGTACGCAGGGCAGTCGCCGCCGTGCAGTCCGGTTCAATAGCGACACTGCAGGACGCCGCATTCAATCGACTCACCCCGGCCGCCATGCAATTGAATCCACAGATGGCCGAACTGATGTTGGCTATGGGACAGATTACCGAACGCACCGTATTCATGTCGGGCAGCGGCTCAACCTGCTTCGTCATTGCCAGGAACGCTCGCGAAGCCGGACGACTGAAGGCCCGCCTGCAACATCTGAATTGTCGGTGGCTGCCAGCGTTCAAAGTACAGTAATACTTTATTCGTGATCCGGTGTTATCCGATCACGATTCCGGCCACGGCGGCCGTCATACAGCAGGCCAGAGTTCCGCCGAGCATCGCGCGAACGCCGATGCGGGCCAGATCTGAGCGACGTTCCGGACACAGTCCGCCGATCCCGCCGACCTGAATGCCAATGGATGCAAAGCTGGAAAAACCAGACAGAGCATATGTCATGATGATCGAGGTCCGTTCAGAAATGACTCCGGGGCTGGCTTCCGACGGAATCATGACCCGCATGCGGTCGTAGGCGATCAGTTCATTGGCAAACATCTTCCAGCCAAGCAGTTCCCCGGCGTTGATGCAGTCTTTCCATTCGATGCCCATCAGCCAGGCCATTGGAGAAAACAGGTAGCCACAGATCATCGACAGTGTGATGCCCTGCTCGGCCTGCATGCTGAATAGCTCATTCATGACCCACAGGGTCGAGCTGCTAAGCAGAAAGTCCGCCAGGGCAATCAGGCCCATGAACGCGATCAGCATGGCCGCCACATTCAATGCCAGTTTCAGACCATCCGATGCGCCCTGAGTGGCAGCTTCGATCAGGTTGGACGTTTCGATGTCGATTTTGGCATTAGCCCCGCCTGCCGTCACCGGTGTTTCGGTTTCCGGCATGATTACTTTTGCAATCAACAGGCCGGCGGGAGCTGATATGACGGACGCCGTCATCAAATGTCCGGCATCGATTCCCCAACCGATATACAGAGCCATGACCCCACCGGCGACTGTGGCAAAGCCGCCGGTCATGATGGCCATCAGTTCTGATTGCGTCATCGTGGGGATGTAGGGCCGAACGACGAATGGTGCTTCTGTCTGACCGACAAAGATATTGGCGGCGGCGGACAGGCTTTCGGCTCCGGAAGTACCCAACGTGCGTTGCAGCACCTTCGCCAGCATACTGACGACACACTGCATCACACCCAGGTGATACATCACTGCCATCAGCGACGAGAAGAAGATGATGGTCGGCAGGACGCGGAACGCAAAATAGAAATCAGCGAAGTTCTCGCTGAACACAAGCTTGCAGCCTTCGTCGACAAAGCCCAGCAGAGTTTCAAATCCATCTCCCAGCGCCGTGAACACAGATCGACCATGATCTGTTCCCAGGATCAGGTTGACAAGAATAATCTGAGTCAACAGCCCACCAATGACCACACGCCAGGGAAATCGGCGTCGGTGACTGCTCATCAACCACGCCAGACCGATCATCACGAACAGGCCCACACCGGCAACGATGCGATGAAACAGAACGGATTCGGGCGGCATGAAATGATTCCACAGCGGAGTTCGCTCGGGTGTGCACCCGACGAGCAAATTCTGATACCACGAACATGGGTTGCCGCGACCGAGAGTGTGCACACCCCATCGGCCAGTGGGTTACTTTTTCTTCAGCGTCTGCATGTAATCGACGATGTCCACAATTTCCTGCGCCGTCATCACCTTTTGCAGATCAGCGGGCATCAGCGAAATCTTCTGCTTCACCTTTTCGTCCACTTCCGCCATCTTGAATGTTCGCACGATCGCGTCATCACTTTTGATGCTGATGCTGTCGTCCGTTTCGCTGGTGATCAGGCCGTTGACCGTCGTGCCGGACGTCAATACAAGTGAGTAGGCTTCGTAGTTGTGACTGATACCCGCACTCGGATAGATGATGGATTCGAACATGGCCTGCGGGCTGAGTTTGCTGCCGATCTCCGAAAGGTCCGGGCCGATTTCACGCCCGATCTTATTTACGATGTGGCACTTGTGACAGGTGCCCGTGGTGTTGTAGATCAGTCGTCCATTTTTTGCGTCACCCTTCATTGTGACCAATCGAGTGATCGAAGGCAGCGGCTTGCCTTCTTTGCCCGGTGGCAGTGGGAAGAGCGTGTTGGCGAGTTCACGAGTGCTGCGCGAAGACGCTGCATGTAGTGCGGCGGCGGCGACCTGATTCAGTTCCGCGTCCATCTTTTTTGAAGTGATCAGTTTGCCCAGTTCACGGGCGGCGTGCTGAACCTTAGCGGCGGCTCGCACGCACTCGCGACGAACGTCAATCGCGACGGAGCCATCGGTGATTACTCTCATCAGCACGCCCGCGACGGAGCTTTCCAGTGAATTCCCCATCACCTGTGCGGTCGCCGTCGCTGCCTTCGCGTCTTTATCCTGCAACGCCGCAGTCAGCAGATTCCACTGCTTGCCGCGAAGCAGCGAACGCACTGCTTCAACCCCGATTTGGTCGGCCGGATGTGCCTGAGCAATATTCAGAACATCGCCGTATCGATCGGTCAGTTTGAAACCTTCGATCAGTTGAATGTACTGCGACGTCCCCTGCAGATCCGTCAGTGCCTGTTCGAGGGCAGCTTTGGCATCAGGATTGGTTGAGAAATCGGCCGTGCCCAGTCGTTGCAATGACTCGGCGATCACCACAGGTCCTGTTTCGCCCTTAAATTTCGCCAGCGTCTGTTTTGCAATGAGTCGATTCACTTCCTTCGCGACGACATCCTTTGGCTGAAAATCCAGAGCCCTGAAGAACGCCGGCAGGTGCTGGGCGCTGACCTCGGATTTCGCGGAGGCGGCCATTCGAATGATCAGATCAACGATGCCCTGTGCAGTCTGGCTTCCTCGACTTCTCCACATCAGACTGGCGGTCGTCTCGGCCCGATTCGAGCCACCTATGTCAGCCGCTTCTGCATAGCCGGCCATGCATTCATCCCAGTTGCCTTCGGCCGCCAGACCAAGTGCCTCCAGATACCAGCGATCATGCGAGGGAAGTTGTGCCGCCAGCTTGCCCCAGAGTTCTGGCATGGATCCCGAATCGGTGTGCCGCAGTGTGACCGCACATTCACGGCGAACCTGCGGCGACGCGTCATGGACCAGTTTTGCAATCGTTTCGGCATGCGCCACACCCATGCGTCGCGCCAGGCGAAGGCCGGCAATGCGAATATTGCTGTCTTTGTCTGCGATCGCCGCATCGACATATTTCTGCGTCCTGCCGTCGATTTGTCCCAGCAGCCACAGGGCTCGTGCTCGAAATCGCGGATTGGTGTCGCTCTCGAACATCTTTGCCAGCGCTGATTCGGCCGCCGCGCCAGATTGCTTCAGCTTCTGAAACGCAAGGTAACGCGTGGCCACGTTGGGACTCAGCAACGCCTTCGCTGCTCCCGCAATGGTGCCGAAGTCGGCCTGCGGCACGGTGTACGCCGCACCCGCCGGAGCCACTCGAAACAGACGACCACGATCGACATCGCCCTGACGATGGCCACCAACGCCGGGATCGTACCAGTCGGCCACGATCAGCGATCCATCAGGCGCCACACAGACATCTGACGGACGGAACCACTGGTCCCGAGTTCCCGTCAGCACGTCGTTGATTTCTGCACTGTAGCCCGCGCCGTCGTCAGTGACGGCATAGCTGCGGACGACGTTCGGTCCAGCGTCGCAGTGGATGAGCTGGTTGTGAAATCGCTGCGGCAGCAGATTACCTTCGTAGCAAATAATTCCTGTCGGTGAACCGGCTCCCGTCTGCAGCAGGTTGGGTACAACACCGGGATCGTTCAGGTGCCAGTGACGAAGCGGAATCGTCTCCTCCCAGCCGGTGCGAGGATCGCGCCAGCCGGCACCGGTGAATTCGTCCTTGTAGCCGTAGTTTCCGTATTCCATCACATAGTTGATGCGAACACCTTTGTTGCCATCGTCGTCATTGTCGGACTGCCAGACCGTGCCGAAGCTGTCGACACACAGTTCCCAGTTGTTGCGAAAATTCCAGCCCAGCGTGTCCACTTTGCTACCGTCGAGTTCGCAGCGAAACGCCATTCCTTCCTGGTACGGCTGACGATTGGCCACGACTTCCCGGCCGGCTTCATCGATGACGAAAGAACCATCGGGGCGGTGCAGTTCTTTGCCCGCGTTGCCGAAGTTGAAGTACAGTCGCCCGTCGGCACCAAACGTGAAACTGTGGATGCCGTGGTCGTGCTGAGACCCCTTGATGCCCGTGAACATCACTTCCTTGCGATCAGCTTTAAGATCGCCGTCGTCGTCGTAGAAGTTGAACACGTTCTCACCGGCCGACACAATCACTCGGTCGCCAAGCACACAGACTCCGTGTGCCGAATCGATGTCTCGCCCCTGATAGAAAACTGTCTGTTTATCGGCGACACCGTCACCGTCCGTATCCTCCAGAACCAGAATCCGGTCGCCTGCTTCCCGGTCGGGATTGTTCTTGTTGGCGAATCGTCGATAGTTGACGACTTCACAGACCCAGATGCGGCCCAGGTGGTCAACGTCGATATTCGACGGACTTAACAGCAATGGTTCAGCAGCAAACAGCTTCACTTCCAGGTCATCAGGAACGTCCAGAGCTGCCACAGCGCCTGCCGGATCACGACTGACTTCTGAGCCCACCCCCGGCGCGGGAGGCTGAGTGGTATAGACTGCAAAAAGGACACTGGCTCCGTTGCCCTGATCACTGCCGCCGTTGTCCAGACCGCCGATCGCTGTGAAGCGGGTGTATCCGGCAGGGAGTTTGTAATGGATGACTGAGTTCGCATGAGTGCCGATGCCATCTTTGACCGGCTTGCCCGCCACGGTCAGAGGATGACCGCCCGCATTTTTTCCGACAGAGGCCTGTCCCCACTGAGTCTTCGCCGACTTCCATTTCAGGCTGGTCAGTCTGATCTCGCCACCGGGACCAGACAGCTTCGGTTCAATCCAGTTGGCCCAGTCACAGGCATATCCATCACCTCCGTCCGTCACGACAAGGTACAGATCTTTGGCACCGGTGATGTCAGCCTGGACTGGCAGTTGATGACCAGCGGTTTTCGTCGTGACAAGCGCCGTGCTGGCGACCGGTTTCGCCGCATCCGCCGCGTGGACGGTGATCGTAGCACAGAATAAAACGCAGATGGAGGCAGGGACTAATCGCACTGGGAACGACTCCGGGGATAAAGGAGAAGCGTGTGGAGGAAAACGTCTGGCACTCAAGGGATTGCGGACGGCACACATGTTCACAAATGTCGGCGTGAAAATCCACCAACGAATCTGCCGAAGCCTGGTGCTTCGTCAAGTCTTAGCTTTGGCGTAGCCGAAGTCGCCAGACTTTGGACGACATAAAGAAAAACCTCCAAACTCTGGCGAGTTCGGCTACGAAACAACCCCCGTTCTTAGACCTGACCACGCACCAGTCTCGCCTACGGATTACGGCTTTTGACAGATGGCTGGCCGAAGAGTCACCGGCGCAGCATCATTGCCCGGACAACACAACAGTGCCTGTCACACGATGACAGCTGAACTTCCGCAGGCAACATCCCCGGAATCATCAGCGTCACTGATGGTCCACGCACCCTGTCACGAATTTAGACGTGCGGTGACCTCCTCAGCCACGCGGTCGGCGGGAATGCGCTCCTGCACCAGCGTGTCCCGATCGCGAATGGTGACCGTTCCATCCGTCAATGTGTCACCGTCGATGGTGATGCAGTACGGTGTGCCAATCTCGTCCTGTCGGCGATAGCGACGGCCGATTGTACCCTGCTGGTCGTACTGGCAGTTGAGTCCGGCCGCCTTTAACGCACCGAAGACCTCAGCAGCCTTTTCCGGCATGCCTTCCTTCTTGATCAGCGGGAAGACAGCGGCTTTCACGGGAGCCAGACGTGGATGGAACTTCATCACAAGTCGTTCCTGCAGTTTTCCCTTTTCATCCGGCTGCTGATCTTCGTGGTAGGCTTCACACAGAAACGCCAGAGTTGCCCGGTCGGCACCGGCGGACGGTTCGATGACGTGCGGGATGAAACGTTCTTTGGCCTGATCGTCAAAGTAACTCAGATCCTTGCCGCTGCCGCGATGTCTGGGCTGTCCATGTTCGTTCAGCTCCGGCACCAGTTCACCGTTCTCATCCTTCGTGAGTTTGCCTTCCATGTGAGAACGCAGGTCGAAGTCACCGCGGTGAGCGATGCCCTCAAGTTCACCGTATTCGCCTTCGTCAAGAAACGGAAATGCATATTCAATGTCGGCGGTCCCGACAGAATAATGAGCAAGTTCTGCGGCGTGATGATCGCGCAGAATCAGGCGGTCTTTGCTGATGCCCAGATCCAGATACCACTGATAGCGACGATCGCGCCAATAGGTGTACCAGCCTGGCGATGCATCCGGCCGACAGAAGAATTCGATCTCCATCTGCTCAAATTCACGAGAGCGAAACGTGAAGTTTCGCGGAGTGATCTCGTTGCGGAAACTCTTACCGACCTGGCAAATGCCGAACGGCAACTTCACGCGACTGCTGTCCGCGACGTTCTTGAAGTTAACAAAGATTCCCTGCGCCGTCTCCGGACGAAGGTAGGCCGCGTCGTCGTCCGTTCCCAGTGCGCCGATGATGGTTTTCATCATCAAATTGAATTCACGGGGATCCGTCAGAGTCCCGGCCTTTGTGGCACCAGGAGCCACCACGTCGCAAAATTCTGATACCTCGATCTGGTCAAGTGTCGTCGCACTGCCGTCCCACTGCAGTTTTCCGGCATACTTTTTCTTCATGCCGAACGCCCGCAACGCCTGGACGACAAGATCTTCGGAAAAATCTTCTTCGGTTGTGGCGACGGCGATTCGCGTCAACTCGGCATCCGTGTTTTCCTGCTTGATCGATTGGCCGTCGCACGACACCCAGCGGATTCGGACCTGATCCAGACGGAAGCGACTTCTGGTTTCACGGCAGTCCACCATCATGTCGTGGAACAGATCGTAATGGCCGGAACATTTCCAGACCTGCGGATGCATAATCAACGCCGTCTCCACACCAACCATCTGGTACTTCGACGGAGCGTCACCCGGCTGCAGCAATTCGTTGTGCGCCGAGACCATATCGTGATACCAGCTGTTGCGAACGTTGCGTTTCAGTTCTGTGCCCAGCGGGCCGTAATCCCAGAAGCCGTTTTGACCACCGTAGATTTCTGAGTTCTGAAAGACGAAACCGCGCCGCTTGCAAAGTGCGACGATCTTCTCCATGGAACGACTCATGATTCTCAATTACTTTCTTTGGTTCCTACGCAACGCGTCGCAAATTGACATCCTCTGGATCGGCCTTCGACGCCAGACGCTCAAGCTCTTTCTGCTGCAATTCCGCCAGTCGCCGCTTCTTTTTGCGGCTGAACTGATTGGTGAAATCTATCAATCCCGGTGCAAATCGTTTCAGCTGAAACAGCCCGTGAGCCATTGGCGTGATCACGATCTGCCGTTTATTTCGCCGGATCGCCTTAATGGTCAGTTTGGCCACTCGCGCTGCAGATGCACATAGAAAAGCAGGAGGCGTTGGTACGCTTCCGTTTTCTTTTGCGACGCCCGCTTCGTAGAGACTGGTCTGCACCGGCCCCGGACAGACAGCGGTCACGCCAATGCCCTTGCGGCCGTATTCAGCGCGAAGAGCCTCTGTGAAACCGATCAGGCCGAACTTGCTGGTATGATACGCTGCAAACCGTCCGCCTGCGACCATCCCGGAAATACTACACATATTGGCGATGTGGGCGTCCGGCCGCTCCATCAACTGCGGCAGAAAGTGATTGGTGATCTGGATCGGCGCCAGCAGATTAATCTTCATCAACCAGTCCCACTGATCCTGACTCATTTCATGCGTCGGACCGTAGTACAAAACACCGGCGTTGCTGATCAACAGGTCGATCACTTCGGCATTCCGGTCGAAATCCGAAAGCGTGCTGCTGATCGCGGTCGGATCGGCAAGGTCGCAGACTCGTGTTTGAACCCGGACCTTCTGCCCGATCGTCCGTGCCACGTCATGCAGCCCGACTTCGTCAATATCGACCAGGTACAGATTGCACCCCAGCGACGAAAGCTGCAGTGCCAGTTCACGCCCAATGCCGGAGGCCGCTCCTGTCAGAAATGCGGTCTTGTTGTCAAATGTTTTCACATGTTTCCCTTCGTTGTGAAAAATCGCACGGCGGTCCGCGGTCGTCCGGACCGCCCGATACCCAGTTCACAGTCGCACGATCTTAACGCGTCCCGTGTTTCGCGAAAAGACGTTTAACGCGGTGTTAAGCGTTAGTTCTGGGGTTGGTTCGCTTAAGTTCAACGGCAAGCCGTAGGCGACTTCGATTTGGCCCGAAAAGCGGACGCCTCCGGCTCACCGTTAAACGAATCGGAACGAGGCGCATCCCCCGTTATTAGGGTAGATGACGCCTTGCGGTGAGTAGGTGGCCTGAGTCGGGGAAGGAGAATCAAACCGGCACTGCCGGCCCCGGGGTTTCACTCGTACCTCGCTCTGGCCCCGTCCACCCTCTCCAATTCTTCAACCATTCATTGCCGCACCCGCCACCAACCGATCGTGTGGGCAGCATCACGGTCATTGAGTTCTGCGGCATTCTGTCGCCGAAGGGGCTCACCAGAACAGAGGAAAACAATAGAACCGTAAATCTGCTGCCAATTCAGGAGGACATCAATCGGCTTCCTGGTACAATTATGTGACTCGAGATCGAGCTGCGACCTGTCACCCCTTACCTCGGCTGCACGCGGATTCAGACGTTGTTTCCGGTTTTGGTGAGAAGGACCTGATGGCACAGAAACGTTACAAACGCTTTCGCATGGAGCTGGACTTCCGCTTCGCCGAACTGCCCCCGCCCGTTTTACCCGATGGTTATCGCTGGCTGGCGTGGCGACCGATCCTTTCCGAACGGCACGCCCAGGTAAAATGGCGGTCGTTTCGTGGAGAGCTTGATGGCAGAGTGTTCACGTGTCTCAGCCAGATAGAAGGCTGCCGTCGGTTGATCACCGACATTGGCAGGCAGCCGAAATTCTGTTCCCAGGCCACTTGGATGGCAGCCTTTCAACCGGAACCATCGTGGCCGGCGGATGACTGCGGCACTATTCAGGGGATCTGTCGCTCTGGTGGCGTGGGTTCCATTCAGAACGTTGGAATCGTTCCGGAACATCGCGGCAATGGTCTGGGGAAAGCGATCGTGCTGAAAAGTCTGGCAGGCTTCCGGCAACAGGGGCTGACTTACGCATCTCTGGAAGTGACGGCACTTAATCGAGTGGCGGTGCGTCTTTATCAGACACTCGGTTTCCGCATCACCCGCGTGTTATACCGCGAAGCTGAGGGCGGCAAAGTGATTCGGGGAACAGAACGAGCTCCGTGGAAAGGCGAACGCGAATTGATGTCGACGTCGTGAGACGTGGGCAGTTAATCAGCGATTGTACGTCACGGAAATAACAACGCTGTTGCTGTCGTGTCCGGGCGTTCGATATTCGTGAATCACATCCAGTGAAACGTTTTCGAGAAGTCCCTCCGCTTCCGCCTCTTCGCGTTCGGCAACCCAACGTGGCCCCTTAATCATCAGCAGTCGCCCGAATGCGCCGGATCGTCTCTGCAGCCAGAACAACAGTTTGCGGATTGGTGCCACCGCCCGAGCCGTCAAAACGTCAAACTGCTGCTTCTTCAGAACGTCTTCCGCCCGCGCGGCATGGACCGTGACGTTCAGGTCTGTTTTCTGCACGATGGCCGTCAGAACGTTGGCCTTCTTGCCGGTGGACTCCGCCAGAGCAACCGTCAGATCAGGACGAAGAATGGCCAGCGGAATCCCGGGCACTCCACCACCTGAACCCACGTCCAGAACGGACTGACCGGATTCGATGTGCGCCGACAGCTGCAGCGTATCGATCAGGTCACGGGAAACAAAGGACTCAAAGTCCGTGTGCCGGGTCAGGTTAATTCTGGTATTCCAGTCCCAAAGCAACTCTGTGTAGCGACACAGGCGTTCGCAATCTTCGGGACTGACAGAAAGATCGTGCTGCGTAATAGCAGCGGACAGATCGTCAACAGACATGGTGGTCATTCATATTCCAGATGGGGATGGCTGCAAGCTGTTTGAGCGGTTGCACGGCAGTCGCCTGGCAGTTCCTGTAGGTCATTCAGTGAAATGCGAGCAGGAGGTGTCGCCCGCGCGGAGAAAGTGTCTGTTTCGTTAGACCAACCCGAACGCTTTGTCCATATTGTCGGACACTTCTTTCAGTCGATCGGGGCCGCCTCCGCTGACTTCCGCAGCCGCCCATCCCTTGAAGTTAATTTCCAGCAGGGCTTTGCGGACGTCCGCCCAGTCCAGGTCGCCTTCACCGATCTTCGTGAACTTGCTCTCCGCACGCGAGAATCCCTTCAGATCGAGTTTCACGATACGTGAACCCAGCTGACGAATCCAGTCGCCCATGCTGCCATATTTCCAATGGTTGCCAATGTCGAACTGCATACCGACCCAGGGAGAATTGATTTCGTCGACGAACTTCACGAACTTGTCGGCAGTCTGATTTGAGTCGCCTTCGTGGTCGTACAGAAAGTGGTTCCAGACGTTTTCGATGGCAATGTGAATCTTCAACTCGGCCGCCAACGGTACAGCTTTGGAAATGTTCTCCATCGATCGTTTCCAGATTTCCTCCTCCGTACCGTCCTTGCCGTGGCCGATGACCAGCAGCGCCGTGTCGCCGCCCACGGCATGCGTCAAGCGTAGCGCTTCTTTCAGTGACTCAAGCGCCTTAGCTCGGACAGCCGGATCCGGATCCGTGTGGCGGATTTGCCAATGCGTTGAATTTACCGTGCCGTCCACGGGTAGGCCGGATTCTTTGATGGCCTGCTTTGCTTCCTCAACGATTGTGCCTGGCGCGTTCAACTCAATCCCGTCGAATCCTGCAGCCTTTGCCGCATTGAACTTGTCGGTCAGAGAACCCTCAACTTTGACCATGCCTATCTTCAACGTCTTGTACAGTCGCCCTTTCAGAGTGTCAGGCGCCGCCGGAACAGCCGCTTCAGAACTGTGGCCGACGGCAATCGCCGCTGCCAGCGTGGCTGCCGATGAGGATCGCAGAAAGGACCGTCGCGAGAAGTCAGAATGTGTCATGAACCGAACTTTCAGTGGTGGGGCCGTGGAAACCAGGGGGCCTGAATTTTACCGTCAATAGGTGTGAAGGAACAGGCGCTGCACGCGTGCTATTCGGCATCGGGTCTGCGAAGTACCAGAACCGGACATTCTGCCCGGCGGACCACGGTCTCTGCGACTGAACCGAGCAGCAGTCGCTTGACGCCCCCATAGCCGTGCGATGGGATAACAATCAGGCCCGCTGAGATTTCTTTCGCGTAATCAGCGATGTGCTTGCCAGGCTGTCCGTCTCGCACAACCTGGCGGAGCCCCGGGAAGCCATGTTGCGACAGAAACTCAGCGAAATGTTGACGAACGGCGTTCTGCCGATCCGTGTCGGTTGGAATTGGAAGATATTCGATGTCCGGAGCAATCTGGTCGAGCACGGGAATGACATGCAGAACGTGAATCTGATTCCTGTCGTGAGCCAATTCCAGCGCCGTCGAAATGGCCGTGACCGACATGCCGGAAAAGTCGACGGGGACAACAATTGCCTCGGAAGTTTCCCAGCCCATTCCGTATGTTCCTGCTGCTGCGGCGATGATTTCTGTACTGAATTGCCGCAGTCTAACGGATTCCCGCAGACGTGTGGCGGCGACGCGCGTCTTTGTGCCGTTTATCAGGTGATCGGCGATGCGGCCTTATGCTGATCGAATGGCGTTGCGGCTGTCCCGCCGTCAATCTGTCAATGACACCGCGCCTACGGCCATCACAGGCAACGCTGCCCGCCGTCCTGCTACACCTTCGGCTCACGCCATACGCGGCGAGATTCGGCCAGCATCCGGTCAGCAGCTGTGGGGCCCCACGTTCCAGCCTGGTAGAACTCCAGACCGGCCGGTCCGGATTCCCAGTGCTTCAGCACGGGAGCAACAAAACGCCAGGCCGCCAGCAGTTCGTCGCTGCGGGTAAACAGCGTTGAATCTCCACGCATCACGTCCATAAGCAGGCGTTCGTAAGCTTCCGGCAAGTGAGTGGTAAAGTGATCCTCGTAGTCAAAATCCATGGCCACGGGCTGCACCTGATACTGCATGCCAGGCCGCTTGGTCGAGAAACGCAGGAAGATGGATTCTTTGGGCTGGATTCTCAGAACCAACTCATTGGGACGAGCTTCCACGATGCTGCACAAATCGCCTTCGCACTCGATCGTGCTGAACAGATTCAGCGGAGGATGCTTGAATTGTATCGCGATTTCGGTCACTCGTTCCGCCATGCGTTTTCCTGTGCGCAGGAAGAAGGGAACTCCGGCCCACCGCCAGTTATCGATCTCCGCGTGCATCGCCACGTAGGTTTCGCGACTGGAATTGGCCGGCACGCGTTCCTCGTCACGATAGGCCAGAGCGGGCTGCCTGTCGACAAGACCTTCCGTGTACTGCCCGCGGACTGCCCACGTATCGACGTGACCATTCGAACCCGGTCGCAGCGCCTGCAGAACCTTCATCTTTTCGTCGCGGATTTCGCGGGCCTGAAACAGGGCCGGCGGATCCATAGCCACAAGGCACAGCAACTGCAGCAGATGATTCTGCAGAACGTCGCGAAGTGCTCCGGATGTGTCGTAGTAACCACCTCGACTGCCTTCCATGCCGATGGATTCGGCGACGGTGATCTGCACGTTGTCGACATGGTTGCGATTCAGCAGCGGCTCGAAAAACGCATTGCCAAATCGGAACAACAGAATATTCTGCACCGTTTCTTTGCCAAGATAATGATCGATGCGGTAGATCTGATCCTCGTGCAGCTGGTTCCTTAACTGTTCGTTCAGCAACTCCGCCGAGGCCAGATCGTGGCCGAATGGCTTTTCCACCACGACTCGCAGCCGACCACTGTTTTTGCGTTCGGTCGGGATCATGCCGGACGCATTCAAGCCACGCACGGCGTCGTCAAACAACGAAGGCGTCGTCGCCAGATAGACAACCCGCGGAGCATCTGCACTCGTGCCCAGTCGCTGTTCGAGCTCGGCAGTCGCCTGACCCAGGGCCACATAGTCCGCTTCGCTGGTGATGTCGACTTGTCGGTAAAACAGCTGCTGCGAAAACTTTTCCCATGCGGCCAGCGACTCCGCACTGTCATCATCCTTCAGCACCGAAGATCTCAGTTCGTTTCGAAACTGTTCGTCACTCTTGTCGCGGCGCGCGACACCAATGACAGGGCATCGTTCGTTCAGATAATTCTGCCGCGACAGCTGAAACAGTGCGGGAACAAGTTTTCGAGTGGTCAGGTCGCCGGACGCTCCGAAAATCAGAATTGTCGTGTCACCAGGCAGGTTTTTCGATGCAGTCATATCAGTTTTGTTTGTTTGCCAATCAGTAACGGATCCAAATTGTAAGAATGGCCATCAGCGGAATCCGGAAAACCCTGATATATTTACGTCAGTCCGGTGTCGACCGTGCGGGATGGTGGGCCGCAGGCTATCTTTCGAAGCGACTGTTGACTACCAACACTGAGTGACGGGGCCAGCAAAGGTTCGGGAGTCTTTTTCGGAGGTGCAGTGTGTGACCTGAATCACCTGCGGCCGAAAAAGACTCCCGAACCTCTTACCCACACACAAGCGCGCCTCGTCAAACGGAAATCCAGACTTATGAAAATCGGAATTATGGCCGACATCCACGATAACGTGGATAATCTGCGACATGCCATCGGCCTGTTTAATGCAAGGAAGTGCGGCGTCATTCTACTGGCCGGTGACTTCGTCTCGCCTCTGGTCGTGCCTTCCATGCGAAAACTGACTGGCAGGGTCATCGCTTGTTTCGGTGACAACGACGGAAATCAACGGGGCATCATCGGCGGAATGAAAATCGTCGGGACGCTGGGATACGGTCCCCTTAGTCTTCAAACGTCGGACGGACTGAAGATCCTGATGGCCCATCAGCTGAATGAATTGAAAGACTGCATCGGCGACGAGGATGTGATCGTGTTTGCACACACTCACCGTCCCAGCGTGGTTGAAGACAAAAACGGTCGGTTATTCATTAACCCAGGTGAAGTTGCGGGCTGGATGTTTCGCAAACCGACGGTCGTGATCCTGGATTCCGAAAGTCGAAAGGCAGAGGTCGTCGACCTGCCCGAAATGCCACCAGGCGTGTTTATCCCTGAACCGGGATAGCCCGCTGATTGCGTTGCATGCCGTACGTGGGGGCAGTAGTCTAAGGAGTACCGGGAGCGCCCCTTATGTCCTTGGGCCTCCGTGTATTGTTCATCACAACATTGGGGGTTTGAATATGCGAGTCTCTGCACTGCTGCCCGTAATTGCCCTGCCGCTGTTGACGGTCTGTCAGGTGATGGCCCAGGACTCAGGAGCATACGACCTGATTCCAGGTAATGCCGCGGCAGTTCTGCGACTTCAGGCACCCGATCAGACCATTGATGAGCTGGCGAATTTCGTCGACAAAGTGCAGCCGGGATTTGGACGGTTTGTTCGCAGCCAGGCAACGGCGATTGGAATGGTGATTTCGAATCCGACGCTCGCCGGCGTCGATCGATCGAAAGACTGGTACCTGATTGTATTTGCCGACTCGCGTACCCAACCGGAAACAGTCGCCTTGGTCCCGTCGACGGATGCCGCCGCACTGAAGGAGGCCGTTGGTGCCAACTTCCACTACGCCGAACAAGATGGCTGGGTGGCGTATTCGACGAAGGCCGGGTTGATCGAGCAGGTGAAAGCGTGCTTTGGTGGAACACTACCACCCGTGTCTGGTCACATGGATGAACACATTCGTCGTGAACTGAACGCCGGTCAGCTTACGGTGTTTGTGAATTCAGGCTCTCTGAAGAAGACATACGCTACTCAGCTGGCGCAGGCCGAAGATCATCTGGACGAACTTCTTGAAGTGATGGGCTCGCAAATTCGGGCGGGCAACCCGGGGCTGGATATGGAGTACGTCATGGATATCTATGGCAGGTTTGGCCGACTTGTCATTCAGAGTGTGCGAGATTCAAAGTCCGCTGTCGTCAGTGTGCACGTCACAGACAGCGCAGTGCAGGTCGAGGAAATCCTGACAGTCCATGAGAACACTCAAAGTGATACGTTCTTAAAGGGGCAACCGGCCAGCGACATGTCACGGCTGAAGTCCATCCCTCAGGGCCTGGGCGGCTATTGGGCCCTGAGCGGAGATCCGGCGCCACTAATGACATGGGCTGGCGAAATGATCGAAGCGTCGGTCAAGGATGAAGAAATCAAGAAGAAGTTCCTGAAGTCTTTCGCCACGATGCGACAGGTTCAATTCGGGACAATTACAGCAGGTGCCGATATCGCTGAAGACGATGACGTGGCCTTCCACTATTTCGGGCTGGCGGAGATCAGTCCGGCGTCGAAGGTACGCGATGCACTTCTTGACTACGGATCGGCGATGGAATACGAAATTGCGGGCATTAAACAGGAAATGTTCTTTGAACGTGATGCTGAGCAGATCGCGGGTCAATCAATCGATCTTTATCGTTTTAAGCAAACGATCCCGCCAGCCATGGATCCGACTGGACTGCAGAAAGCACTGAACGATCGAATGTACGGTGCCGATGGAATGACCCAGCGTCTGGCATTTAAGGACGACCTTCTGCTTCAGACAATGGGTGGCGGGCAGGACTCGATGAAGCAGTTACTTGCGCCCGTCACCTGGTCTGATTCCAAACTGCTGCAGGCACGCAATCGTCAGCATGAGAATGCGAACGTTTTGTTTCTTGTGGACATTCCCAACATGACATTGAAAATGGCGAAGCTGATAATCGGCACGGGCAGCTTGCCCATTCCCGTTCAGGCAGAACAATTGGACCCACTGCAAATTGCGCCCAGCTATACAGGGTTTTCTATGGTGGCGGAACCACAGAAACTGCGTGTGCGAACGACGTTGCCAGTGGAAACATTTCAGGGCACCGCTCAGATTGCCATGTTTGTTCAGGTGCTGATGGCAGCGAGGCGATGAGGCCGCATCAGGACTGCTGCTTTAATGCTGCAGCCGCTTCTGCGACATTGCCATAGATATTCGCCAACCGATTCAGACGAACCAGCCGAATGACGTCGGCGACGGCTCCCCGGGCTCCGGCAAGGGCCACGGTTCCACCTTGCTTCTTAAGGCGGGCCATCGCACGGATCAAGGTCCCAAGGCCCACGCTGGAAATGAAGTCCAGCTCAGCGCAGTTCAGAATAATCCTGTCGATTCCGTCCTCGATATGACCCTGAACACAGTCCATCAGGTACTCCGAGTTCTGCGCATCCAGGTTGCCTGTCAGCTGCAGAACCAGAATCCCCGGGGCGTCTTCCAGTTTGTGCGACGCGAAGTCAATCATTGCAGTGCCTGTTCCTGGCCTGGTGGTCAGCGTGTCGAATGCAGCCATCGCGACGACATCCTGGAGCGGCGAGTTTAGTCAGATTCGAAATGGACGCCAGAAAAAACAGTCCAGACGGACGCAGTTTCTCCGGCTCAGACACACGATGATTTTCGGACTCTCCCCTGGCCAGACTTAAATGACGTTGGCTGCATGCCGGGTGCGCGTGGCGATGTTGGGTGTGACCAGCGTCCGATGGTGAGCAAAAATGCGGCGTTACCGTTTTTCATACAAGCACGCCGTACAAACAAGTGTGTTTCTCAATCGCACGAGACCCACTCGCTTGCGCGTCGAGCTTGTACTGAAGGTGCTGCAATCGTCAGAACTGTCGCGACACAATTCATCGGCCGGTCTGTCGGGTCGTCAGGCATAATGACGTCAGAAACCCTGATCCTGTTTGCCTGTGCGGTCGAAGTCGACGGTGATAGACCTCTTCGGCAATAACTGCCGGCTTGGTTATTTGGAACAGTTCTCAACAAGAGGTGGTCGTGGGGCTCGTGGGAAAGCGACTCTCGCCAGTGGAAATTCGTTCGCCGCGGCCACAAGTCAGTGTAACACGCTGTAGTCACAGGCAGCCATGCATCCGGACCGCAAGATCGGCATCGCAATGGGTATTCTGCTCGTCGGTGTTGTGGCGGCTCTGTTTTTCAGAAACGAGCCACTGCCTGTCGACGATTCGCTCCACGTGCGCCGTGAGCGGGAACTGAATGACCGTCTGCGAGAACGCGATGTTTCGGTCTACCTGTCGGACGGAAGCGATCCCGATGTCGCGCTGGAACCCGAATTCGACCTGCCGGAACTGTTAGACCGCATGAAGTCGCGGGCGCCGGTGGCCCCCCAACCCATCGGACTTCCGACATCAGATCCCGCTGATCGCCGGAAAGTTGTCGCCCAGAGGGAATCTTCAGTCGGTCTGCGTTTCGCTCCTCCTGAAGTGGCGCTCGACCAAAACGGTGCCACCGATAATGACTCGTCGGAAACCGGCACGGCTCCCACCACGATGGCCGATATCCTTGGCAATAGTGATTCCGGAAAAACGGGCCCCGCTGTGACGGGGCGTAAGTTCTTCAGCTACACCGTAAGATTTGGTGACACGCTTTCCGAAATTGCCGAAGAGCATCTGGGTTCTCAATCGCGTTATCGTGAAATCTACGAAGCGAACAAGGACACCATGGCCAGCCCGGACCACCTGCGCGTCGGCAAGGCCATTCGCATCCCTCGAGTCATCCGGTAGCAACGCCTGGCCGTCGTGTTGGCGGGGGCACGCCCGAATTCCGAATGAATCCGTCATTCACACTCGCTGGTCAGAAATGGGTGTTCGCCGAACGGAGTTCTCAGACGATTAGAGATTTGCGGTCGAAGTGTTGGTGGTGCGCTTGTTTATTCACTTGCTGGCGCTGCGTGCTTGTATGATTGTGTGGGGAACGTACGCCGGATCCAGAAACGCAGCGACGCAGCTCCGGCAATGCCTTCAACGCCTTGCGGGACGATCCCGATGAACCGGTCGGTGCCGGAACAGCGTTTCGCTCGGTCACGGCCTACGTGACTGATTGCGAGCAACCGTGCGACCCGGCACGTAGGCCGAATCCAGGAGCCACAGCGACGCCGCTCCGGCAATGCGATTCACGTTATGCGGGACGCCCTGATGAAACGGTTGATGCCGGAACAGCACTTCACTCGGTCACGGCCTACCCTACTTCTTCTCGTGCTGATGCAGCACGACGCCGAGTTCGTTGTGCCAGACAAAACGGAGCGTGCCTGTACCGGTGGAATGCACCATCAGAAAACCGCCGGAACGGGGCGTCTGGTAGTACGGTTGCTTAATCGTGGCATCGACATCGGTGGATTTTGGATCGCCTGGTTTGCGGCCAAGTCGCGAATTGGCATCGACAAGGGCGCCGCAGCTGAACTCTTCAAATCCGCTGGGGGCAATCGAATGGTACTGCCAGTGACGGTCGCCGCAGATGATGTAGAAGTTTTCGATGTTCGACTTCTTCAGCCATGCAAAGAATTCATCCCGTTCGTGGCGAAAGCCGCCAATGTCGCAGTGATTGTCTGTCTTCCGCAGATCGTCCGGACCAATCATGGGCGTCGGTGAAATCAACAGTTTGAACTTTGCGTCGCTGGCAGCCAGCGTGCTCTTCAGCCATGCCTTCTGCTCTGTTCCCCAGATCGTTTTCTTTGGCCCGTCCGGCGTTGCATTGTCGGATCGATACATCCGGTTTTCCGGAAACCAGATCTGCAGGTCTCGTGAAGTTCGGTGAGTCCGATAGGTCTTTGCGTTCGCGTTATCGGCCGCCGCGATGGGAAGTTGTTCCAGCATCACTCGACGTCCTTCAGCGGGCGTCGGCTTATAGTCACCACTATTATCGCCGTCGTCGATGCGGTAATCGTGATCATCAATCATCCAGTATGTGGGAACGGCGGCGAACAAATCCCGATATCGCGGCTGCACAAATTGTTCGTGCCATTTCTGACGCAGTTCAGGAATGGATTCTGCTCGCGGCTTGTCCGGTGTGTCGTAATACACGTTGTCCCCGGTTCCGA
>JAPYTO010000091.1 GCA_029941865.1 Fuerstiella sp. | reverse complement strand
TGGCGTTGGTGAAGCTATAGGTGATCGCTGTAATTGAGCTGCTGTTTTCAAGTTCGATCTCGTCCGGATTCGCACCGCTTCCCCCGTTAAAGAACACGCCGCCATCGGGAATCGGATTGCCACCCATGAAGTCAACGACCAGAATGTCCTCGTCTGTTGAGCCATTGATGATGATCGTGTTGGCTCCGCTGGTGTCGCCGCTTTCGAACAATGGATCCTTAAACCCAACATCCAGATTCCCCACGTCCAACTTAGCTTTGTTACTGTCGTTGAGGAACAGGAAAAAATCATCCAGGCTCCCATTGTCGGCATCGTCACCGGCTGACACGACGACAGTGTCGTCTCCGCTGCCTCCCTCGGCGCTGATCAACGGAATCCCCGTCATGGCGGTGACGGCTTGAATGTCAGCACAATCGTTTCCGGCACCGCCGTTGAAGCTCAATCCCGTCAAACTACTGATGTCGGCCATGGTAACAGTCGTATCGTCGTGGCCACCGTGGCCGTTCAACGTGACCGATGCGTCAAACAAGCTGTCCAGTCCGTTTAGCGTGATCGTGTCGTTTCCTGCGGAGCCATTGACCGTCAACGAATTTGTCGGATTGACAAAGTCGATGCTCTCGTTGGTGGACGTGCTCGACAGGCGGGAGATGTTGTTGCCTGTGATTCCATCATCGTCGAGCGTTACATTGTCGGCCGAGCTGCCTGTGAAGACTCGGTCGGTGGCCGACGAATTGTCAATGATCGGTTCCACACCCGCAAAGCCGACAATTGTGCCGTCATAGTTGATGCTGCCCGCGGTCGGCGCGATGGTGTTGTAGGTGACCGTGGTAAAGCTGCCTCCGTTGATCGTCAACGCATCGCTGCCAACTCCACCATTGAAATGAATCCCAAACGCTCCGCCCGAAAAATCAACGCTGAGCGTGTCACTCGCAGCGGAACCGTTGATGTACAGGTCCGACACGGACACGGTTGCCACCCGATCGACCTCGGCGTTGGCATTTCCCTGATCGCGCACGACGTAGTCACCACCCTCAACAGCCAATGCGAACGGCCCCGCCCCGACCAGACCAATTGTTGCGGCATTGAAGGCCGCGTTGCCGTTCGAGGCAAATCTCTCAGCATCCCCGACTCCAAACGGATCTCCGTGGTAACTGAAAGTCCCCAGACTGAAGTCGACCATGCCCGTGCCCTCGGTCACAGCGTTGATCTCGTCGAAGATCGTCGTGTCCACACCAACGGCGCTGGTGAGCACGAATGTGCCAATGCCGGTAGAATCCGGACTGGTGTCGGTACGAATTTCGAGAGACAACAGATTCCCGGTCGCCGCGGGCACAACCTTATTGAACACCGTTAACGTGTTATCCGTGCCGGAACCAGGAACATAGAACTGGTTGACAATCCCATCGCCTGTCCCGTCGTCAAACGAAGCATCGTCAAGACTCAGGGCCACCGTGTTGCTCGCAGCAACGTCCGATCCGAATTGAAACGTCAGGTCAGATGCCCCAATGCCGACCGCTTCGAGATTGGGAAAACCGGTCAGTGAGTTGATCGTCCCCAGCCCGTACCGGAGTTGTGTATGCGGTGCGTCGCCTGGATCCGAACTGCCAAATGCCCGCAGCGTGAAATGCAGGTCGCTGGCGATCGCGTCAAAGTCGAAACCGAATGCGGCAAGCAAACAGCGATCTTCCAGAACCTCGGCTTTGAGTGCCGAGCAGACGACAGAATGTGGCGAGTTCTGAAAACGCGCCTGGCGACCGGTACGTCTTTGCTTTCGGCAGTGATTCCGAAGCGAGCGAAGCCAGTGGGTATTGAGCATGGTTTGTCCCGAATTCTTGCCGTTTCAGATGATCGGGGCGTCACAGGAAAATTGCAGGTTATGGAAGCGTGCAGACTGCCAACTCGGTATTGATGGCCAATGCGGACCAGCCAATGTTTGACAGCGAAAGAATATCAATTTTCGTTCTGCTCGGAGAAACATGCGAATTCGGACGTCACACAGATGTCACCAAACACGCAAATTAATGGGCAACTTACAGCTTTTAGAGAAGCTGCGATAAGAGGTTAGTGGACCCCGAATATGGGGCTTCAGCTCCCTGATTATTCGATGTTCGCAACCGGTTGGCGGACGTTCCGCCAGCGACGATTGTCTACAGGAAACTGTTCAACCGGGTCATGATGCCGCCTGGCTTAATGATGCGCACCGACGGAATTCCCAATGGAATAATTGGTACAGACGTGACGTTTCAAAGTCGTCCGGTCTCGTCAACCAACATCAGACGCTCAATCTCGTTGGTCTTGAATCCGACGGCCATCGGCTGGCGAACGCCCGGCAGGACGATGGAATCGTAGAGTTCAGTGACGAGTGTGCCTTCGATGCGCAGCCAGTGCGATACTATACCGGTGTTCAGGTCAATAATCTGCAAGCCGCACTGAGGTTCAGCGTTGGCCTGCTCCAGCCGTTCATCCGGTTCCAGGCCGCGAAAGCTGTCGTGCCGGGGCTTCGACAGAGTAACGACGGCATAGTGGTCGACGAACGCGAGCCCGCGCATGTAGCCCGGACAAAAACAAATTGGCTGGAACATACCGCTTTCAGTGTCAACGGTGCCAAACTCTCCCGTCCCTGAGTTTAACACCCACAACCTGCCGTTGTGCCAGCGCGGTGAATGCGGCATCGAAAGGCCGGTCACCACGGCTTCGCCGGATGCGATATCGATTACAGCACCGCCATCACGGCGTTTGTCTCGCCATCCGTCTGCCACATCTGACTGTGAGACCACGGACACGAACGCCGGACGTCCGTCCTTCATCGCCAGTCCATTCAGGTGACAACGGTCTTCGGGCACCAGTCGACTAAGAAACTTAGGCTGCCAAAGTGGTTGAAAGTTGGCGTTGTCGCTCAGCGTGGCCAGACAGCCGAACATCGTATTGACAAACAGCAGACGCCCATCCGCATCAACCGCCACGTCATGCACGTCCACGTGTCCGGTGGTGTAGCCAACTCAAGGAATATAGGCGTAGTCGTACCCTCAACCAGACCATTGTGGCACGGCTTGATTCGGGTTCGACGGATCTGCTTCCGGAGAATCGGGTGCTCGGTAAGGCACGATCGCTGCTGGCGCGCGTTGCAGTTTCCAGATTTGAAAACGGGAACTAAGCCAGATGGTTGAGGCATCAGGCGACGCCCACATCCCCATGCAGTGCCCGTACGTGCGTTCAAACACGGAGATGGAATCATCCGGTTTTCGACCGACGAAAAACAGCTTGCCGGTTTGATACGTCGTAAAGCCCAGGCTTACGCCGACGTCGGCCAGCCAGTCCATGAAGTACCGGGATCCGGCCACATTGAGCCACGGCTGCGAGGCCGTAGCACCGGACGAATTCTCGCTCATATTTTATACACCCTGGAAAATTGCAGATCTGCTGCACAAGTTTCGACACCGGCTCATTGTGCTATTTGACAGGAGTCCATGCTGGAGAATCATTGACCAGTTCCTGGTAGCCGGACGTGATCTTCGCGATGAGTTCTGCCTGCCGAGCGAAGTTGCGTCCGGCCAGGTTGGATAATTCACCCGGGTCCGCTGCGATGTTGTAGATTTCGAAGTCCGTGAGTTTGGCAGATTTCGCTTCTGCCAGAGTTGTCGGCGTAAGATTCTGACGTTTGGAGAAACGGCCACCGTTCAGACGTGCCAGGACCTTCCATTCACCATGCCGCATGGCCACTCGGGCATCGTTGATACCGTTATAGTAAGCCCAGACCAATGGCTTTTTTCGTGCCACTGTCTGCCCGGTGGCGAAGAACGACGAGAGACTCATTCCATCCAGCGAGCGGTCTGCAGGAATCACGGCTTCGGCCAGCGAGCACGCCGTGGGCAACAGATCAAGCGCCGACGCGGGAGTGTCAACAACCTGGCCGGGTTTGATTCCATTCGGCCAATTGACAATCCCAACCACGTGAAAACCACCATCGTGCGTGTGCAGTTTCATGCCTCGCAGGTGAGCGGTGATGCCCCAGCTGCGGTTGGCACTGCGATAGCGATTCAACGTCTCAGGCCCGTTGTCCGATGTGAACGCAATCAATGTATTGTCTCGCACACCAAGCTTCTGCAGCGCCCGCACAACCTTGCCGACCGCCAGATCCACGTTGTGGACATTGGCGTAGTATTGAGCCTGGTCAGGATGCCATGTGACGTCTTTGTACTGGTCAACAAGTTCCGGCGGCGAAGCCACCGGTTCGTGTGGTTCGTGGAAGGGAAGATAAATGAAGAACGGCTGTTCTGAGTTGTCTTTGACATGAGTCCCCATCCAGCTCACGACTTCATCGGCCGCGATCTGGCAGCTGTAGCCTTCGATCTTTCCCACCGGTACTCCGTTTCGCACATAGTTCACGGGATCTGCATGCGACGGAGAGGCATTGTTTTGTGTCGCCATCCAGTGATCGAAACCAGCATCGTTCGGTTGAGCCTGTTCCGGGCTGTTGAAGGTGGCGTTGCAGTGCCACTTGCCGGCCATGCAGGTCGCGTAGCCGGCCTTTTTCAGCAATTCAGCGATCGTGATCTCGCTCTTGCGCATGTGGACCTGTTCACGAGCGTCCGGTCTCGGTTGCTTCGATTCAGGAATCCAGTCATACACGCCTGCTCGATTGGGACTGCGTCCTGTCAGCAGCCCGACTCGCGACGGCGAGCATACGGGGGCCGTGGAATAGAAGTTGGTGAAGCGGATACCCTCGTTCGCCAGACGATCGATATTCGGTGATTGAATATGAGGATGTCCGTGCACACCAATGTCGCCATAGCCCAGGTCATCGCACAGAATGATGACGATGTTGGGGCGGGCGGCGCTTGCCGACGTGGACAATATGGAGCACAGAAGCGTGGCGAAGAAATAGCGCATCGTAGTTTCGTTCCAGGGAGCGACTACCGTCAGAAGTTCAAATAATCGTTTAACCGCGACGACAACGGGCCGCATTTTCTTAATGCCATCACGCGCGGTGCATTGTCACAGCTAAATGTTTGGGTTGCAGATTCGTGGCGTAAGCTTCCAGCTTGCGAATCATCAGGAGAAACACAAGGCAAGCAGGATGCTTACCCCACTTTTTGACAGTGACAAAGCACTTAGCTGCCCGTCACCTTCAGAAACTGCTGATACGCATCAGCGACCTTCGCTGTTTCCGTGTCGCCATCGTGAATGTACAGGCCATAGTCCAGCGTGAATGTTTCCTTACCGGGCCGAATCGTAACGGGCGCTTCGGCTTCTTTTCCGTGGCTGTATTTTTTCGGCCCGAACGGACTGATGGAAAACAGCCCGTATGATCTCACGTGGTAGCGCGACGGGCGGAAGTTGCCGGGATGGTCCATCAGCGTAACTCCGGCCGTCGCCCCATCGACTTCGCCGTAGTAATCGATCCACGGCGATGGCTTGCCCCAGCAGTCGTTTGCGCCCTTCAGCCCGTCTGCATTTGTAATGTGGCCACCTTCCATCTCTCGCATCGTATGTGCCAGGCGAACGGCAAAGAAACCTTCCTTGGTGTCATAAATCGTGACATCCTTGTCAACGGCCGAAAGTTCGATGTGGTATGTCAGCAATCGCGACGGGTGAATGGTGACCGTTGTCTTTTCCTGCAACAGCGGTTTGTCACCTTCCATCCAGTTATTGGTGATGGTCAACTGTCCGCTGCCGTTCCTGCCGACCGAGTGTTCGACGCCCGCGCATTCGATCCGTGCCGCCTCACTCCAGAAATTCAACCTGTCGTCGTTGACGGAATCGACGGAAACCCACACGCCTTTGTGATGAAAGTGGTCCTTACCTTCTTTGGACGATCCTGCATCGGCCTTTGTCGGAACGATATCGCGCAACACATTCGTTCCGTTTGGCGCATGAACGGGAAATAAGAACGGCTTATTCCATTTTTTGCCGTGGTTCAGCACGGCAAAGTTCTTGCCGTCGATCCGGATCTCCAGTTGGCCCTCCTTCGTTGCCTGGAACGAAACGCCGCGTGAGCTCTTGTCGACGGCGATCGAGGAAGACGTGGTCAAACACAGAAAAAGGATGGAAGCAGTTAAAACGGCTGGTTTCATGATCAGAAGCCTTAGCGGTATTCGTGAGCGGAAAGTTCAGATTGCGGCGATAAAGCGGTACGGAGCGCAGGACGGTGAAACCCTGCCGGCCAGCCTCTGGCATGGCACAAGTCTGATTCCACCAGCAAAGATGCTACCTCAGCCACTCAGAAGATGCCACAAAGCCGCGCCCGCAGTATGCCGGGTAAAGCCGCTCCATGACTGAACTGCAGCATTTTTCTTACTCGATATGAAGTGTCGGTTGAAAGTACCGGGGACTTCGGTGGTGACTTGTTTCAGGTTTCGAAATACAATGTCCAGGCATTCGACCGGTTCTGCGAATAGAGTGAGTTCGTTTTGTCGCAGGCAGTCATTTTCACAGGGTGCAGAAGCCCCGGATTCGACAGAGACCATGGAAGCTGATACCAATGAAGATCCTCGCGAAATGATGAAATCGTCAAAACCAGGCTGGCGGCGGGCCGTCGTTGCGACATCAGTGCTCGGCGGCATGTTGTTTTCCGGAGCGGCCATTCTGCCGACAGCGGTCATGCGCTCAACTTACCGTGACACGCTGCTGAACACGGCATTTTCAAAGTACGGTTTGACCGCATCTTCGGCTGCGGCGTTGGGCGGCTGGCTCACTCCGGTATCGTTTCAGCAGATCTCGCTGTCAGATGAGGCCGGTCAGATTCATGGCACGATCAGGCAGATTCACACGTCAATATCTTTGTTCAGCCTGCTCACGGGCGACGGTGATCTCGGGACCATCACACTGATTGAACCTGAACTCCAGGTGGCTCTGGACGAAGACGGCAAACTTTCTCTGCAGACGCCGGATGAACCGCAGCAACCTCTGACCCGCAACGTCGCGTTCGAAGTCGTCAACGGTGGGTTCCAGCTCAGCGTGCCCTGGCGCCCGCTGCCAATTGTGGATATCGATGATCTGGATATCGCCGGTGCCGTCACTAATGAGCCGGACGGTCGCTGGTTATCGCTGGATCCTGTTCAAATCTTCGCCCATGAACCCGTTTCCGAAGCGCATACCGAGCAGAATCTTGCGTTGATCGCCCCCGTACTGTCGCAATCCACGGCGCTGTCCGGGAAAGTTTCCGTAATGCTGCACAGCACGCGCATTCAACTGAATGACGAAGCCGCCTCCCGGTTTTCAATTCGCGGTGCAGCGGTCTTCCATACAGTGAATGCCAGACTAAAGCAGGATTGGGTCTCACAGATCAGCCAGCTGGTGGGACAGGTGTCCGGTAATACTGTGCCGGATCGTCTTGAGATCGCTCGGAACTCCACCGTTGACTTCAAAGTGGACTCGATCGGGATTCATCACAGTGGTCTGGCCTTTCTGCTGCCGGAAATCGCGGACCAAATGCGAATTGAATCGTCCGGCATGGTAGGTCTGGATGAAACGCTGGACTTATCATTGCAGGTTCAGTTGCCACTGATTGCACCGAGCAACCCGTTCACGGCTTTCATTTCAAAGTTAACACTGGCCCCCATCGCGTTGCAGGTCAAGGGCACCGTTTCGGACCCCAAACTGATCGGGCCTCCGATTCTGGACGAACTGTCGAAACGCATCGCTCCGGAACAGTACACGCAACAGCCTGCGGACGTTACCGGTGCCGTGATGCAGCTGCTGGGGACAGTCACAACGCCGGACAATGCCCCAGGCGCCGAAGGTGTGCCCGGCGGGATCATCGAACTCATTCGTTCGATCAAAAAGGCCCGCGAAGACGCCCCGCCGAAAGAAAAGCCGGCGCGCAGACAGAAGAAACGTAAACGGACAAAAATCTGAAACGTCTCTGTCACAGCTCGCGCATTGCCGGAACGTAATCCGGTCATAAGTACGCGTGACGGTCGAATTCCGGGAGCAGGAAATCTGCAGGCGCGTGTTCCCGCGGCGGCAGACAGATTCTGGAATTGCGCTACGGCTGGTCGAACTGTACGCTTTGCAGTTCTCGTGACACTTCAGTGAGTTCTGTCAGCAGTTCACCAAACATGTCCTCAAGTCCTGTGACTTCTGACTGTTTAGCGGCTAACTCGATTTGATGAGCCTGATCACGCACATCGGCGGCACCGAACATTCCCAGTGGCGTTTTCAGCGAATGCGCCAGACGGGTCACGATTTCCAGGTCTTCTTCCGCGATGGCGGTCTGCAGGTTTTCCAGTGTTGTGGGCAGGTCTTCCTGGAACATCGTAATCAGCTCAGAAGCCAGCTCAGCATCATTCCCCGCGCCTTTAAGAATCTGGTCGGCGTCAACGCGATCTGCAGCCGACCGACGTGTCGCGTGACTGTGTTCCAGTGAAAGTTGGGCCGTATTCATGGCAACATTATCTCCCGATTGGATCATGGCGGACGCAGAAAACGGTTCATCAGATGATTCCGATACACTGGCGTCGATATTCAATAATCTATGTCACACAACCGGCGAACCGACACATTCTCACACAAAACGAATTGTCATATGCCGCACCACCGCAGTCGGGGAGGGAAATATCTGCCACGACATTTGCATCAAATATGCGAATGAAGACTTCCTCAGTGTATCCACCTCAACAACACCATCCGTAGGGATTTCCCTCACCATGTGTGGGGACGAACGCGTGTCAGCTCGTAACGATTAGTTCGTACTGCCGGAACAGTTCAATGCCTCAGCAGCTGAAGCGGCGTTTTGGTAGATTCTTTGTGCTAATCAACAGCGAATCCTGCCGAACGCACTAGCGTTGAGCATGGTGTTGCGCACATCGCGCAATATTCCTTTTTGGCAGATCGCACCAGCATTCAAAGTCGCAGTGCTTGTCTGCGTATCTCCAATGACGCCGTGATGAGTCTGGAACGCCTGTGCGATTTTTGACTGGCTGAAAGACTCATCAACGCTGACCCTCATATTTGCTGGTGGATAACATGTCAAAGATTCTTGTTGTCGACGATTCGGCCTTTGATCGACGCCTCGCGATTTCAATTCTGGAGAAGTCACCCGAACTCATCGTAGCAGAGGCCGGTGACGGACAGGAGGCGCTACGCATGCTGGCAGACCAGAGTTTCGATCTGGTCCTTACCGACCTGAACATGCCAGTCATGAGCGGCCTGGAACTGATCCAGAAACTCCAGAAAACACATTCCGACCTGCCAAGCATTGTGATGACGGCATACGGAAGCGAGGCCACAGCCATGTATGCTCTGCAGGCCGGAGCTTACGGCTATGTGCCCAAGCATCATCTGCAGGAAGAACTGGCGGCCGTAGTGGCGCATGTCCTGAGTACCACCACCCGTCAAAAACAGGAAGACGAATTTCTGGGCTCTATTGAAAAACATGCGATCACTCTGAAACTCCCTAACGAGCGTCAACGCATCGTTCCAACGATTGCCTTCCTGCACAGGCTGATGGATGCCATGGGTCTGCTCAAGGGACCGAAGGCATCGCACCTTGGAATCGCTCTGGCAGAAGCCCTCTGCAACGCGATGGTCCACGGAAATTTGGAAGTCAGTTCGGAATTGCGGGCGCTTGACGACCACTCATGGGGCGACCAGATCGAACAGAGAAGCAGGACGGCACCGTATGCAAATCGTCGCGTCACGGTCGATGTCCGACTGGATTCCAACGTAGCCGTCTTTACCATTCGCGACGAAGGACCTGGCTTTGACGTTTCTTCGATACCGGACCCACGCAATCCTGAAAACATGTTACGTCCGTCGGGTCGCGGACTCACGTTAATGCACGCTTTTCTGGATGAAGTCACGCACAACGAAAAGGGCAACGAGGTAACTCTGCGAATGAACGTTTCGCAGGAAGAGACACCCACAGATACGCAGGTGGCGGCAGACTCTGAGGTGCTGACACCTGAGGACGTTCTCGTTTAGAGCCGTTCACTATTTTCATGAACCGTTCCTCCTCGTCCATCGTCCTCGATTCCTCCTCACTGCCGTTTCGGATTAAGACCGCGGCCACGGTTCATCATTGCGGATGAACTTTCCATCGACGAATGCTGAAAAAAAACGCTCGATCAGCGCATGCCTGACAGGTTCGTCCGAGTCATCTGATCGCAGACTGGATTCTGCCGCATAGGTGACAATCTCGCTGTTGTGGACGAGCACGTGATACCACGATTGATCGCGGTCCGGCTGAGTCTTGTTGGCCATGTACCATGCCGGATCTGCTTTGCAGTGACCATCGTGAGCAACAACGACGCCGCGGTAACCGTAGCGGCGGTGACGCACCAGCTGCCCTGGCGCAAACCTGGGTGCATTGTCGCCCAGATAAGTGTCCTGGAAGTCTTTGTTGATTGAGATCATGACAGCACGAATAGATCTCTGACGTGAGTGAATTCTGAGTTCTGTACGGGACCAGTCATCCAGTTTATCAACGTGCCCGTCGAACCTGTCTGTCGCACGCATTGATTTCCGAAAAGCCCGGAACATCCCAGCCGACGAACTTCACGACAATGTTCGTGAGCCACACAAGTCACGTGATTGCGTTCCGGCGGCAGTGACAGAATCGTTTCGGAGCCACCGAATCTATGACACCTTAGCAGTATTGCCAGGGTTTTTCGTCGCAACGACCGGTCCGGCCTACTTACGATGGAAGGCTTGTTCGTTGTGTCACATGAAGTTTGATGGAACACCACAGTTGGGGACTGCTTGATGCAAATACGTCTTCTGATGTTGGGCCTGTGGCTGTCTGCTGCGACTGTAATCGGCGCAGATCGCGTGCAGCTGGTCACCGATCCGAATCTTTCACCGGACGGAAAAACGCTGCTGTTCGTCCACCGGGGAGATATCTGGCAGGTCGCGACGGTCGGTGGCGAAGCTCAGCGAGTCACGTCGCACTCGGCTGCTGATTCAGAACCACACTACTCACCGAATGGCCAGCGGATTGCATTTGTCAGTGATCGCACAGGCAGTCGCCAAGTGTATACCCTGAACGACGGCGATACTGCACCGCAACAGCTGACCTGGCATACTGAGGGATTTTCTTTGCAGGACTGGTATCCGGACGGAAAGCAACTGCTGGTACTGGGTGACCGGGATCACTTTTGGCGATCTCGCTCTTCGGTTCGGTTCCTGAAGATCGCATCCGACGAACGGTCTGCTGAACGTTCGCTGTTCAACGGATACGGCACGGATGGACAAATCAGCCCCGATGGTTCGCAGTTGTTATTCGTGCGCGAAGGAGAACGCTGGTGGCGAAAAGGTTATCACGGAGCTCGATCCGCACAGGTCTGGCTGTTCGATCTTAAACAGAACCGTTTCATTCAGGTGTTGAATCTGCCCACCGGTTGTTTTTCACCGGTATGGAAACCAAACGGCAGTGGCTTCTATTATTGCGGTTCGCAGGAGGCAGAAAACGGTGCCAGAAATCTTTGGGAATACAGCCTGAAGACGAAGGAATCTCGACAGTTGACTCATTTTGAGGATGACCTGGTTGTCAGTCCGACGGTTTCCGCCGACGGACGGACAATCGTTTTCTCGCATCTGTTTGATCTGTATCGACTGCGTGTCGGTAAAAAGGCACAACCCAAACTGATCAGGATCACTGTTTCTCAGGAAGACCAGGACGACGATCTGCATCGCAGAACGCTGAAGACCGCGACCGACGCAGCTTTCAGCAAAGACGGGCTGGAAGTTGCCTTTATCTCCGGTGGAGACCTGTGGGTCATGGAGACTGAACTGCGGGAGCCCGTGCAGGTGACGGCAACGTCGCAGTTCGAATCAGACCCCATCTTCATCAACGATGGCAACGCAATTGTCTGCGTCAGCTGGAAAGACGGCGAACCCGACATCTGGAAAATACAGCACACGGACGATGCAAAATACTGGTGGCAGAACGATGAATTCACCATGACGCGAATCACCGAAGATGACGCCGTGGAATCGCAGCTGCGGTTGAGCCCGGATGGAAAGCACCTTGCGTACATTCGTGAACGAGGCGATTTGTGGCTCCGAAATCTTGAAACCGGTGACGCTGAAAAAATGGTCGAATCGTTTTTGCCTCCCGACTACGACTTCTCACCCGATGGCAAATGGATCGTCTTTGCACAGACGGACAACAACTTCAACACTGACGTCTGGATCATGCCGACCGACAGGTCGGCAGACCCTGTCAATATTTCCCGACACCCGGACGACGAATCCAGACCACGCTGGTCCAGCGATGGCAAGCTGATTGCATTCACCGGACGCCGCACGGACGACGAAGTGGATATCTACTATGTCTGGCTGACGGAAGAAGATGACGATACGGGTTCCCGAGATCGCAAAGTGAAAAAGACGCTGGAGGCGTTTGAAAAATCCCGCAAAAAGAAGGTCGACCCGAAATCTGACGCTGCGAAAAAACCGGAGACAGCGGAAGACACTAAATCGAAGAAGAAAGACGAAGCGGCAACGGACGACGAACAGAATCCCGAAAAAGCGGATGAGAAGAAACTCCCGGACGTGAAGATCGATTTCGCGGATATTCATCGTCGCCTGAAAAGGATCTCCATCGCAGATTCCACCGAACGGATTCTTGGCTGGACGCCGGACGGAAAAAAACTGATCTTCTCCGGCACGGTCAAGACTGACGCGGGCACGTATTCCATCGAATTCCCGGACAAGCTGACTCCAAAGAAGATCACCGACAGCACGGGAAGCATCAAAGGCTGGTTGCAGAAACCAGACAGAATGCTGTGGCTGTCCAGTGACGTCCCAGGCATACAGCCACTGACAGGCAGCGGGACGACGTACACGTTTTCTGCTCAACAGGAACTCAGCCGTTCGGCTCGTTATCTCGCAGGTTTCGAAACCGCCTGGCGCATCATGCGGGACTGGTGGTACGACGACAATCACGGAAATCACAATTGGGATCAGGTTCGACGCAAGTACGCCGACGCGGCGGCGTCAGCTGGTAATACCACCTCACTGGCGACAGTTGTGCAGCTGATGCTGGGTGAACTTAACGGATCCCACCTTGGCTTCTATCCGCGATCGGGACTGGTGCCTCACGTTGAGGGAGGTGACGAGTGGCGTCCTGCGACCGTGCATCTGGGAGTACGGTTTGATGACCGGTTCAAAGGACCCGGCCTGAAGGTCAAAGATGTCATTGCCGATGGACCGGCGACAGATGAATCCAGCCTCATCAAACCCGGTGAAGTCATTCTCAGCATCGATGGGACGGCTGTCGATCCTGCAATCGATCTGACGACGGTATTGAATGGCCCCATGGACCGCAACATTCGATTGAAGATCAGGGCCGCCAGCAAAAAAAGTGCAGAACGCGAAGTGGTGCTCAGGCCGACAAGTTACGGCCGAGTGCGTTCGTTGCTGTATCAGGAATGGCAGGACCACAATCGAAAACTCGTCATGAAGAAAGCGGACAACATCGGCTATCTGCACATTCAGGGAATGAACTGGACCAGTTTTCTGGACTTCGAACGTGAGTTGTATGATATCGGCTACGGCAAAGACGGTCTGATCATCGACGTGCGTGACAACGGTGGTGGATCGACGACCGACCATCTGCTGACGGCACTGACTCAGCCACAACATGCCGTGACAGTCCCGCGAGGTGGCGGACCGGGGTATCCACAAAGTCGCATGGTGTACGCAACGTGGCACAAGCCGATCGTCGTAATGTGCAACCAAAACAGTTACAGCAACGCAGAAATCTTCAGTCACGCCATCAAAAACCTGGGACGCGGCAAGCTGGTCGGAGCGCCAACAGCGGGTGGCGTAATCAGCACAGGGCGCAAATCCGTGATGGATGTCGGATCAATTCGGCTGCCGTTCCGAGGCTGGTTTGTGAAATCTACGGGACAGGACATGGAACTGAACGGAGCTGTGCCGCACATCATTGTCTGGCCGCGCCCCACTGAGATTCCCAACGGAAAGGATCGTCAACTGAACAAAGCCGTCCAGGTGCTGCAACAGGAAATTAAAAAATCGAAGGCTCAAAAGCAGCCGCCACTGATCAAAGCCACGGACTTGCCGAATTAAGAAAGGCCCATCGAAGGGGCCCCATACAAGCTATAAGCGCCAGCGAGTGAGTCTCGTGCCCCTGTGAAACACACTGCGTAACCTGCCCTAAACCAACTCACGCATCGGTTCCGCGTCTTCTTCCAACAAATACTGCGGTCGTCCGTTCAGGTCACTGATGGTCGTCGCTTGCGCATCAATGCCCAGGTTGTGATACAGAGTCGAATACACTTCAGAGTACGTCACCGGACGTGACACGGCTTCGCCGCCAAGACGATCCGTCGCACCGATGACCTGACCGGTCTGCATGCCACCGCCGGCCATCAGAGCACAGTTGACTCGTGGCCAGTGGTCTCGCCCAACCTGCTTGCTGATGATCGGAGTGCGGCCGAATTCGCCCCACACAATCACCGTGCAGTCCTTGTCCAGACCACGATCGTGCAGGTCTTCGACCAGTGCGCTGACGCATTTGTCGAACACCGGAAAATCTTCGGCCTCGCGATTGAAGATGGTATTGTAGCTACCCCCGTGCCAGTCCCACTTCGAATAGTTCAGCGTCACGACTCGGGCACCCGCTTCAATCAAACGCCGCGCGACCAGCAGGCTTTGCGGAACACGAGGGGCTCCGTTTCCGTCGATGAACTTTGTCGGATCGCCGGTGCCATAACGTTCCACGATCTGCGGGTCTTCTTTCGACAGATCAAGAGCGTCGGCCAGTTTCGATGACGTCAGCAATCCCATCGCCTGTTCGGTGAATGTGTCGATCCCCTGCATCGTTCGACTGGCGTCGGCATCGCGACGAAAACCATCAACGCTCTTCAACAACGCTCGCCGATCGCCGAGACGCTCGACGGTCACACCATTCAGAATCATGTCGTCCTTTGTGGGCCCCATGGGTCGAAACGGAGCATGCGAAGTGCCCAGAAATCCTGGTCCCGGTTCGTTGTACGGCCCGTGTGTACACGGATAACACAGACTCACAAACGGCGGGGCAGCCGCATGAGTCGCTCCCGCAACTTTAGCCACTGCCGAACCAAACTGCGGCCAGCCGCCACTTGGCTTCGGTTTCCGAGGGTTGTGTCCATTGAAGACCTGAACAGCGTCGTGGCCGGCCTGGGAACCAACGATCGACCGAATGGTCACCAGCTTGTCGGCAATCTTTGCCAGCATCGGAAACGCTTCGCAGATTTCCATGCCCGGGACATTGGTCTCGATTGGCTGCCACGGTCCGGCGACTTCTTTCGGTGCGTTCGGTTTCAGGTCAAACATGTCCTGATGCGGCGGGCCACCAACCAGGTAGATCATGATGACCGACTTCTGCGAACGACCATTGCCAGCCGCCGCATCGGCGCGAAGCAGTCCGGGCAACGACAAACCGGCACCACCCAACGTTCCGATCTGCAGAAAGTTGCGACGGGAAATTCCGTCACAAAACGACTTACCAGGTTCACGTCGACCGGTGAGTGTCAGCATTTCCAGGTCCTCGAAGGCGGGAAGTTCGCGGCTGTGCTCGCGGGCAGGACAGCGGTGGGGACCAAATAGTAACAAACACCGGTGGTCGATCACAGGGCCTTCTTACGACGTCGTGGCCAGCCCGACGCGGGATCTGCGACCTGATCATGCTGGCCACTCGACGCTGAAGTTACTGTTGTGCCAGCTTTTTGCTCAGAGTTTGGGGCAGGCCGTCGCGATGCAGCAGGATGGCGATGGTTTTCGCACGGACGTACGCGACGGACATATAGACATGGCCGTCGTGCCCGCGATCTTTGGTGCCCCAGGAATTTTTCGTGATGTAGTATTTTTTGCCGTTCTGGTCCGTAGCAACACCGGTGATGTGCATCAGGTGGTCGTCAGTCGTGGCATAGTTTTCGAAATACTGCTGCCGCAATGCCGGAGTCACTTCCTTTTCAGGTTCCGGCTTCTGGCATGTCTCTTTTTGTTCGTCTTCCGTTTTGTCATCCCAATCGACCAGAGGCAGGATCGCGAGGCCCTCCTTTTTGTTGAACTCCTTTTCGCTGACGTCGCCATCCCACGCGACCGTGTATCCATCTTCCAATGCGTTATTCAATGCTGCCATCAGTTCATTGAGCGACACGTTGCGATATTGGTTGTGTGCCCAGTTGTCGGGAATCTCCAGGGCGAATGTGCTGTTGGGCGGGTGATGGGTAAACGAAGTCAGTTCGACGTAATCCGACGGTTCGATGCCCAGCGATTCGGCGAACGTTTGGGGCGTGTAGGTCTGGCCTTCGTATGCAAACGTTTCCGGGACTTGACCGATGTAGGCATCCAGCACGCCCTCGACCGCATCGCGCCAGGCGGGGCTGAGTCGTTTCCCTTTGTTAGCAATGACGGCGTCCAGCATGGCGGTGAGCACGGCGTCCATTTCCTGGTGATTGTGTTTCGAGTGCCCAATAAATTTCCCATCGTAAATGGACTCCGGCACGGCACCAAATTCAGCCAGCGTGCGCAGTAGATCGCCGGAGAGGCTGCCGGGGCCAAAGGTTGTACTGCCGTGTTGCTGGACGTAGTGCAGTGATTTTTGGGGATAGATCTGCCGCACGACGAACATTTCCGATAAATCGAATTTGCCTTTGCCCATGCGCAACAATTCAGATTCGAGAAACGAGTTGGTCGCAAAACTCCAGCAGGTGCTGGTGCCCGCCTGGTTTTTAACGCTGCCGGCATCCAGTTGTGTGACGATCGTAAACTCGAAGTCGCCTTTTGTTTCCGACTCTTCATCAGCAAAGGTGAATTGAGACGCACCCGCCGCGCACAGAAAAACGATCCAAGCCAGGAAAGTAGAACGATGGTTTTTCATTGTGATTCGCCTGACTTTGGTTTCATATTCGTGCGGAACATTTCGCAGGATCAAAATAATGAACTGAGGCGGGCCCGCACGATCCATGGACTCGTTCGACGTGAACTTCCGAGATTGTAACCGTTTGTGTCCGCGTCAATGTGTTTGCAGTTCAGGGCATGACAGATTTTTCTCCGCCGTGGCTGGACGCCTGGAGGCTGTCCGGTTACCTGAAACAGTGAGCCGCAAGGCGCTAGCCGCGGGTGAAAACACTGCCGATAACCGGCGGCTAGCGCCGTACCGCTCACAAGAACCGACGTATCCGGACAGCCTGTTAGCGGTCTTGAGCGCCTTCCGGAAGATTTTCGCGCAGATAGCGCGTCAGCAGCTCGTACAGGTGTCGTGTCGTTCCGTTGCCTTCTTTGATTGAGTGCGTGCGATTGGGATAGGCCATCATCGTAAAGCGTTTGTTCTCGGCAATCAGTTCGTTCACCAGTGCTTCGGCTCCCTGATAATGTACGTTGTCGTCGGCCGTGCCGTGAACCAGAAGCAGATTTCCCTGAAGCTGATGGGCGTAGGTGATCGGCGATCCTTCTCGAAAACCTTTCACGTTATCCGGCGGCAGGCCCATGTACCGTTCCTGGTAAATCGTGTCGTAATACCGTTGATTGGGCACCGCCGCGACGGCCATTGCCGTGTGGTAGAGCTTTGGATGGCGAAAGATCATGTTCAGGCTCATGGAGCCGCCTCCACTCCAGCCCCAAATTCCGATTCGGTCGCGGTCCACATACGCTCGTCGGTCGAGCACTGTGCGGAGCGCAGCGGCCTGGTCTTCGGAGGCGAGAATCCCGACCTGCCGATAAATGCACTTGCGCCACGCCCGGCCGCGCAGTGCCGCCGTGCCTCGGTTGTCGATGCTCATGACGAGATAACCGTGCTGGGTGAGCAGCGGATGCCAAAGATAAGACTGCCCACGCCACTTGTCGTTCACGGTCTGCGATGCGGGTTCCCCGTAGACGTAGGTGAGCAGCGGATACTTTTTTTCTGGATCGAAGTCGGCCGGCTTCATGAGCCATCCGTGCAGCGACACGTCCTGGTCGATGTCGACGTAGAAGAATTCGGTCGGCTGCCGTTTGATCTTCGAAATCGCCTTGCGCAGCTTTGAGTTATCGACTAACACGCGGACGGTGTCATGCCCGGGCAGACGCACCAGCTGGGTGACCGGCGGCGTGTCGAAAGACGAGTAACTGTGAATTGCCCAGCGTGCATCGTCCGACACCTGGTAACTATGTGTTCCCGACTGGTCGACTGGCGTGACGCGTTGGGTATCGCTGCCATCGAGATGGACCCGATACAGATACCGCTGCGACGGATCGTCAGGCGAGGCGATATAGTAAAGCCAGCCGCCCGCTTCGTCGACCGCGCTGATGCCGGCGACATCGAAGTCTCCGGGAGTAACGAGCCGCACGTCTTCGCCTGAACGGGACACAGCATACACATGCCGCCATCCGTCGCGTTCGCTCAGCCAGAGAAATCGCCTGCCGTGGTCGATCCAGCGCAGGTTGTCGTGAACGTCTACCCAGGCGTCGTCTCGCTCGGTGAGCATGGTGCTTAGATTGCCCGTCCGCGAATCGGCAAGCATGACTTTGTTGGCATTCTGCAAACGATTGAGCTGCTGGATCTCGATTTCGTCGGAGTTGTCAGCCCAATCCATGCGTGCGATGTAATGGTTTCGAGAATCGCCCGGCACGTCGAGCCAGAGAGTCTTGCCGCCCTGGACGCTCACCACCCCCACGCGCGAGGCCGAATTTTTCTCTCCAACCTTGGGATACTTGATCGCCTTAAGTCGGGGATAAACGCTGTCGGTGTGATTGATCAGGTAGATCTCGCGGACGCCCTCGGTGTTCAATTGCCAATACGCGATTCTACGGCTGTCAGGGCTCCAGCGGATGCCATCTCTCAGTCCGAGTTCTTCTTCATAAACCCAATCGAATGTTCCATTGATAACGATCGCCGATCCGTCGTCGGTGAGTCGCGTGATCCGACGTTCGCTCAGATGTTCGACATAGATATTATTCTCGCGGACGTAGGCGACCTGGCGTCCGTCGGGCGAGAATTCGGCAAACATCATGGTCGATGGCGCGGCATCGCCGCCGAGCTGTCGCAGCTCACGGCCCGAGACGTCCAGCACCCAATAGTCGCCGCGTGAGTTCTGCCGCCAGACGCGTTTGGAGTTTGTGTAGATCAGCAGCTTCGACCCGTCTTCCGACCAGGTGTAGCCATCGATCGCCAGCGGCGCTGACTCGCCCGTCGGGATCAGCAACCGTGACGACACCAGCACCTCGCGAGCGCCGCTGTCTGCATCGTAGCGAACGATTCCGAGCCCACCGTGACTGTCGCGTCCGTCGTCCTTTTCGTCATTCCATTGGTCATTCTCCAGCACGGTATAAGCCGCCCGGCCTTTGATCCAGTGAAGCGATTTAACCGCTCGGGAGTGAACTCGGTGGAGTCAAAGATGCGTTCGACGGTCAGTGGCTCGCCGTCTTCCGGTTCGCGGGCAGCAAGCGGGCAGATGGTCACCGCAATTATGACGAGCGCCGATGCCAATCGCTCCAAGCCGAGATGCAGATCGAGTGGCGGGTGTCTTATGGGAGACGTTTTCAAAGGGCTCTTATTCAAGGGGTTGCTCCAGATGAATTCGCAGGCGGCCGGAATCTTGATTCCCAGCTTAGGCGGGGACCAGGCAAATTCAAGAAGACAAGTGCCAAACAGTATTGGCTGCGACCCTGTTCTTCCTGCCTCACAAACGACTTGCGCCTTAACCACGCGACATTCAGACCTGACCGTGAGTGGCGACGTCAACTTGACTCGAATGCATAAGCAACAGAAGGAACGAGTGAACGCTACTTTCTTTTTGAATTCTTCTTTGCCTTTTTCTCCGGATAAGGCAGCACCTGGGCGCGTTCGGCGTAGGCCAGCCACAGCGCCGCCATCGTGTCAGCGCGTTCGGGATGTGTAGAGACCAGATTGTTCAACTCGCTGCGGTCCGCCGCGACGTTGTATAGCTCCCAATCACTGTTCCGTCCTTTCGCGACGAGCTTCCAGTCACCCATGCGGACGGCTCGGTTGCCCTCGTGTTCCCAATAGATCGCCTCGCGTCCCAACGACTGGTTTGCAAACACGGGAACCAGGCTTTTGCCTTCCAGCGGGCGAATCTGTTCGCCGGAAAATTCTGCCGGATACGCTGCCCCGGCCAGATCGACGCAAGTGGCCATCAGATCGATCAGGTGGCTCGGTTCGCTGCGCAGTTCGTTCTTCGCCTTGATGCCGGCCGGCCAGTGCGCAATAAGCGGGGTCGAGATGCCGCCTTCGTGCACATAGTGCTTGTACTCGCGGTGCGGCGTATTCGAAACATTGGCCCAGTTGCGTCCGTAGCCGATGTAGGTATCCGCCGGCCCCGGCATGACATGCCCCCGCAGCACGGGCCAACCGTCGGGCATGGCTTCGCGTGCGGTTCCACCACACCGAGCTGTTTCATTTTTTCCAGCCGCGTCTGGCGGATGGGTTCGTAGCCCGCGTCGTATTGGCCGTCGTACTTCGCGATATCACGCTCGCGCGCATGCATCGGCCAGTGCGCGGCTGTGTACGCCACATACATGAAGAACGGTTTCGACCCATCATGCTGGTTGATGAACATCGAGGCGTTGTCGCTGATGGCATCGGTGAAGTGATAAGGCTCCGACGGTTGGTAAACCGCATCGTTCCGTATCGTGATCGGCCGGTTGTCACGCGTCAGCGAGTTGGGATCCCACAGGCTGGATGCCCCGTTGATGATTCCATAATAACGGTCGAACCCGCGTTGCAGCGGCCAGTTGAACTTGTCGGCCTCATCCTCGGGATGCGTGTGTTTGGTCACATGCCACTTGCCGACCATATAGGTTGCATAGCCGGCCGGCTTGAGGGCTTCGGCAATTGTGACGCAGCTGCGATTCAGATCGCCGCGATAGCCGTCGATGCCCTTGTCGTCCATCATGTGGCCAATGCCGGTCTGATGGGGATAGAGCCCGGTCAGCAGAGACGCGCGCGTGGGGCAGCATCGGCCCGTGTTGTAGAACTGCGTGAAGCGCAGCCCCTGTTTGGCCAGACCGTCCAGCACGGGTGTCTGGATCTCGCCACCGTAGCAGCCGATGTCGGAATAGCCCATGTCGTCCGACATGATAATGATGATATTCGGCTGGCCGCCTGGCTTCGCCGCGTGCGCCGCGGAGGCGTTATGCAAGCCCCCGACCAGGGTCGTTGCCCATACGATCAACAATAGCTTCTTCATGCGATCATGCTCCTGTGTGCAGGATTAACGGCAGCCCTACAACTCACGAATGAAGAGCTTGCGCCAGCTGACGCTCATGGGATGCAGGTCCTCCTTGATGCCATGTACCTGGAGACCGATATGTCCCTTCGCGTGCGTCTTATAGATTTCCTCGTCGGCCAGATCGGCGATCGGAGTACCGTTGATGAAGGTCTGGATACGGGCCCCTTTGGCCACAATGCGGAAATGGTTCCACTCACCGTTCTTGAAGTGTTCGTGCTGCTTGAGCGATTTATCCTTCGATTTGGGTTCGGGCGACAGCCAGCCGCGGCCGGTTGCCTCTCCGTAAACATAACCTGCCTGGCCCGGTCCCGCCTCGATCTCAACCTGTGGTCCATAGAACCGCCCGACTTCGAATCGTCCCTCGGCTTCGTCGCGCGAACGCGAGCGGATCTGCACTCCGGAGTTGAGCTTGTCGGACACCTTGACCTCGAACTCCAGCTCGAAATCGCCATACCGCGCCTTGGTGGCCAGGAACGTGTTGGGGCTGGGGATGACCGTGTGGCCGGTGATCACGCCGTCCTTGAGCTCATAGGTGGCCTTGCCGTCCTCGACAATAAACTCGCTCAGATCCTTTCCATTAAACAGCGGCTTCCACCCATCGGACGCCTTGTACTCTTCTGCCATAGCCTGAGAAGCCAGCAGGCAGCAAACGGTGGCCACAATAGTCTTCACGCTTTTCGTCTTCATTTTCATATTTCCTTGTTGGATTGAAGTTTTACTTTTCGCCGCGAACGCAGCGTTTTCGTCGTCGACGAGGCGGCTGTCCAGACATCTGAAACAGTGAGCCGCAAGGCGCTAGCCGCGGGTGAAAACACTGCCAATAACCGGCGGCTAGCGCCGTACCGCTCACAAGAACAGACGTGCTCGGCCAGACTCATGGAACGAGTGCCGTTCGCGCAGGCCGCCGCCGTGAGATTGAGAAGAATTCGGATCATTACTTCTGCGGCGTCTTCTTTCTCTGCGGACGAGCCCTTCTCCTGACTTGCGCCGGGGGCTCGGTGACCTTGTATTCGACCTTCAGACGTTCGAGCTCTATTTTCAACGCAGCAACCAGCTCGGCGTTCCGGGGCTTGCTGTAGGTGTTGTTCATTTCCGCGGGATCACTTTCGAGATCGTAGAACTCCCACTCTTCGCCATCAGGCACATCCAGACCGTAGAAGCGGATCAGCTTGTAGCGTTTGCCAGTCACGCCTTCGTGGCGACGAACGCTGTGGACGGCGGGATACTCGTAATAGTTGTAGTATAGACTGGAGCGCCAATCGTCCGGCGTTTGACCCTTCAACAGCGGCACCAGGCTCTCGCCCTGCATGTCGTCCGGAATCGCCGCGCCGGCGAGGTCCAGGAAGGTTTCAGCGAAGTCGATGTTCTGCACAAGGTCGGTGTTGACGGAACCCGGCTTGATTTTTCCGGGCCAGCGGGCGATCAGTGGCGTTCGGAACGACTCTTCGTACATGAAACGTTTGTCGAACCAGCCATGCTCGCCCATATAGAAGCCTTGATCAGACGAATACATGACGATCGTATTGTCCTCCAAATCCATCTGCTTGAGCGTCTCGAGGACGCGGCCGATGTTTTCATCAACGCCCCAGGTGCAGCGCATGAAATCCTTCATATAGTTCTGGTATTTCCAACGCACCAGATCCTTGCCCTGAGGTTTGTGTTGGGCGAACCACTTGGCGCGTTGTGCGAAACGAGGATTGTTTACCCAGCGTCCTTCCACCTTCAGGTCGTTGCCCAGGGTCATGGTTTTTTCGATGCTCATGTCCTGCAGACGGGCGGCGGTGCCGCGGTTTAAGTAGGCATCGAACAAATTGTCCGGCTCCGGAATCTCGATGTCCTCGTACTTCGACATGTGGCGGTCCGCCGGATCCCAATTGCGGTGCGGCGCCTTGTGATGGATCATCAACATGAAGGGCTTGTCTGCGTCGCGTTTATGCTGCAGCCAGTCAAGCGCCCGGTCGGTGACCACGTCAGAAACATACTCACCTGCATACCTGGTTCTGCCTTCTTCGGTAATGAACTCAGGGTCGTAGTATTTCCCCTGTCCCGGCAGCACTTCCCAATAGTCAAAGCCCTGCATCTTGCCATCCAGGTGGATCTTGCCGACCATCACCGTCTGGTAGCCGCTTTGCTGAAGGACTTTCTGGAACTGCGGCTGGTCGTGATCGAACCCGCCGCGGCCGTTGTCGTACTTGCCATTCAAGTGGCTGTGCTTGCCCGTCAGCAACGTGGCCCGGCTGGGTCCACAGATGGAGTTGCCGACATAGGCGCGGTCAAACCGCATGCCTTCACGCGCCAAACGATCGATATTCGGCGACGGATTCAACGCCGCCAGACGTCCGCCATAGGCTCCGATCGTCTGGTACGAATGATCGTCCGAGAAAATCCAAACGATGTTCGGTTTCTCCGCGGCAGCAAATGCAGACGCCTAAAAAACGAATAGCGTCAATACGGGAAGCAGTAGTAAGCGAGTCATTGTCATGACTTTCAATGGGAGTTCAACTGGGGTCGCAAGTGTTCGTTGGGGCATTCGAAATGAGGGCAACTGTGGTTAATGCCTCCTGCTGCCACACTACAGCGTATGATGTTGACCAGTATGGCGCATAAGACGCTAATGGAGACGCTCATCGCCAAAAGGACAGTCTACCGCATTTGACGCAATGATCCAGGTGCTGGCTGAATACAGGCCGTTTCTCTGTCATACATGGTGCTGGTCTGTTGGAACAGGAGGGCGCCAGAGGAAGCGACAGACCCGAGAAAGCTGCGGTCTTCGACGGTGCTGACCTGTGTTGACAACCGCTGCACCAGATGTGTCGGATTCACGTACTCGACCCGCGCTGACGTCGTTTCTCCGTTCATCAGACTGTGGAGTATTTCCGCACCTCGAAAACCAACGCGCCGAGCATCGGGGCGTACGCTCGAAAGCGGAGGATCGTTCAGAGGACAGATCGCGTCATCGTTGTCAACTCCGATGTCGTCGGGGACAGCGATGTCAAGTGTCCGGCAGGCGCTCAGAACCTGTCAACCTCGGATCTCGTTGCAGACACCGTAAGAGAGCGATGACTCGACAAATAGGGCGACTTTGGGACGTGATCTAATCACCAGGGGACTGTTTCGAAATGTCGCAATTCATTATCTCCATGTCGCGTTCTATCCTCGACTCCTGCAGACAACGAGTGATAATGCTGGAGCCATCTTAATTCAACAGCCTCGCTCTTGTCGCAGTTCATTCCACCCGAAGCTTCCATGGTACAAGTCTTGCCAGTTTTAATTCGCATCCTGTGTATCGCATCACTCGGCATGTCCGCGGATGCTGACGAGAATGTTCCGACAGCTGTGCAACTGGAGTTCTTTGAGAAAGAAGTACGGCCACTTCTTGTGGAACATTGTTACTCCTGCCACAGCACGAAGGCGAAAAAGCTGCAGGCAGGCCTGCTGGTCGACAGCCGAGCAGCGTTACTTCGTGGAGGCGATTCGGGCGATGCGATTCTTCCGGGCGATGCGGATGCCAGCTTGCTGATTGAAGCGGTGCGGTACGAATCGTACGAAATGCCGCCGAAAGGAAAGTTGCCGGCGAAAGACATCAGGACGCTGGAGCGTTGGGTGGAAACGGGAGCACCATGGCCCATGGAGGATGCTCCCACAGGCGAAGCCTCGCCACCGGACTTTGAATTGGAGCATCGAAAATCGGAACACTGGGTTTGGCAGCCGGTGCACTCGCCCGACGTTCCGCTGGTCACGAACCAGAGTTGGCCACGCAACAACATCGACCATTTCGTGCTCGCTCGCCTGGAGGAGAAAGAGATAACGCCTGCCAGCGACGCGGACCGGTCGGCTGTTCTGCGGCGGCTGTACTTTGGCATAATCGGCTTGCCGCCAACGCCCGAACAGGCAGCGAATTTTCTCAATGACACATCGGAGACGGCGACCGAAACTCTGGTTGATAAACTTCTTAACTCTCCACACTTCGGTGAACGCTGGGGACGACACTGGCTGGATCTGGTGCGCTATGCAGAATCACGTGGTCACGAATTTGACAACGACACGCCCAACGCGTTTCAGTTTCGCGATTACA
>JAPYTO010000090.1 GCA_029941865.1 Fuerstiella sp. | reverse complement strand
GTGTCCACGACCGAGATCGCGAACGCAAGTTGCCAATCTGCTTCGGACACATCGACCGAAGCTGCGAACGGCCGATGGGATTTGAGTGCATCCCCGCCTGCGAATCAGGCCATGATCGATGTAATCTGTTGCCATGCCTGGGATTCGAACGCGGCCGACTCCACGGCTGCCCCGCAAAAAAGTTCTAACCGTGTCTGGTTGCCCCGAATTGAGATCCGACTTCGTGGAGTCCGACCACCGCCGCGGTAGAGCCAGTCCCATTTTTTGAAACGACCGAAATCGCGCAACTTCAAAACTCATGCGTCGAGTTACCAGTCTTTCTGCGATACCATAAAAAAACGTGTCTGATTCCTGCTGATTCCGTACTTGGTACGTAAAGAAACAACATTGTTCCTTCTAATCCTAAGGTCTGATCTTGTCAAAAACACATTCCGCCCGTTTGGTCTTTCTCGCGATTGTACTGTTTTCCGGGTCGTCATCCCTATATGCGGACGACGCGACCAGGCAGCAGATCCTTAAGCTATTCCCGCAAGCCGACACCAATAAAGACGGCGTCATCTCCGATGCTGAAGAGGCGGTCGTGAGCCGGGAGGCTCTGAAGCGATATCCCAAGGCTGACAGGGATGGAGACGGGGTTCTTTCCAACGCAGAGAAGCAGGCGCTGCTGCGGGCGGCTGCGAACAGGGCGAAGCAGAAGCCTGTCGACTCCACAACTGAAAAGACAGAGTCAAAGAAGACCGTCGACTCCCTCTTCAGTGCCGAAGAAATTCTTGACGAAAGCACGCTGGATATAAAGATCCTGCAGGACTGGCATGTGGACGAGGTGACAGGCGCGACACGACAGAAGCTGATTGAAATCAATGTCGCCGAATGGTGGCCTGGGCAAGACTATCGGATTCCTGTGCGGATGATCGTGCCGCTCGAAGGCAAAGCGAAGGGCTTTCGTATCACAGGAGCAAATCCATATGAAGGATTGATGAAAGATTCGGGCCCCACCGACATTGAGGCAAAACTGCTGGCAGGTGGCGTTGGCATCGTCAAGACGTTCGTCAAGGCGCTGAGGCAAAATCCGGGCAAACAGGGCCTGGAACAAAAAATGGGGCGTCTGTTTATGGAAGACCTTAATCCGCGACACACGACTGTCTGGATTTGGTCGATGACTTTAATGAGGGCCGCAACGGCCGCTTATGCGGAGACCGATCATTTTGAAAAAGGCAAAGTGGCCGGCGCGGGTAGCTCTAAGAACGGCATATCGCCCGCGGTCGCCTTGATAAATGACGAGCGTTTTACCGCGACATCCTCCGACCATGCGTTTGCTTACGGTTCGCCGACTCGGAGAACCGACAGAGAAGAAATAGATAAAGTGAAAGCGGCAAACAAAGCATTCTTTGAGGCTGTCAAGGCCGGCGATGTCGAGCTAGAAACACAACGCGCGCAATGGTATCAGCGCGTTATGGTGGGATTTAATCGCAGCATGGATAAGATTGCGCTGAACGCGGGAAAATCCATGGACGAATTACACGATATGAAGGATCGTTTATGGTCCAGCGTGTGCGTTACGGAGAATTGGGATCGGCTGATGGAGCGCGGCGTCGATGTGTTGTTCCAGCCGGGAACACACGACTATGTCGCATATGACATTCTCTGGGGAGCGCAAAACCATCCTCAGTTGCCTGTCTATTACGAACCCAATGGCGGGCACTCACAAACGCCGCACGGCGCCGCAGCAAAAGACAACCAGAATACCGAAGCCTTCCTCTGGAATCATTTCTTTGGCGGCGAGCCTTTGCTGAAGCCTCCGACGTCGAGCCATGAAGTCGACCAGGACAAGCTAAGTGTCAGTGTGCGTTTTGATGAGGGGCCTCAGCCGATAAGCGGACGCATATGGTGGATCTATGACCGCGCTCCGGCAGGTTCCGCCCCCTTCTTGCATGTGCAAATTCCCGAAGACCAATGGATGGATATGGAACGCGACGCAAAAACCGGCACATGGACTGCAACCATACCGTTAAAGGATGGTTTTTCCCGAATCGATTTCTTCAGCAATCACGGGCATAAGGTCAACGGCTACAAGCAGTATCTTTCAAGCCCATATACCCGAGTGGAACTTTCCCCTTAACCCGGATTTCCCATTTGAAAAGGTCATCTTTAGATCCGGCGGAATCGTACCTTGATACCGCCACATCAACGCCGAGGGCTATATCACGATCGAGAAGATCACAGCCTCTGCGGTGGAAGAGTTCTACAAAGCAAAAGAATAACCACCCGGTGAGATCCTCAGCAGTCCGTCAAGTCGGCAAGCAGTGCGACTGCCTGACGGACACGGCGCGTACGGTTGCACAGGGGCGTTAGCGGCGGTGATCAGTGTCAACAACTCATCGGCCCGGTGTTTTGTTTCTTGTGATAAATCATAAATCGACCGTATTTTGACAACGGGCCAATTGACCTGCTCCGGTTACATCGAAATCTTGCATGAAACTCAAACAATGCACGCCTGTGCTGTTATCGTCCTGACGACACGAAATAACCTTACTTTGCCCCTGACCGGCGGTTGTCGTTGGGCGCTCATGAGCATCCGTCATGAGTTAGAATCTGCGTCCTGTAAAGTGACCGAAGAACGCGATTTCCGCATCGGAGTACGTACTCGTGGACGAGCGGTGTTGTAAAGTGGTCTGGGGCGTCAAAGTGCAGGAGACGGTAAGTTGCGTAGAGCTTTGCATTGACATGACGAGGTCATGCAACCGGCTGTTTTGAATTCAAGTCGGGGCGACCGGATTTGAACCTGCGTTTGTCTTGCCCACGGTTGGGGAGCGACAGGTGTGGAACGGCAGGATTTTGATTGACGTTCCCAATTCAACAGTTGGGCTGGTCATCTTCCATAAATGAGTGAATCAGCGACAGGTGTCGCCTCAATTGTAAAGCGGTGCTTCGCGGTGCGCCTCTTTGAGTTGCTGTTGCAGTACCGGGCGTTCTTCCGGCGAACAGACGGCCATACACGATTCCAGCTGAGAGATCGCTTCGCCGGGTCGACCGGCTCGCAGCGAAAGCATCGCCAGGTCTCGTTTTTCTCGATAAGATCCGGGACTCAACAACGCGAGCCGCTTTTGTACGTTCCACGCAGAACGCCATTCGTCGCGGCCGCCGAACAGAGCCTTCAGGTTGTTCAGCAGACGAATGATGATCTTTCGTTCGCTGGTCGGCTTCAGCATCGGCCGCAGTTCTGCACTGGGCAGTTCGGTCAGTTCATGCAGCCATTCCACACATTCCGTTTCGTCCATGATATGACCGCGACGAAAAGGATCGATGTACAGAACGCCACTGTCCGTCTGTAACTGTGTCAGGAAGTGTGATGGAGCTGCGACGCCGGCCAGAGGAATTCCTAATTCGTTGGCGACAGCCATGTAGACAACTGACAGGGTGATCGGAATCCCGCGTCCGGTTTCCAGCACCCGGTTCAGATAACTGCAATTCGACGAGTCGTAGTTCTCATAGTGTCCGTGCAGTTTCAGCTCATCCGTGAGATATCGAATCAGCAGTTCCAGTTCTTTTCGGTCGCTGCCGGCAAGCGCGACGGGGCGCGTCAATTCGGCGATCGCCGTGCGAATGGTTTGCAAAGTCGGTTCGAAATCCAGTTCCGGCTGGCCATCACGGGCAATCTCCAAAGCAGCAACGACCAGATCGACGTCGCTTTCGCGGCGCACAAGTCGCATAAACTGTTCATCTTTTTCGAATTGCTGCAGAGCTGACATAATGACACACGCATTCAGCGGTGATAAAAATTCAGGTTCTCGGGACAACTAACGGTCCAGGGCACCGGTGCCACTATAGCGACGGTGCTTTCCGGTCACAACGCGACTCTTCCTAACCAAAACATGCTCGTGTTCGCCTCGTTGACTTGGCGGAAACACGTTTGTATCGTTGCTGGCTGGTCAAACAGAGAAAAGAGATTTCTTTGCTTCCGGGCAGCAATTCGGCAATCTTTGCCGCGGCCAACTCGGTCATGACTTTTTCTGAGACTTTTCATCTCCGTCTCTCCAGACGGGTGACTCACTGTTCACATTCCAGCAACACGATGTGACTTTTGCGCAGCCGCGCATGTCGCTTTGTTCCCTCGGAGTTTTCCATGTTCCTGCAAATTCGACCACGTCTCAGCCTGCTGCTATTGCTGCTTCCTGTCGCATCGTTCTCCGGATGCGCGGAAAGCGACTCACAATCCGGCGGTGGCGAAGCGAAACCCAAAGTGGCCTATGTCACGAATGGCATCGCTTCGTTCTGGGTGATCGCAGAAAAAGGAGCGATGGACGGCGGGAAGAAATTCAATGCCGACGTGAACGTGCTGATGCCGGCAAACGGAGTTGAGGACCAGAAACGCATGTGTCAGGACATGCTGGCTCAGGGAATCGAAGGCATCGCCATCAGCCCGATTGACCCGGACAATCAGGGCGACCTGCTGGCCGAAATAGCGCAACACACGAAACTGATCACTCACGATTCGGACGCTCCAAACAGTGATCGGCTCTGTTACATCGGAGTGGACAACTACACAGCCGGACGCATGTGTGGTGCTCTGGTCAAGGAAGCTATGCCGGAAGGTGGCAGCGTCATTATTTTCGTGGGTCGTCTCGGCCAGGCTAACGCCAGGTTGCGTCGCCAGGGTGTCATCGACGAGCTGTTGGACCGGGACCCCGATCCGACACGCTACGACGAGCCCGGCGCTGGAGAAATCAAAGGCGCCAAATATTCGGTCCTTGACACTCGAACGGATGGCTTTGATTTCGGCAAAGCAAAAGCCAATGCACAGGACGCGATCGCTAAATACGACGATCTCGGTTGCATGGTCGGGCTGTTTGCCTACAACCCGCCGCTGATGCTGGATGCGGTCCGGGAGGCCAACAAAATCGGCAAGATAAAAATTGTCGCTTTCGACGAAGAAGCGGCCAGTCTGCAGGGAATCGTGGATGGCGACGTCTATGGCACGGTCGTACAGAACCCGTACAAATACGGCTACGAGTCGGTTAGAGTTCTCGCGGCGCTGGCTCGCGGAGACGAATCGGTCATTCCGGAAGGCGGTTTTATGGACATCCCGGCCAGACAAATCCGCAAAGACAACGTCGACGAATTCTGGACGGAACTGAAGCGGCTGACAGCAGTGGGACTTCCGGCCCCGGCAGCGACCGACGACGAACCTGTGGCGGAAGAAAACGGTGAGGAAAAAACAAATTAGACGCATACGGCAAAGACTCCCGACCCTCTCGTCAACTCATACCATTTCTGACACGTGATATCCGCATCGGGCGCCATGAGCGAATCCAACACGTCCCCGCTGCTATCGGTTGAAAACGTTACCAAGCGATTTCCCGGTGTGACGGCGCTAAATCAGGTCAGCCTGACGCTGGCTGAAGGTGAGGTGCTGGCACTTATCGGCGAAAACGGTGCCGGAAAAAGCACGCTGATGAAGATCCTTGCCGGCGTGCAGTTGCCCGACGAGGGGCAAATCCGCGTTGCCGGCGTGCCCGTGAGGCTGGACTCTGTTCAGACGGCCCAGGCGAATCGCATTGCCCTGATTCATCAGGAACTGAATCTGTCCGGCAATCTTGATGTTGGTGCGAACATTTTTCTTGGTCGCGAACCCATCAAACGCGGCCTGATCGACAAGAAGAAAATTCGGGAAGACTCGGTCGCGCTGCTGGCACGAGTCGGGCTGAAGGTTTCTCCGGATACGATTGTCGATGCCCTGCCCATCGGTCAGCAGCAGCTTGTCGAGATCGCTCGGGCGTTGTCCGTGGATGCTCGAGTCCTGATCATGGACGAACCGACCTCCAGTCTGTCTCAGCACGAAACCGAACGCCTGCTCAAGGTCGTCAAAGACCTGCGATCGCGTGGAGTCAGCGTGATTTATATTTCGCACCGACTGGGTGAAGTCAGAGAACTGGCAGATCGAGTCACCGTTTTTCGCGACGGAGCGAACGCAGGTGATCTGAGTCGCGATGAGATTACTCACGACCGGATGGTTCAGCTGATGGTTGGTCGCGACATTTCGCAGTTCTACGCCAGAAAACCGCACCAGCCGGGAGACGTTGCGCTGCAGGTCTCTGGACTCGAGACGCCGGCAAATCTCGGGCATCGCCTGAGTTTCTCAGTGAGGGCAGGTGAAATTGTGGGCATTTCCGGCCTGGTGGGTGCCGGTCGCACGGAGCTGCTTCACGTGTTGTTCGGAGTCGATGCTGCGGTGTCGGGCACCATTTCTGTAGACGGGCAGGTGGTGCGACTTCGCAGTCCGGGAGACGCCATTCAGGCAGGCATCGCACTGGTTCCCGAGGACCGTAAACAACAGGGAATAATTCTTGAGATGGCTGTCCGCACGAATATTGGTCTGCCCGGTTTAAAACAGCATCAAAAGACGGGTGGTTTCCTTAACAGACATCAGGAAGGTAAGGATTCCGCCGAGATGATCGCAAGGATGCGCATAAGAACGCCCAACGAACGACAGGTTGTGCAATTTCTGTCGGGGGGAAATCAACAGAAGGTCGTGCTGGGCAAGTGGCTGGCAATGAAGCCGAAAGTTCTGCTGCTGGACGAACCAACGCGTGGAATTGACATCGGCGCGAAACAGGAAATCTATGCTCTGATGGAAGAACTGGCGGAACAGGGAGTCGCCATTCTCTTTGTCAGCAGCGAAATGGAAGAAGTGATCGGTATGTCGGATCGAACCCTTGTTATGCACGAAGGACGAATCACGGGTGAGTTGACGCGTGATGAACTCACAGAAGAGTCGATCATGCAGCTGGCGACAGGAAACGTAGGGACCCCAGCATGAAAAAAAACCTTGGCATTCTCAGCATCCTGCTGGTCGTCTTTATGGCGACTGCATTCGGCAGCGATAGCTTCTTCACGCCCTACAACCTGTTCAATCTGGTAGAGCGGAGTTCGCTGTATGGCATTATTGGCATTGGCGTTGCGTTCGTGATCATTACCAGCGGCATCGATCTGTCGATCGGGTCACTGATCGGACTGGTGGCAGTTGTGTTTCCTTACATTGTCGTCGACCGCCAGCTGTCATTGGGTATGGGCCTGCTGACGATCCTTGGGCTGTCGCTGGTCGTCGGAATCGTTCACGGGCTGCTGATTACGAAACTCAAACTTCAGCCCTTTGTTGTCACACTGTGTGGCCTGATGATTTACCGTGGTCTGGCACGCTGGCTGGTTTCTGACAGGACCATGGGTTACGGCAACGAGAGCTTTGCCAGCCTTAAAGTACTTGTCGGCAATGTGTCGCAACTGCCCGGTTGTGCAAGCCTTCCGGGAGCAAAACACGTCCCGGTTGCGTTTCTGATTCTTGTGTCACTGGGGATCGTGGCCGCCGTTTTCCTTAACAAGACGATCTACGGTCGTTACCTGTTGGCTCTGGGACGCAATGAACAGGCGGCCAGATTCAGTGGGATCAACACAACGAAAATGATCGTCCTTGCCTACGTCATCTGTTCATTGATCAGTGGCCTGGGCGGTCTGCTGTTCGCGCTCGACTATGGTTCCATTCAACCGGACAGCTTCGGCAACTTCTACGAACTGTACGCGATTGCCGCGGCGGTGCTGGGCGGCTGCAGCCTGCGAGGCGGCGAAGGATCTGTGTTCGGGATCATCCTTGGGGCGGCGCTGATGCGGTTGTTGATGAATTCGATCAGCATGCTGGGAATTGACGATCAGCTGGAACCGACCGTCATCGGATTTGTCATTCTGATTGGTGTTGTCGTCGACCAACTGGTCAAACGAATTGCTGCACATCGCCGAGCCGTTCTGCAGGCCCGACAGGCGTCATCCTGAGAATTGTTTCGAAACCTGGTAAGCGGCCATCAACGCATGACCACAACCGTGACCTTGAAAACGCTGATTTAAGAACAGCAAACATGCGTTGACGGCAATGGACTGATTGACTTCCATCAGCGTGCCCCCCTCGCAGTTTTTCGCGACGGAACTTAACTCCATCGGATCATGGCATGGATGGCCGACAAAAACCTGTAAGCCGCCTGAAGGGCCTGAAGTCGGTCAGTCTGCTGACGCTGCTCAGCCGCTTCACCGGACTGGCGCGCGACGCCCTGATGGCGTCACTATTCGGGACTGGCTGGGTTCTGGACGCCTTTACGGTCGCGTTTCGTGTGCCAAACCTGTTCCGTCGACTGTTCGGCGAAGGCGCCATGACGGCAGCCTTCCTGCCGGAATTTGTTCGGGCCGACGAAGAACGTGGCAGAGAAGCTGCCACCGAATTGTTCAACGGCGTCGCATGGCGACTGCTGAAGATTCTGGTCATCTTTCTGCTGGCTGCAGAATTCGTACTGCTTGGAATCCGGTTGCTGGCACCGCTCAGCGAACGCTCTGCCCTGCTCTGCGAACTCTCATTGATTCTGATGCCGTACATGGTGCTTATCTGTATGGCGGGACTGTATTCCGCTGCTTTGAACGGCGTGCAGCACTTTGTCGTTCCGGCAATGAGTTCGATGGTGCTGAACGTTGTCTGGCTGGCAGCGGGACTGTTCGCCATCCTGCGGTACTCTTCCGATGCCAGTCGAGTTCGTCTGATCGCCGTCTGTCTTGTCGTTGGCGGCATGCTTCAACTGGCGATGACAGCGTGGAAGGCATCACGGTACTCCATCCGCATGCGTGCCGGACGCATTGCGGCGACATCAACAGATCACACAGCGAGGGTCTTCCAGGCGATGGGCCCGGTGTTGATTGGACTTTCGATTACTCAAATCAATGGGCTGGTCGACGGACTGCTTGCGTGGTCCCTTGTCTCGCCGGACCTGAACGACAGCACTTTTTTCAGCCGTTTTTTACTTCCGGAAGGCACGGCCGCTGCACTCTATCTGGGGCAGCGACTGTATCAATTTCCTTTCGGTGTGTTTGCCATAGCTCTGGGGACGGTTCTGTTCCCGCAATTTGCAAGGCACGCCGCGGCGGGTGATTTTGACGAATTGAGCCGAGACGTCGTGCACGGATTGCAGCTGGTTCTTGTCGTCGGTATTCCTGCCAGTGTGGGACTGTGGTTCATGGCGGAGCCAATCACCAATCTGCTGTTTCGGTATGGGCAATTCGGACCGAGTGCTGCGAACATGACGGCTCAGATGATTGCGGCGTACGGTCTGGGTGTGTGGGCGGTCAGCGGTCTGCTGATCGCCAATCGAGTCTTCTACGCCGCTGGTGACCAGATTACACCGATGCGTCAGGGATTGATCTGTGTGGGTCTTAACCTGGTGTTTGATTTCCTGCTGTTACCCATCCTGGGCGGTCCCGGCCTGCCAATCGCCAGCATCCTTGCGACCCTGTTCCAACTTGGCCTGGCTCTTGAGGTGCTGCGACGGCGTTTTCTGAAGTTGGGGCGCTCAGCGTTTGTTCCCATTCTGTGGCGAACAGTCCTGGCGACGCTGCTGATGAGTCTGGCCGGACTGGGGGTGCTGACATTAGTGTCGCAATGGGAGAACTCGTTGGGTGTATTCGCTTACCGGCTGGTGAAGGTAATCGTTCCGATCGCTGCCGCAGTCATCGTTTATGTGGCTGCGTTGTCTGCCGTTGGCCTGTCCCCCAGGCGTTTGCTGCAGGAGCCGGAGTTGCCGGAATGACGAAGTGGCTCAGCTGATTTCTTTGGCAGAAATGCTCTGAAGCTGCCGCTAACGTCGTCCCTTGGTTTCGTTGTAAGCGATCACGCTGGTGGCACAGAAGTACCCGAACATGAACAGTAAAAACCGTCGTGATTCGATGTTCTGCAAGGCCCAGATCGCCACAGCCCCGGATGCCAGAATAGAAATCTGCAGCGCTCGAGTCTGAGACTGCCTGGGAAAATAACGACACACCAGAGCTTCCATGATGTGTCCGCCATCCAGCGGCAGGCACGGCACCAGGTTCAACAGGCCCCAATACAGGTTGATCCACAGCAGCAGTCCAAGGCAATACGCTGTTGCGTCATTGATCTCCGAGTTGGATCTGATGAGCAAGTACACGATGCCGCGAAGCAGGCCATAGAACACGAATCCCGCACCAGGACCCGCCGCAGAAACCAGCACTCGTTTCCATGTGGACAGATGGGTTGATGTCGCGTAACCGCCCATCATGTAAAGAACGATTTCCGAGGGGAAGCCATACCTCCTGAGCGTGACCGCATGACCAAGTTCGTGGATCAGAATCGACAGAAAAACGCAGCCGACTCCCAGGAGTTTCAGTTTCGGGTCGTCGGCTGACTGCCAGACGACGAACGCACTCATGGCCCAGAACAAGGGATGCACGCGAATCGGGATCCCAAATATCTGGAATCGCAGATCGAATTCCGTTGCTCCCGCGTTCCCTATCATTCTGTGATCCCTGTTCCCAATTCTGCGTTGCGTTGATGTGTCCGTGAGAGTGTCGGGAGCGGTCGACTGTCCACGCCAGGTTCCGTACATCCGAAAAAAAACCGAACCTTTGCCCACCAATGGCCGAACACCGACGCACAGGATACAGTGTCCGGTCGTGGTTTGTCTTCTCAATCGGTGGTGAAACCGCGCACGTTGTTGCTGACGCGGTGGTCTTTCCTGTTTTCGAGGGGTTTCATAACTCGTGGGCGGCATGTTTCGAGCACTGATGAACCTGCCCCTGTTCAAGTCCGTGCTGCGCCCGATTACGCGAGTTATCGTTGGCTTCATCGCGATTCCCATTTTCCGATTCATCATGCGGCGAGTTTTTCGGCTGCAGGATCTGGACGACGAACTGGAGAAAGACCTGGAACAGTGGTTCCGCGGTGCCCTGCTGCTGCTGGCAGCATCGGCCAATATGGAACACCTGCTGTTTGGGTGGATGGCGCAACTCGACTGGATGGAGCGCATGGACTGGCTGACCATGGGGCTGCGGCTGATGCTGGCCGTCGGCGTTATCGAAGCGATGCCCGACCAGGAACTTTTCGCCGTCATCCATCCCGGTCCGCCCAAAATCAAGGCCGGCCGCAGCGCACTGAAGGAATTCTGGCGATTGAAGTGGCAGTTTCTGAAAGGGTTCGTCTGCCAGCATTTGAACCGCAGTTCACCGGTGCTGGCCATGATGGCGGCGATCGTGGGCGCCGAATTGATGACGCTGTCCGATATTGACCACGCAAAGATTGCCCGGGCCAGTGTGGCCGATTGGAGTTACTCACAACAGATTGGTGCTGTGACACCCGTGCAGGCCATGATGGCGGCTCAGATTTACAACGGCAATCTGCACGATGTCGGAGTCAGTCTGGAGGAAATCGGAAAAATGAATGCGGAACATCGTCGGCACTGGGAACGCTGGATGGTGGGCTGGTGCTGCTATCTGCTGGCGATCACCCAATACCTCATCATCGGCCTTGTCACGTCTCGCGACCGAGCGCTGGATGTGTTGTCCGAGTTCGACCGCGCTGTCGCGGAAAGACGTCGGGAACTGATTGAAGAGTTTCACCTTCCGAAAGATACAGCAAATCCCAACGTTGCCCCGGCTCCATCGCCAGCGTCTTCCGACGGGGCAGACAGTTCGCCCCAGGCGGATTCCAACGAAGCCAGCGGCTCCGAACATGCTGACTGACGCTCACCATCAGGATTCTGCTCTCCTTCTGTCGCGAATCCGATGCTGTGGACTGAGTTGGATGCAACCGCCAAACCGGCTAAACTGTTGTTGGACGTTCCGCCAGCATCAGTCAATTCATGGATGACCTCTCACTCACATGTCTCGTATTCAGCAACTGGATCCTCACGTTATCAATCGCATTGCCGCGGGCGAAGTGATCGAACGTCCGGCCAGCGTTGTGAAAGAGCTGCTGGAGAACAGCATTGATGCGTTGGCGACCCGCATCAAAATCGACATCGTCGCTGGTGGCACGGAACTGATTCGGATCACCGACAACGGCGAAGGAATACACCCCGAGGATCTGGAACTCGCCGTCACCAGTCACGCTACCAGCAAGATTCGCAGCGACGAAGACCTGCAGCAGGTTGCCACGCTTGGGTTTCGCGGCGAAGCGATGGCATCCATTGCATCGATCAGTCGATTCCGCATTCGAACTCGTCGCGCTGACCATTCCACCGGCCGAGAATTGCAGTCAGAAGGCGGCAATATTTCTGCTCATCGGGATTGTGGCTGCCCGACCGGCACCGTGATCGAAGTTCACAATCTATTCTTCAACACGCCCGCTCGTCGAAAGTTCCTGAAAAAGCCATCGACGGAATTTGGCAGGATCAGCGAACAGTTCGCGAAGATCGCTTTGGCCAACCCGAACCTGCATCTGGTTCTCAGACACAACGACAAGCTGGTCTATGAACTGCCGGCAACACCTAATCAATTGGAAAGAATCCGTCGGTTCTTCGGCAGCGACATCGGCGACAAGCTGATCGCAGTGGAATCCGAGACGGAAACTGCGGATGGACAGGACGTTCGATTGTGGGGCTACGTTGGTGAACCTTCGCTCAGCAAGGCGACTCGCAAGGATCAGTACCTATTCCTGAATGGTCGATGGATTCAGGATCGCAGCCTGCAACATGCTTTGAGTGAAGCATATCGAGGTTTGCTGATGGTCGGTCGTCACCCGGTCAGCTTTTTGTTTCTGGAAGTGCCGCCGAACCTGGTGGACGTCAACGTTCATCCCACCAAAACGGAAGTTCGTTTCCAGGACAGTCAGTCGCTGTACCGACAGTTGCTGCACACTTTGCGAGACAAGTTTCTGTCGCTCGACTTTCAACTGGAGATTCGAGTTCCGGCGGCTCAACGGAATGCGACAGAAGGACAGGTTTCACAGCCGTCGCAAAGTCAGAAAGAACTGGATATCTGGTCTTCGTCTGCCGCGACCAGCCTGTCGCCGCCACTGGTCAGCAGAGCGGACGAAGGAACCGTGACGACGTCAGCCGGTCCCCGAGATTTCGCGCCGTTCGAAAAAACCGGTACTCCGTCTGCATCAGATTACGCGTCCTTTCGGCCGAATCTTAAATCTGCGGCGTTTCGTCCCGCGGTCGCGGACGCGTTAAGTCCACTGGCCGACGATGCTGGCATCGGTGGCGGCAATGACGGAAGTCCATCGACCGATTTGGGCATACAGCACGCGGAAAACCAGTCTGGCTTAGCGGAACACACAGCGGGCGCGAACGCTTCGGCGGACGTGCCGTCTTCAGCGTTGACGGCGACAAACGAGTCCACTGCCGAACCCCGGACGGTTCACGGTGAGGACTTTCGAGCGTTTCAAATTCACGACTGTTACCTGGTTGTGGCGGGTGACGAGGGTCTGGAAGTGATCGACCAGCACGCTCTGCACGAACGGATTCTGTACGAGCATCTGCGACATCGCGTGCTGGAAGGCAAGGTGGAAAGCCAGAAACTGCTGCTGCCGGAATCCATTGAATGCAGTGCCGGAGAAGCGGCCGTCCTGCTGGAATATCAGGAATTGTTGCTGGAGATCGGTTTCGGCATTGAAGACTTTGGTGGCACAACCGTACTGCTGACCAGTCACCCCGTCATGTTGCCTCGCGGCAGCTTTGTTCGCATTCTGCGGGATCTGGCCGCTCAGCTGGAAGAATCAGACGGCAAGACGTCTCGCCGCGATCTGTTGGATCACATGATGGCCACGATGGCGTGTCGAGCGGCCATCAAGGCTGGACAGCGACTGGCTTCTGAAGAGATGCAGGAATTGCTCGGGCAGCGGCACCTGGTGGACGATGCTCATCATTGTCCTCACGGACGTCCCACGTCACTGATGCTGTCGCGAGGGACACTGGACAAACAGTTCGGACGACTGGGATAACGAATGATCTGCGTCAGCCTTGGAAGAAGACGTCACTCTGCCCTGAAGCAGGCGCACCGTGACCTCGCCAAATTGAACCCCGAACTGGTCGAGCTGCGCGTCGACTGGATCATGAGCCGCCTGAACGTCGCGCGGTTATTGAAAAAACGCCCCACGCCGGTCATCGTCACTTGTCGACGCGAACAGGACAAGGGACGCTGGGACGGCACAGAAGAACAACGGCTGGCGGTTCTGAGGGAAGCGATTATCGGCGGCGCTGAATACGTTGATATCGAGGAAGACGTTGCAAAATCGATTCCCCGGTACGGCGACACAAAACGTCTCATCAGCTATCACAACTTTGAAGAAACTCCGGCTAAACTTTCCGACATCTACCAGCGGATGACCGAGTGTGATCCGGATATCATCAAAATCGTCACGATGGCGAACCGGCCGGCGGACAACGTCCGCGTTCTTGAGTTGATCAAGTCCGCATCCGTGCCAACGGTCGCATTCTGCATGGGCGATCTCGGAATGGTCAGCAGAATACTGTGCGGCAGAATGGGGGCGCCGTTTACGTACGCCGGCTACAGTCGTGCTGGTGAGATGGCTCCCGGACAGCTGCTGTGGGATGACATGAGGGATTTTTATCGGTACGACAGTATCACACCGGACACGAAAGTCTTTGGAGTGATTGGCGATCCTATTGCCCATAGCCTCAGCCCGCTGCTGCACAATTCCGCATTCCAGGAAGTTGACTTCGATGGCGTCTACCTACCGCTGCGGATCCCGCCCGATACTGTTCAGGAAACGCTGCAGGAATACGACAAACTCGACATCAGCGGCTACAGCGTCACGATCCCGCACAAACATGCGGCCCTTGAATTTACCGAACTGCCGGATGTCCAGGCCAAACTGATTGGCGCATCAAATACGTTGTTCAAAACTGATGGCAAGTGGCACGCCACGAACACAGATTACGATGCCATTGTCAAAACGGTGGAAGCCGGACTGACGACCTTTCCCGAGGATGCCCGTGAAATCAGCGGGAAACGAGTCCTTATTCTTGGGGCCGGCGGAGTCGCTCGCGCCGCCATCTGTGCGATGCAGCAGAACGGCGCTGCGGTCACGATCACCAACCGTTCTCCGGATCGCGCCACAGCTCTGGCCGAGGAACTCGGCTGCACCGTGGCCGACTGGGAACAGCGGGGCGACCAGGAGTGCGACATTCTGATCAATTGCACTTCGGTCGGAATGCACCCGAACGTCAGCGAATCGCCATTTGACCTTGCCTGGCTGAATGAATCGATGCTGGTGTTCGATACCGTCTACACGCCGGAGAATACTCAACTGCTGGAGCACGCAAAAACGCAGGGTTGCGCAACTGCCAGCGGACTGGAAATGTTCGTTCGCCAGGCGGCCCGACAGTTTGAGTTGTTCGCCGGACAGCAGCCTCCCGTGGATTTCATGACGGAGACTCTGCGACATTCGTTGTCGACGGCATCGCAATGACGACACATTCAAGCGGCCACCCTTCCCCACCATCTGAGCCTCAGACACGCAGCAGAATGATCGTCACACTGATTGGATACCGAGGATGCGGCAAATCCAGCGTGGGCCCGTTATTGGCCACTCGCCTGCAGTGCCAATGCGTCGACAGCGACGACGAAATCGAATCGAGCTCAGGTAAACCCATTCGCGAGATATTCGCGGATGACGGTGAAAGCACTTTTCGTGCTCTGGAAACCGAAGTGCTCAGGAAACTCCTGAGTCATCCTCCCGCTGTCATTGCCGCCGGCGGTGGAGCGATCCTTTCACAGATTAACCGGGAACGAATGAAACAGGCGGGCCCTGTCGTGTGGCTGACGGCTTCTGCAGCAACGCTGGCGTCACGGATTGGCGGGGACGGCACGTCATCGCAGCGTCGTCCGAGTCTAACCGGAAAATCGATTGAAGACGAAGTTGCCGACGTCCTGGAATCTCGCCTGTCTCTGTACAAAGACGCTGCCACGATCACGATCCACGCCGAATCAGAATCACCGCAACAGATCGCGGAACGCATTATCGCAGCACTCGGTGGCAGTCCAGTCGGAGGCACACCTTGACCCTTTCCCAGATTCCCTTGCCCTTGTTGCTGACAATTCTGGCGATTTTCGGAGCCTTCGTGGGCAGGTTTCTGAGCGTCTGTATCGACCGGTTTCCACGCCACGATCTGCTGCGTGATCAGATAAAGTCGCTGACTTCCGTGTGGAACGTTTGTCAACGCTGTGCTGCGGTTCCGTCATCACGAGAGTGCATTCCGGTCGTCAGCTGGCTGACCGATCGTCGCTGTCAACAGTGTCGCAGCAAGCTGTCGCTGCAATTACCGATTGTGGAGATCACAACAGGGTTGTTGTTTGCCGCCGTCTATTGGTGTGAGATTCCTCGTGGCAGTGTCACAGCCATCTCAGTCGGCGGTCTGACATCGGTGGAAGGACCGCAAGGGCCGGAAGTTCTTTCGCTGTGGTCGCCTGTCGTCTGGCTGCACCTGCGCTATGCCCTGCACATGATGATGATTTGTGGATTGGTCGTCGCTACGGGGATCGACCTGAAACTCCGCATTATTCCCGACGGTTGCACAGTTCCCATCGCAGTTCTTGCCGTCATTGCCAGCGTTGCCTTTGGCCAGTTGTACATCGTTCCAATCTGGTTTCAGGATGCCAGTACTGTGAAGACGTTGCAGCCGCTCATGCACGTCGCGCTTCAGCCACTCTTTGTTCCATGGGATCCCACCAGCTTTATCCGTGCATATCCACATCTTCACGGCCTGCTTGTCAGCCTTCTGGGCATGTTCGCCGGAGCGGGTTCTGTATGGTTGGTGCGCCAGATTGGTTTTTTGGTTCTGAAGCAGGAAGCTATGGGGTTCGGAGACGTGGTACTGATGGGAATGATCGGCAGCGTGATCGGCTGGCAACCCGTTTTGGCCGTTTTTATTCTGGCACCCACGCTGGCGATCTTTGCGGCCGCCATCAATTGGTTCGCCCATCGTGACAACGAGATTCCGTACGGCCCGTTCTTAAGCGGTGCAACCGTGCTGCTGCTGTTGACGTGGCCCCACACCTGGCCGTTTGCCAAACGGTTCTTTGATATGGGGCCGTTCCTGATTGCGATGGGAGTCTTTATGGTCGTGCTGCTGGCGGCGTCCCTGCAGATCGTGCAGATCTTCAAGCGGCTGTTTGGATTCGGGCCTGCCTGTTCAGGGGACGATGGCGGATGGAATTCGGCGGACCATCTTTTCTACTACAACGGCGAACGCCCCGATGAGCAGACCGGTCAATGGCAGAGAGATCAATGGTCCGGCATCCGGGCTGGCCGAGGTCTGCAGCAACTGCACGTATGGAAGGATTAGAGCTGTCAGCCGCTTTTGATTCTCGACCTTCGTGGAATTTCCGTTTGTACGTTTTCCTCTACGGGCCGCCACTTCGCTCGTCGGGATAGGGGCGAGCCGGGTACGTCAGTGCCCGGATTCTGCCGGCCTGATGGTGTCGTGCATGCAGCCTGCGTGCACGACGTGTACTGATAGGACCGCTGTCGCGCACTGATAAGCCCGCTGGCAGCGGGCACTACGGCGGGGAATCATTCGCCGCGGCGACTGCTGACGGTAACGCTGTTCTTCAGCGTTTGCAGGACGACGCAGTAGCGTTCGGTGAGTTGAATGAGCTTTTCGATTTTCTCATCGGGTTCCGACGATTCCACAGCAAACGACAGGTCAACCGACGTCAGGCCAATTGGCACATCGCGATCGACACCAAGTGTGCCTCGAAAGTCCATCGTCCCATGGGCGGTTACGGTGGCGGATGAAATCTGCATTCCCATTGCAGTCGAAACAGCAGCGAAGGTGACGCCGGAACACGCCACGAGCGACTGCAGCAGCATGTCACCGGAACACGCGGCACGACCATCACCGCCCGCGGCGGGATGCAGACCTGACACCGTCCGCCCATCAGGTGACGGGGCTGATTCGACATGACAGGTCAGATCGTCAATGTTAACGGCGCCGGTCGCGTTCAGGGAGACAATTGCAGCTTCTGGCGAATCGACATATTGCGATTTCAGCGGTGCCTGAAGCGCCTTGAGCTCATTGCTGTTCATGACCAACTCAATCTATCTGCCGATGTGTACTGCCGCTTTGTCGGGGAAGATGTTATTGTGACAAATAGGTCAGCTCGTGACTAACGGACGTGGGATACAGGACGGAATGAAGTAATGGCGGATGACGACAAAGGCAAACAATCAGAGAAATCACCAGACAGGGTCTGGGTGGGATTTGACCTTGGCGGCACAAAAATGTTGGCTGTGGTTTTTGACGAAAACTTCGAGGTCCTTGGGAAGAAGCGTCGCAAGACTCGTGACAAAACGAAAGACGGCGTTCAGCTGGATCGTCTGGCCGACACAATTCGCATGGCATTGGCGGACGCCGGCGTAGACGAATCAGCCGTTCAGGGAATCGGCGCTGGATGTCCCGGACCGCTTGACCTGGAAAAAGGCGTCATACTGGAGGCACCGAATCTGGGATGGAAAAATGTCGAACTGAAAGACTACTTTGCGACACAGTTCGACTGTCCGGCAGAAATCTGCAATGACGTCGACGCAGGGGTTTTCGGCGAATATACGCATGGTGCCGGTCAGGGAGCGCGGTGTGTTCTGGGCGTGTTTCCAGGCACGGGCATTGGAGGAGGCTGCGTTTACGAAGGAAAAATCTTCCGGGGCAGCAGAGCCTCCTGTATGGAGGTTGGATTTATGCAGATGGCGACAGAAGGTCCCGCTGCCGGCGTCGGCCCGGTCGGCACGCTGGAGGGGCTCGCCAGCCGACTCTGGATTTCTGCCGAAGCCGCCAAGGCAGTTTACCGCGGAAAAGCGCCGAATCTCGCAAAACTGGCGGGCACAGATCTGGCTGGCATTCGCAGCGGAATTCTCAGCAAAGCGATTGCCGCCGGTGACACTGCCATAGAGGAAATCGTAGCGCTGGCCGCACAGCAGGTGGGACGGGCGATTGGGTCACTGGTCAATGTTCTGGCTCCGGATATCGTTGTGGTCGGCGGCGGACTTGCAGAAGCGATGCCGGAACTTTATCTGTCTGAAACTCAGAAAGGTGCAAAGCGGAATGTGCTTCCATCTCTGAACGACTGTTTCAAAATTCGCATTGCCGAACTCGGCGACAACGCCACCGTCATTGGTGCGGCCGCATGGGTCAGACAGCAGACGAGAGGATCCGGTATCTGACAACGATTTATTTTGCTCGTGCAGGTAAAACAACACGAACCTCCGGTTTTCTTTCTTCAGTTCGGCAGCATCATTCCGCATGGACCGCCAACCCCCCAGACACGATGACTCCAATCCACGAAAACGCCGCGCTGCTCAGCCCGTGTTTCCCATGGCGGTCATTGAACTCGGAACATCTGCCATACGTATGGCGATCGGAGAAACGGACGGCGTGTCTGGTGTGCGATTGCTGGAACAGCTTGTCCGCGGAGTAAGCCTTGGCAAGGACACATTCACACTGCGGGAAATTCAGCGAGACACCTTGTTGCAGTCCGTTGACGTTCTGAAGAGTTATCGGCGAAAGCTTGAGGAGTACCAGTGTACCAACCCGAGTCAAATCCGCGTGGTCGCCACCAGCGCTGTGCGGGAAGCCGCGAACCGGATGGCGTTTCTCGATCAGATTTATACTTCAACGGGATTCGTGGTCGAACTAATCGACGATGCTGAAATCGCGCGAGTCACGTATCTGGGGATCCGACCCCAGCTGGAACGTGATGCAGATCTGCGGGATGCACTGACTCTGCTGATGGAGGTGGGCGGGGGCAGCACAGAAATTCTGTTGTTGCGAGGTCGCGACATTCTGCATTCGCAGTCGTACAAACTGGGGTCAATACGTCTGCAGCAACTGATCCGACAATACCACGCCGACAGCGATCAGGCCGTCAGCATCATTCACGGACAGATTGACAGAACGCTGGAACAACTTCGAGACATCGTGCCACAGCATGGAGATATTGAACTGCTGGCACTTGGCGGTGATGTGCGTTTTGCTGTCAAAGCGTTGCAACTGGATGTGTCCGGGGTTGATATGGTTCGTGTGCCGCTGCGGAAGCTGCAGCGATTCACACGTGAAATATCCAGGCTGAACGTCCAGCAGATCATGCGGAAGCATCATCTGGAGCTATCAGAAGCCGAAACTCTGGTCCCCGCCCTGTTTGCCAACGTACGTATGGCCGAAATGCTGGACACGGATCATCTGCTGGTGACCGGGTTCAACCTGCGCGACGCGCTGCTGAACGGCATGCTGCAGTCCAGCGAATGGTCCGCCGACTTTCGTGACCAGATCATCCGTTCGGCCGAAGAACTTGCTCGTAAGTTTCACATCGACCTGGATCACGGTCAGAATGTCGCTGACCTGTCGCGACAGATCTTTAATGCGACTCAGTCAGAACACAAACTGGATTCTCGCTGTGAAACGATTCTGTACGTGGGGGCGCTGTTACACGAAGCTGGACAGTTCGTCAGCGATTCCGGCTACCACAAGCATTCGCACTATCTGATCAATCACAGCAAGGTTTTTGGGCTGAATTCGCTGGATCACAAATTGACGGCACTGGTGGCGAGATATCATCGCCGCGCTGCGCCCAAGGCAAGTCATACGGCGTTCGCGGAGCTGGATCGGGACAGCCGCGTTATTCTTTCTCGCCTGGCCGGTATTCTGCGAATCGCAATCTGTCTGGCGCAGTCGCGTTCCCAGCGAATTTCGGACGTCGAGTGCAGCATTGAACGTAACCGGCTGATCATTCAGCCAACAGCGCCCGTCGGCGATCTGTCCATGGAGCAACTGGAACTTCGGCAGAACTCGGCCCTGTTTCAGGACGTTTTTGGAATGAGCGTGCTGTTGAGAGACAACAGGCCGTAGATTGGAACACAGTGCACATGACCCCGGATGCGAATCTGTTCTTGAACCGTGAACTCAGCTGGCTGGAATTCAATCAGCGCGTTCTTGACGAAGCTGCTGACTCGTCAGTACCGCTGCTGGAACGTCTGCGGTTTCTGGCGATCACAGCGTCAAACCTGGATGAGTTCTTCATGGTTCGCATTGGCAGCCTGCGAACTGCCATTCGGCGCGGCGATTTGGGCGTCGACCCCAGCGGTATGACAGCCAGCGAACAACTTGATGCTGTGTCACAGAGGATACAGGAAATGGTGGAAGAGCAGTACCGGATTTATCTGGGACAGCTTGAACCCGCGATGCAGGAACTGGGGATCAAACGTCGACATGTTACGGAACTGAACGATCAGCAGTCGGCATTTGTCGAACAGGTTTTCGAAGAGCAAATCAGTGCGGTTCTGACCCCTGTCGCGATCCACGATCCCGAGCGTTTTGCGCTGCTGACCGGACGCTCGATCAACGTCGCCGTCCAGCTTGCCCCCGATGAACCGGACGGTGATTACCGCTATGCCGTTATTCCCTTCGGTCAGTCGGACCTGCGTTACACAACGCTGCCGTCCGACAAAGGACACGAATTTGTTCTGGGCGAAGACGTCATCGCCCTGCTGGTGCAGCGGCTGTTTCCCGGAGAAGAAATCGTTTCGACAGTTCCTTTTCGCATTACCAGAAACGCCGATCTTAGTGTTCGCGAGGAAGACGGCATCGATCTGCTGGAGGAAATGAAAGACGTTCTGGATGAGAGAAAAGACAGCTTCTGCGTCCGGCTGGAGATTTCAGATCATGCGACGAAGCCGATGCTGTTCTTTCTGAAGAAACTGTTAAAGCTTCGTAATCGAGACGTCTACGTGCTGCCTGGCCCTGCTGGCTTTGGCGATCTGGCACGAGTGGCGGATCTGCCCGATTACAGCAGCCATGTGTACTCACGCTGGAAGGCATGTGCTTCGCCGGGGTTTGATCCGGGACAGTCCATCTTTGAAACCCTTCGTGCCGAAGATCGCCTGCTGTATCATCCGTACGAATCGTTCGATCCGGTGATCGCCCTGGTGTCCGAGGCTGCCAACGATCCGGATGTCGTGGCCATTAAACAGACCTTGTACCGCACCAGTCGCAACAGCCCGGTCGTCCAGGCTCTGAAGACTGCGGCGGAAAATGGCAAAAATGTGACGGTCATAGTGGAACTCAAAGCTCGCTTCGACGAAGCTCGAAATATCGAATGGGCCAAGCAGCTGGAACTGGCCGGTGTTCAGGTCATCTATGGCGTCCGCGGTCTGAAGACGCACGCCAAAGCGTGTGTTGTCGTTCGTCGGGAGCCCGAAGGATTTCGACGCTACATCCATTTTGGCACGGGCAACTACAACGAAGTCACGGCCGGGCTGTACACGGACGTCAGCTACATGACGTGCGACAAAGAATTGGGTGACGACGTTATTGCGTGGTTCAACGCCACGACCGGGTATTCACAGCTGCAGCAGTTCAAACAACTCGAATCTGCGCCGATCGGCCTGCGCGACAGATTGCTGGAACTGATTGACTTTGAAACCCGACAGTGCCGTAACAATGCGAAAGGGGCAATTCACGCCAAATTCAATTCACTGGTGGACCCGAAGCTGATCAGGGCTCTGTACAAAGCATCTCAAGCGGGCGTCCGTATCCGATTGAACGTTCGAGGCATCTGCTGCCTGAAACCCGGGGTCCCTGGCCTCAGCGACAACATTGAGGTCATCAGCATTATCGATCGTTTTCTGGAACACGCGCGGATTTTTCATTTTCTGCACGCCGGCGATGATCAGGTTCTGCTTTCCAGCGCCGACCTGATGCCGCGAAACCTTGACGGTCGAGTCGAACTACTGGTTCCTATTCTGGACGAACAGTGCAAACGCAGAGCAATTGAAATCCTGAAGCTCTGCATGAGCGATACGGCTCGTGCGCGTCGAATCACCTCGGACGGAAAGTACATTCGCTCGGTCTCGCGTAATTCAGGCATCCGCAGCCAGCACTATTTTCAGCAGCTGGCACACGAAGCCGAAGAAAACGCGTTCGAAGAAAAGCGACGAATGTTCGTGCCACAACAACCGAACTGACGAATCCGTTATAAAGGCGTTATCGGGAAATCCTCAACGGGAACGCGGACCGATTCCAACGCTGGCGGCTGTTCCGCCCCGAGTTGGGGGAGAGCCCACCGCGCTGTCTCCCCCAGCATTCCCCCGGCACCGTACGTCTTCCGGATCCGATGCATGTCGTCAACGGTGGAACGGGCGTTCAGCCAGACGAGAGCAAGGACACTCATGCGACGCACAATGAAAAATTCCGGCTCCAACGGAGCATCGTCGAAGATTCGTTCGATCAGCTTTCCCGCGATGGTCGAATCCGCATTCCCTTTGTTGATTTTCCCCAACGCCCACAATCCGGCCGCACGCTTTTCCGGATCGCCTTCGCTCTTGCTGAATTGTTTCGTGCATAGATTCTGCAGCGATCTTAACTCAGTGAATCCGGCGTGCTGGAACAGAAATGTCAGCTGGACCGGAAGCCCTGCGGCTCGATGATCTGAGTCGTGAACCGTTTGATATAGCTTGTGGCGTCGAAGCGTTGCCTGGCCCACCTGTTCCGCGATATCGTGTTGCGGCATCAAATGCAGCAGCCATGCGGCCGTGGTAAAGACCTCCGGCCGGTCATGTTCCAGCAATCCCAGGCAGTCCCGCTGCCACTCGCGGTGTCTCAGCTGGCCCAGCAGAACCAACGATTGTTCCAACTGTTGCCAGCTCACATTCGGGTCGGACAATGTCCTGCCGGCATTCTGCAGAATCGTGTTGCGCAGGTCAGCCCTTGTGTCAGCGAAAATCGCTGAAACCTGTCGCGCGGCATTCCGCACGCCGATGTGGATGTCTCCCGTCAGGACATGCAGCAGGTGGCAACCGTCTTTGGTCGGAAACAGTTTGATCGTCTGGATAGCCGCCAATCGTACATTGGATTCCTGATGACCGACGCCGACGTCAAGCTTTTCAACTAATCGTCCGGGATGTCGAATCAGCATCGTTTCCCAGGCGCGCGCCGCAACGGCGTTCGATGCATCGTCACATAACTGTCCCAGCAATGTGACACCGCTGTCTGAGACACAGTGGCCCAAAAGAGCACAGGCGAGCAGTCGATCCGAAACAACGCCCTTCGAATAACCTTCTGCAGTTGCAGCCGCACGCTGTGGGGCAAGCGCACCGAGTGCTCGTGCTGCACTGTGTCGATTGGCGTAGTCTGCTATCACGTCATTCAGTATCGATTCGAATGCTGCGTTTGCTTTGGTTTCGTTCAGTTGAATCAGCCCCTCACTTGCCAGCTGAACCTGGACGGTTGAAAAACCATCGGGGGATTCAACGCGTTGAAGCCAGGTGGACTTGAGTGTATCAGCCCCCCAGCTGACAAAATTCGGTTCGATCTGCAGGCAGAGTGCTTCGAACTGAGGACGACACATTTGTGCCACGTCCTTTGCGGATGCTGCATGACCAATCGTCGCCAGCGCTGACGCGCAGGCCTGCCGGACATGAATATTCCTGGATTCACCAAGCTGCTTACGGAGCGACTCGGCAAGGTGCGAAACATCGGCCAGCCCGGCGGTGTGGACTCTTTCGAGTGTCTGGATCGCTTCGATGCGGATTTCGTTGTCCGGCGCGGAATCCAGCATGCGCTCCAGGAGTCTGAGAACTTCATCTCTCAGATAGGGTGTGTTGAGTGGGATTGAGATCTCCGGTTCAAGATACATTCTTCGCGGCAGTTCGGTATACCGGACGATCCCGGGCAATTCGACACTGCCCTGGAAATCAGTGGCTTCGTCGGCCGCCACCGAAGTACTGTGCAATACGTTGGTGAACGCAATGATCGTAGTGAGCGCCATGGCGGCAGGCAGGCGGCTGCACGGGACAGAAATGTGTGTCATTATCCAATGGCCAGATACGGGGGACAATTTAAAGAGTTGAACGAAGCGTCAATCGAAGAATCAATTCGGTTGCCAGATTCGCCAGGTTCTAACGGACAGCACCAGCAGCAGCACGCCGCACATCACTGCGGAGGCAACCCACGTCGTGCGCAGCAGTCCGTCGTACACCTGAAACCCGTCGACTTCCATGGCGTTCAGTGCTCCCGCCATGGCATTCACTGACAGGATTCGTTCGACCACCGCATGGCTGAACGGAGAATCACGGTTGATCCAGACCAGCATCGAACCCGCATACAGAAAAATCAGCAGGCCGTAAGAAACGGTCGTGGCAGCTGCAGTCGAGCGAAAAAAACTGCTGACCGTGGCGCTGACCAGCATGGCGACCGTCGCTGTGAGTGCGAGGGACACAATAACCTGCGCCACCTGGGTCTGCAGCACGGGCTTGATCACCATAATGATTCCGTAGCCCGGCAAAGAAGCACACAGAACAAGTGCCAGAGTAATGCCCACGCTCATAAGTTTTCCGGTAAGGACCCGGCGTGTGCTCAGCGGCGTCGCACGGAGCATGTCCCACCCACCGCTCTCCATTTCGCCGGCAATCATCGCACCGGAAATTCCTGGCGTCAGCACCAGAA
>JAPYTO010000089.1 GCA_029941865.1 Fuerstiella sp. | reverse complement strand
CTCCGAAGCCGAAGGTTGGTGGTTCGAATCCACTCGGGAATACTTAAAAAAACGCTATTCCGAAGGGTTGGTGCTATTCTCAACCGCCGACTGAGCATCAGATTGTGCATCACTCCGAGCCGTCGGTGGGGCACTCACCATTACCGGGAGTCTCTTCCTCAGGATTTTCCGGCTCGTCCTCGGCGGGTAGTTTCGGGAACCCGTTCATTCGATCGACGATCCGCCTTTCTTCGTCACGACGAGTGTGGCTGTAACGCATGGTCGCCCGCAGATCGGAATGCCGGGCCAGCGTCCGAGCGACGTTCGGGGCAGCTCCGGCCTGCCAGACTCGCGTAATGTAAGCGTGGCGGAGGGCATGAAAATCCCGGTATTTGCCCGCTTCCGACTGGTACGAAATACTCGCCGCTTCCAGGTCCAGACGTAGCATCTTGTGAGTCTTCCGCTGTGGAGCCGAAAAAATCGGCTCATCCGGCTTGGAGCAATCGACGCCCAGCAATGGCACGATAACCTTGGGAAGCTCGATGACATCCTGTCTACGATGCTTACTGAACGCCGCTTCCACGGTGACCGTCGGGGCGTCTGGATCGAAGTTGAACGACCTCGGCGTCAAGGAAGCCATCTCGCTCCGTCGAAGTCCTGTCGCGTAGGCAAGGAGGTAAATGGTTGCTCTTGTCTCGCCGTCATAACCTTCGATGACGACTTCGCTCTTGGTCGCCGTGCGATGAAGTTCAAGAAACTGCTCTTCGGTCAATGGTTCACGCTCATGCCTCAGATCGACGGCTTCGTTTTCTTCTTTCATGCCGATGAGTGGGTTATCCAGCATTCGCCGATCGCGGACGAGCCAATTGCAGAACTGAAGGATTGCACGGAGATATCGTCCACGACAATAAGTAAACTGCTCCAGGCGCTCAGAAGAAAGTCGCCCGAACGCGCACTGAAGCAAAGAATCTCACACGCGCAGATTCTGCCGATCGGCCTTGCCAGATTGAGTCCAACTGTGCCGCGATCCGAAACGCGTGACACAGTGATACAGTATTGTCACAGCCTCAGGAATGGACCTTAACGGTGCGCGAATTTAGCGGGCATCAATGGCAATACGCCACTGATTGATCCTCAATGCACCGGCTTTCAATTGTGGTTACCGCATCAGCCAGACGATTCACAGGTGGCGTTGAAAAGGTTCCGCCATTTCGAGAACCCCGGACGATTTCGAAAAACACGTAACCGATGGATTGGGTGATGTGATGAAGAGATTTGCGATTGCAGCAGTCCTGCTGGGATGCCTGAGCAGTGGCTTGTATGTACAGGCGGCCGATAGCGCCGCTGCCTGCGGAGACACGTGCGGCGAAGGCTGCGGAGATTTTTCCTGTCTGGGTGATACCTGCCAGGCGATTGTATGGTTCAAGGGCAACAAATCGCTGTTCGAGGGGCTGAATGGCGAGGGTTCCCACGGATGGAGTCACTCCGTCGGTGCAGAACTGCGTCACAGATATATGGACGAAGCCAATCGTTTCCGACCTGGCGGTCCGGCGGAATCTGACTACCAACTGTGGCGTTTCACACCGTTCCTGAAGGTCGGCTACGACGACCTTGTTGAGGTGTACGCTCAGGGGATTGACGCCTCCGCTTTTGGCTACGACCCTCCCCTGTTTCCACTGGGAATTGACGAAAACCGTTCCGATCTGCTGAGGGCCTACGTCGGTATTAAACTCGCTGACGTCGAAGGTGGCGGAAGCCTGAAGTACCGGTACGGTCGTCAGTTTCTGAAGTATGGTTCGCAGCACCTGCTGTCGCCGCTGGGATGGTCGAACACTTACCGAAACTTCGAAGGTCACAAGCTGATGTATTCCGCCGACGACTGGAATATCGAAGCATTCCACATGCACAGTGTGAACGCCGCAGCCGGAGCACCCTTTCGCCCTGTGACCTTTGACTATCGGGATTCGAGTCGCACGGTTACCGGGATTTATTCGACCTACAAGGGCATGCAGAACCGCACGCTGGACCTGTATTGGTTGTGGTCCCGGGAAGACGTTCGTCGGGTCGACCGGATGGACGGAAATCGTCACACGATCGGAGCACGATTCGCCGGGAGTCGTCCTGTCAGGGAGTGTTGCGAAACCGTCGGCACATGGAAATGGGATGTCGAAGGAGCCTGGCAATTCGGCCAGGACGACTTCCTGACCGGTGTCGATCAGAAAGTGAATGCGGGCTTCGTCTCAGCCCTGGCTGGTTACACGTTTAATTCAGCGACATGGTCACCGACGATCAACGGCATCTTTTACTATGGAACGGGTGACAACGACCCGACAGATGGCGAAATCAATACGTTTTACTCGTTGTATCCGCTGGGCCATGCATACTGGGGACTCATCGACACCTTCTCCGGTCAGAACCTGCTGGACTTTGGAGTCAGCGGCACGGTTAAGCCGACTGAGAAGCTGACATTGCTGGCCGCGTGGCACGCATTCCGGGCCGCGAAAAGTGCCGACAGAATGTACAACATCGCAGGCGCTCCCTTTGTGATGGGTCCGGGAGAAAACGACCTGGGCACGGAAGTCGATCTCGTCGGCACCTACGCGGTCTCAAAAAATGTGAACGTGCAACTGGGCTACTTCTGGTTCTTCTACGGCGACGCTGTGAACAACAGTGCCTTCGCCCGCCCGGATGCTTCACAACTATACGTCCAGACAACACTGACGTTTTAGAGCAACTTCCGGCGATACCCGAACTGGCGATGATGAGTCCCGCGGTTTCTCAAACGCGCGAGACTCACTCGCTTGCGCGTCGAGCTTGGATTGCGGCCCGTTCTCATGCCACCGGCACTGCGGTGGTTCTTACTTTTCGCCCGAAGAATCGGTGTGAATCGGCACGCTGATGACCAGAGCGGCGAATTTTGGTTTTGTCGACGGCTTTCGAAAAAAACCATCGTGGCAACTGATGCACCCGCTGGTGAGCGGGATGGCTCCCGCTCGGCGATAGTATCCACCGTCAACAACTTCTGCGTGCAACTTTCCGGCAGCAATCTCTTTCGCGGCCCTTTTTTCGAATTCGCTTTCCGCTTCGTGGTCGACGCTCATTGGTTTCACGTTCACCGCGATCCACCGAGCCTGGACACCTGACTGCCGTTGCATCTCGTAAAAGACATCTTCCAGGGCACGAGCCGGAACCATCGCTCGGTCGCCGTGAAAATATCGCTCGTGTATCACATCCAAAGTGGCCGTGTAGATCCTGTGCATCAGCTTTGCACGATCGCGGGCAACCTCGACCGTAACACGATCTTCGCCAACAGAGGAAGATGCTTCAGGCACGTCGCCCTTAACATCCGGATTGTCCGATTCGCTTTCCGATGATTGTGCCCACAGCGGTGCTGTGAGGAAAAACGCGCCTGAGACCAGAACTGTTGTCCTGAACCACTTGTGGATCATCGTGTTATTCCTGTTCGTTTGCAGTTGGGGTACGTGAGGGCCGGGCCTGAAAGACACGCTCAGGCTGAAGACTGTGCTGCAGCACATTGAACTGAGACGTCACACAGCGGAATGGTTCGACTGTCGGATCTGAGCAACTGCCCCATCGTCACTCTTGAAAATGCTTCTTCGGTAGCCGCGTACGCTTTGTCCAGTTCCTTGTGCACGGGACAAAGGTTGGTGTGCGACGGTAATCCCAGCGGGCAGTGACGAATTCGCTCCAATGGAGCGACCGCATTGACAACATCCAGAATCGTAATTTCGTCCGCCGAGACAGCCAGTGAATAACCGCCACCGGGACCAGGCCGCGAATGCACAAGCTCAGCCTGCACAAGGTCCTTCAGAACCTTGTTGAGATATCGACGCGGCACCTGAGTCTGCCCGGCAAGCGCGTCGGCACGGGCAGGTTCACCTGTGTCGCGCGCAAGACAAGCCACAGTGCGAAGGGCGTAATCCGCTGTTTTTGAGAGCATAAATGTTCCTTTTCGGACGGCGAAACGAATTATATACCTTGACGTGTATATTTCAACAGTTATTCTTGAAACCATCACGAAACCTGAACCGAAGAGTCTCACAGGAGACAATTATGCGACGAACGGACACGCTCCGATTCCTGACGACGGCAACAACGCTGCTGATACTCACGACCGCCCAGTGTCCCATCACGCGAGCCGCGGACGAGTTCGACAAGCCGCCAATCAGTTATCGAGAAAGCACTCCGGACAACTGCATCTCCAGACTTCAGGAAAGCCTGGACTCCGGAACCCAGACCTTCACCTATGAAAGTGATCAGGGTTATCTGAAATCATTGCTGAACGCTCTGAATGTTCCGATAGAGTCCCAGATGCTGGTCTTCTCCAAGACGAGCCTTCAACTCCGTCGCATTACTCCGCGCACACCTCGAGCAATCTACTTCGGGGATGATATCTACGTAGGCTACTGCCAGTCAGGTGATGTGCTCGAAATATCCGCAGTCGATCCGCAGTTGGGTTCTGTGTTCTACACGCTGAACCAGGAGCAGACAGAAACGCCAGGATTTGACCGGCGAAACGACAACTGCATCGTCTGTCACGCCTCTTCGCGTACACAGGGAGTGCCTGGACATGTTGTGCGATCACTGTATGTCGATGCAGGAGGCCAGCCGATGTTTTCGGCTGGCAGCCGCACGGTTGATCATACGACACCGATCAAGGAACGCTGGGGCGGCTGGTACGTGACAGGGACGCACGGCAATCAGTCTCACGTGGGCAATCTGATCGTCCGCACGAAACGAGTCGAAGAACCGGTTGAAAATTCTGCAGGCCAAAACGTGCTGGACCTGCAGGATCGCTTTAATGTCGACAGGTACATTTCGCCACACAGCGACATTGTGGCTCTGATGGTGATGGAACATCAAACGTTGGTGCACAACTGTCTGACGAAGGCCAACTTTGCAACGCGTCAGGCTCTGCACTACGAAAAGACTATGAACGGAATCCTGGACTACGGAGAAGACAATCGGCTTGACAGCACGATTCGACGCATAGCAAACGCCGGCGACGATCTGATCGAAGCAATACTGATGGTCGACGAAGCCCCACTGACATCACCCGTCAAAGGCACGTCAGGCTACGCTGATGTCTTCACCAGGAACGGAGAACGCGACAGCCAGGGACGCAGCCTGCGGGATTTCGATCTGACACAGAGAATGTTCAGGTATCCGTGCAGCTATCTGATCTATTCAGAATCATTTAACAAACTTCCCAAACCCATGCACGACTACGTATGGCTGCAGTTAGGGAATATTCTCTCTGGTGAAGATCAGTCCGAGAAATTCAATCATCTTTCCGAGTCAGATCGAACGGCAATCGCGGAGATCCTCAGGGACACCAAACCGACGCTGCCTGCGCATTGGGCAACGTCCCCCAACGTGAAGGTTTCGCTCGCAACTCCATAATCGAAATATGCGGGGCAACTCAGGAGACAGGAAATGAGTGGGGCAACGATTCAGGCAGTCGGAGCAACGGCTCCGGTCCGCCTGCATCCTAAGGAACACGGAGCATACGCAATCGTTGGTGTTCCGCTTGTCGTGGCATTGGCCATTGGCGGCCTGAATACCGTCGCGGTGCTGGCGACCATAGCCACGATCGCTGGCTTTGTCGCCAACGAACCGTTGATGGTGCTGTCTGGACGTCGAGGCGAACGGGCCCGACTTTCAACCCCGTCAGCACTGCTGACGCTGGAATTGCTGCTACTGACGGCCGTGCTGTTCGGCAGCGCGGCGTTTTGGTTCGGTTCTGAGAAGGTCCGGGCGGCCCTCATCGCGTGTGTGTTTTTCGCAGTAGCAGGGTTCGCAATGTCGGCGGCGGGCTGGCAGAGAACCTTCATCGCACAGGTGACGGGAATTATCGGACTTACACTCCCCAGCGCGGTCTTACTGCTGGCCGGCGGAATTGATTTCGTCTCAGTTGTCGGCCTGAGTGCCGCCTGGATCATTGGCCGTGTGGCCACCACCACCGCCGTCCGGAGCGTCGTGGCGTTTCAGAAAACGTCAACTCATCATCAAGTGCCACGCATTAACGACATCGTCCTGGCCGCCGTCGTGCTGGGCTGTGCTGGTGGTTTCTTTTCCGGTGTCTCTGAATGCCTGCTGATCACACCGTTAATTGCATCGGCGATATATCTTCGCCTGCAGCCGCCACTCATCAGGCACATGTGGCAAATTGGCTACTCACTTCTGGCGGCAAATCTTGTCAGCGGCCTGTGGATGATCGTGTGGTTTGAAATGAACTCGCCCATCGCCCAATAGCTGTGCCCTTCGAACAACAGCCGCCCTATTCAGACGTCACTCGACCCCAGCCTTCGCAACGGAGCTGTGTGAAGTCCGGGACGAGGTTCTCAAGTGCGACCCATAAAGGGACCCGACAACTGCCCTGCCCTTCTACTCTACGTGCAGCGTCACTGTCGCCGATGTAATCGCTGTCTGATCCGGCTTTGCGTCCAGGGCCCCCGACGCCTTAAACGTAAGTTGGTAGTCACCTGATGTCATCTCATCCGGAATCGTAATCGGGACGTCAATGAGTACTTGTCCGCGGGTGAACTGTTGAACCGGCACGTCGAATCCTTCCGCGATATTCTGCACCAGTTCCAGTCGCATGGCGTTCTGCATATTGCTGGTACGCTCAAGTTCAAAACGAACAGAAACAACGTCGCCGGGTTTGCCAGCGAGTGCAGTGCCGTCGGCAGACAGCTTGACGACGGTTGGCAGCGTCCGCAGCATGTTTCGTTTTTCCGAGACGAACAGCGCGTGTTGCTTCTGACCGTGTGAATCGGTGAACGATGCATAGGCCTGGGTGTAAAGCTGGGACTGGCTCTGGATATTGATATGCATCGTCTCGGGCAAAAAGATGGGCATCGAGAAACTCGCCTGTTCAATGCCAACCGTGGTTTGCACGAACTCGATCCCGTCGAGATCACGATTCTGCCGGTCGCCGCGCTGGATGACAACCGGCTCCTTGAATTCTCCCAATCGCTCGAGTGTCATTGTGTAAGGGTAAATCGTGCCACGGTGAGCGTATTGATAGGCCTCTTCACAATGTAAACGGAACACGGGTTTGTGCCGTACCGCAAGTGCAATGACGTCCCGCCACACACCATGGACACTGCGCCCGAAGCTGTCATGGCCGCGATGCTGCACCTGAACCGGTCGAGAAACCTCTTCATCCACGATCGCCGCAACCCCCGCAAGCCGAATCTCATAGCGAGTGCTCGCCAGCGTATCGGGAATCGTGAACTTCAGCTTAACGTCGTTTTTGCCTTCGGCAATCACGTCGTCTTCGACGGTCACGCCTTCCGGAAGACCCTCGACATTAAGGCGAATCTCTCCCTTGAACCCTCCCGCACGATTCGCCTTGACCGGAATCTCGAGGGAACTGCCCTGAGTCACGCTCAGACAGTCACGGCCTGCTGTCAGGCGGAAGTCGAATCTGGCGGGCAGCACTTCAAGCTGGTATCCGGCAACTCGGTGAACCGCTGCCAGACCACCCACGCTCTTCAGAGTGATCGTGTAGTTTCCAACCTTCGGATTGGCCAGATAGTGTGAGGCTTTGACAGCGTCCGCTGTGAACGCAACCTTCGCACGCCCCACAGGTTTACCAGTTGGATCCGCAATCTCCATCAGAATCAGCGAAGCAGCACTCACTGAGGCCGAAGCGATAACGCGTATGTTCAGAGGTTCCTGGCGCTGAACATCCAGCACATAAACGTCCGGTAACAACGGTGACAATCTTCCGTTGGACACCTCGCCAACGGCGATCGGCAGTTCCGCAACATCGAGACGCGCACGTGTCTCGATGGTTTTCGCACCGGCCGGAAGCACTCGCAACGGCACGGTATTCGCCAGCAGGGGATCGCTGTATTGGAACACATCGCCAGCATCAGCCGGCAGTGTCAGTTCACGCTCAACAACCAGAACATCACCGTCTCCGGACATGGCATAGAAGAAGAACTTCGCAGACGCGCCTGCGGGCGCGCCAACCGGGTAGGCGTACGATGCAACCGGTGCCGTTGTCATGTTAATTCGATAAACATGAGCCGGGCTGCCGTGCACGGAAACATTTCCGACCTGCAGCAGATAAGCTCCGTCTGACGGCGCCTTGAAGGCCACCAAAGGATCATCGCCAAGGCTGTCTTCCTGGTACGAGACCGCATGGCCGTCGCTGTCAAGCAGTGAGACGGTCGGTTCCAGACGCGACCCAAGGCGTCGCGCCAGCACTTCGCAGTACACAACCTGGCCCGCCTGTAACGCAAAACGAAAGTAGTCAAGATCTCGTTCACCATGAATCTGACCGTTGAGCGTCACCGGTAGTTCGATCGATTCAGCAGATTGCGGCGTTGAGTTCGATTCCGTTTCGATGAACTCCGGCAGGCTGCCCACAACGAACGGCAGACTGCCCGAACTGCCCCCGGACGCACAGAAGATATCCCAGTAAGCGGTTCCGACGGGGGCATCCGCAGCAACTGTCACTTCGCCCGCCCATTGTCTCGGGTAGTGAATCGGAACTTCGGTGGGTGCCCGCCGAGGTGAGGGCTGACCGGCGTCAAGGACCTCAGTCACAAGAACACTATCCCCAACGACGCCGTCGCCGCGAATAAAGAAATTTGTACGCGGCGGTGCCTGTTCAACGCCAATGTGCACTCTTACGGTCGTGCCCTGCTGCGCACCGGCAGGAAACAGATGCACGCTGTCCGGCAGCTTTGTCGGTACGGGCTGCCCCATCGCGGAATGGCCAAACACCAGGCTCACGAGTACCGTCACCGAATTGAATAAACGAGGATTGAACATGATTTCAGTGGCGAAGTTGTGACCGGAACAATCGTCCGAAAACGCACGCAGCGCATTCCCGCCAGTCCTGACACCTTCAAGTAAACAGTTCGTGAACAACTTTGCCGCCGTCGGCAATCGGGACCGGCCTTCCCAGTGGCGTGTGAAGTATTTTTGTGTGGTCGATTCCGAGCGCATAGAGCACTGTGGCGACCATATCCTCCGGAGATATGGGACGGTCCGTGACTTCGGCGGCCTGCTTATCCGTCGCACCGATGACCTGGCCGCCCTTCACACCGCCACCGGCCATTACAATCGAGAACGCATTCGGCCAGTGGTCACGTCCCGCCAGATCGTTGATCCGAGGTGTGCGTCCGAATTCCGTCGTAACCACAACGAGAGTCTTTTCCAGCATGCCTCGATCCTGCAGGTCATTCAATAACGCGGGGATCGCCTGATCGAAGGCAGGACACAGCAAGTCACGCAGACTGTACGTGTTCTTCCGGTGTGTGTCCCAGTGTCCGTTCTCGACAGCAACAAACCGACAGCCGGCTTCGACCATACGGCGAGCCAACAGACTGCACTGCCCAATACTGGTCATGCCGTAGGCATCGCGAATTTTTTCCGGTTCCCTGCCTATATCGAAGGCCTCGCGAGCTTCCCTGGAAGCCATCAGGTTGTAGGCCTTGTTGTAGAACGTATCGAATGACCTCACCTGCCTGCCGATTCGTTCGGCACTCTGTTCAAACTGATTGATCTGCTGCAGAGCCTGTTGCCGCAGTCGTCCACGCTGAGTCGCGACGTCGGCTGGCAGGGCGATGTCGCGCACAGAAAAATCCGGTGCTGCCGGGTCCGCATCAATCACGAAGGGGCCATGCGATGGGCCGAGAAACGACGGCCCGCCGCTGTTCAGAAAATTGGGGACTGAGATGTACGGCGGCAGCACGCTGGGACGGCCCAGATGTGAAACCATGGAGCCAATGCAGGGATGCTGATTATTATTTTGATTGCCGTTAAAATCGCCGGCGCCTGGCTTCTTACCTGACATCATGATGTGGAAACCACGACCATGGTCAGAATCATCGTGCGTCAGACTGCGCAGGATCGCCATCCTGTCCGCGACGGTGGCACACCCGGGCAGAACGTCTGAAATCTGAATGCCCGGGACGTTAGTGCTGATATTTCGAAAGTCGCCACGAATTTCCGGCGGAGCATCGGGTTTCAGGTCCCACATATCCTGCTGCGGCATGCCGCCGACGATAAATATGAAGATGCAGTTTACGTCGCTGCGGTCACCGTTATCGGCCGCAGAAAGCTGCTGCATACGCATGATGTCAGCCATGCCCAGTCCGGCAATCGACCCCATGCGAATGAAGTCACGACGGTTTGTCTTCGAATGCATTCTCATAATTCAGTCGTCCAGCATACGTTGTCTTGTGTGCCGCTGGCCCTACCAGTGGCACACAGACTTTCGGACGTCACAGACCAACGCCCATCACTTTACGAACAGGAAGTCATACGAATTCATCATCACCCACAGAAAATCTTCCAGCCCCTGACGACGCGACGCGTTCTGCAACAGCCGTGTTCCCGTCTTTCTCTCTCTCGCCGTTGGCAATCGATTGACCGTTACCAACGCAATATGCTCAATCAACTCACCAACGTCATCATCTGATTTGCTCAATACAGACACCAGCCCCTGGTCGTTCTGTATTTTTGCTTCGATCTCAGGAGCGTTCAGCAGGTGCAGTGCCTGGGCCATCGTGGGCTCGCCACTGCTGCCACACTCGCACGGTGATTCCCTCAGGCTGCGGCCGAATGTGTCGAGAAAGTAAGACGGCAGCTGGTTGTCCCAGAGTTCGATTGCGCGAGCGCCAGGGGGATGTCCTGGATATGACTCCGGAACTCCAGTCACCTGACAGATTGCATCCAGCATGACTTCCGCCGGTAATCGCCGGACGAGATAATGGCTGAACGTCTGGTCGTCGCTGTAATTGGTACCGGTTGACTGGCTGGAAAGCTGAAAGGCATGGCTGGACAGAATATGTCGCATCAATGCTTTCAGGTCAAAGTCGCTTGCCTTCAGCGTTTCAGCCAGATGGTTGAGCAACTCCGGGTTTGTCGGCGGATTCGTCTCACGCAGATCGTCTTCGGGTTCAACCAGTCCTCGCCCCATCAGGTGCTTCCATAAGCGGTTCGCGACCAGCCTTGAGAAAAAGGGGTTCTTCGGCGAGGTCACCCACTTCGCCAACTCAGGTCGTGGATCCGTTCGGTCGTCAGCAGGTGTCGGAACGCCATCCAGCGGACGGGTCTGCACGAGTCGATTAACCACGGGCACGGAAATCGGCTTGTGTCCGGGGTGATAAATGAGATCGCGATTGTCGTCGAGTTTCTGCCGCGTCATGCCATTGAAGTATCCGGCCAGACCGTAAAAGTCGTCCTGGCCCCATTTTTCGAAGGGATGGTGATGACATTGTGTGCAGTCCATGCGGATGCCGAGGAATGCCTGCGAAATCGTTCTGGTCACGTCTTCAGGGGTGCGCTGACCGCGATAGAAGTTGGCCGGTCCGACCTGACCGGAATTACCACTGGCCACGATGATGTCGTACACCCATTCGTTGTACGGACGATTCGTCCGGATCTGCTGACGGATCCACTGGTGAAACACATAAGCGCCGCGCCCACCAATAGACTTCGAATTCACCATCAGAATGTCGGACCATCGCTGAGTCCAATAGTTGGTAAATTCTCTGGACGCGAGTGCGCGTTCAATGACCTCTGCCCGTTTGTCGGGAGATGAGTCGGCAGTGAACGTTCGCACCTGTTCAACGCCAGGCAGAGTTCCGCTGGTCTTCACCATCACGCGACGGAGAAACGTCGCATCGTCACACAATTCGGACGGGGCAATGCGCAACTGCTGCCATTTGTTCCAGACAAGATCATCGATCATATTCACACTCGTGAACCACGACGGACGCACCGGCACGGTGGCGCCGGGCTGTGGAATCACGATTCGGCTGACATCCACAAATCCCATATAGCTGATCGTGATGGCGGCTTCACCTGCCACCTTGCCTGTTTGGATGATGCCCCTGCTGTCGCAGTCTGAGATCACAGCTTCGTTGCTGGAATATGATGCCGCTCGCGTTACGTCACGAGTTCGTCCATCGCTGTATGTCGCAACAACACGCAGCTGCTGCTGAGACCGTGGCAACATGACTCTCAACCGGGGCTGCACAGTGATCTTTGCCACCCTGGCAGCCTGTTCGCTGCCCCACGGCATTCCCTGTCTGATCCACTCACGAAGTAACTGCGCATCCTGCGAATCGGCCGACATCCGCTGCCCTCCACCATGAGCGGAAATTCCGACAGCCTTGGAATAGATCAGACTGCGTTCAATGGCACCAGGAAAGACGCGGCGTCCACGACCTTCTCTGACCAATGCGTCAAAGTCCGCGCGTGGGTCAGAACCAAACACGCTCAGCCGAAAACCGTTCTGTCCGGATTGTTTTCCATGACAGCCACCGCTGTTACAGCCGAGCTTGGAAAACAATGGCAGTACGTCACCCTCAAAATGAATCGGCGGGTAGTTGCTGAAGTTCGAAACTCTGAGCGGTATCGTGGCAACTGAATTACCAGCCTCGATTCGGATCTGCGTTTCACCTTCCTGCAGTCCACTCAGCAGTGCCGCGTCAACGGAGGCAAGCGACGGATCCAGCAGCTTTATCGCAGCGACATGAGTCAGATCGATCTGCGATCCGTCAACACGAATGCCTGTCACAACGAGTTGTTGCTGACGATCCTGCCCCGAAATCTCTATCGCGGACGGCTGCACAGAAACACGCTGTATCGCCGCCAGGTCCCGTCCGATTGCACTCGGACTAAGACAAGTCAGCGCACACAGTAATACAGCGATGTAATTCAGCCGTGGTGACATACTGAGAGTACGTGCAGGAAGATGGTCAGCAGGGGGAAATGGTACAGAACGTTCGTCTTCATGCGGGCCTGCATATTCTAGCCACCCATGACAACGTATTACAAATCCGATTGCTCCATCACGGTTTGCGGCAATGTCAAACGTTTTTCATGGCTCCCGGAACACTGAGACCCAAGTCTTACATTCGGCAATCTACTGAGAAAGTTCTTTTGCCATATCCAATCGCGGCCTATAGTCCAGCTCCTTCTGTGGCGAAGTTCCCCGACATTGCGAGGCATCTCACTGCCCCCGGGACCGGAACTGTGCGGGCCTTTCAGCACAGTGCTCCCTTCAGAACGCCCAGATCCTCGGTGATGTGGCTTGCCCCATCGACGCGGCACCATTTCTTAGTTCCTGGCTACAGCTGCGTGGCACCGCGCCCAGCGGTAGAGATTCGTCTTTTAGAAAACAACATGCTGAATTATTTTCGACAACGCTCAACGTCAATTCGCAACGATGTTCTTTCCGGCCTCACCGTCGCGTTGGCACTGGTTCCTGAAGCCATCGCGTTTTCGTTCGTAGCCGGCGTTTCTCCGCTGATCGGACTTTATTCGGCCTTCTTCATCGGTCTTATCGGTGCGATTCTGGGAGGCCGCCCCGGCATGATTTCAGGGGCCACAGGCGCGATGGCGGTTGTCATTGTCGCTCTTGTTGCTGAGCACGGCGTCGAATATCTGTTTCCGACCGTGATTCTGTGCGGGCTGTTTCAGATCGTGATTGGCCTTGCCCGCCTGGGCAAACTGATCCGCATGGTCCCTCATCCAGTGATGCTGGGATTCGTGAATGGTCTGGCCATCGTGATTGGACTGGCGCAACTTGGCAGCTTCAAGACGTTGTCGGCATCCGGAGATTTGGTGTTTCTTCAGGGCCAGCCACTGGGATTGATGTTGATGCTGGTCGGACTGACCATGGCCATCATCTGGTTGCTGCCGAAATTCACACAGGCCGTCCCGGCGTCGCTGGTTGCGATTCTGACGGTAACAATGATTTCGATTGCCATCAATCATTCGGTTGATATGCCAGGTGAAGGAACGGCGTTGGCGACCGTGGGCGACATGTTGACGATGAACACAGCTGCCGCAGCAACGGGGGATACAACAGCTGTCGTCGATGGTGCGGCCGCAGTTGCCGAAAGTATGGGAATCAGCGGAGGACTGCCGATACCGTTTTTTCTGGAATACGACATGATTCCTCTGAATCTGGAGTCACTCAGAATCATCCTTCCGTATGCCATCATTCTGTGTGGCGTGGGGCTGATTGAATCACTGATGACGCTTACTCTGATTGACGACATCACTCAGACGCGAGGTAAGGGTAATCGCGAATGCATTGGCCAGGGAATTGCGAATCTGACCTGCGGCCTGTTCGGCGGTATGGGTGGGTGTGCCATGATTGGCCAGTCTCTGATCAACGTGAATTCGGGCGGTCGAGGCCGACTTTCCGGAATTACAGCGGCGGTCTGCCTGTTGATGTTCGTACTGTTTCTGGCACCGCTCATTGAAATGATCTCAATGGCCGCCCTGGTCGGCGTGATGTTCATGGTCGTCGTCGGAACCTTTGAGTGGGCCTCCATCAGGATGTTCCGCCACATGCCAACCAGTGACATGCTGGTCATGGTACTGGTGGCCGGCTATACGGTGTTGATGCACGACCTTGCAACTGCCGTCATTCTGGGTGTGGTTGTGTCAGCCCTGGTTTTCGCATGGCAGCATGCGACTCATATTGGTGCCGATATCAAACACAACGAATTTGGCAGTAAGATCTACCAGCTGCACGGCCCGTTGTTCTTTGCATCCGTGACTTCCTTCCGAGACATGTTTGACGTCAAGAACGATACCGATGACGTCGTGATCGACTTCTATTACACTCGCGTCTACGACCAGTCCGGACTGGAAGCGATCAATGCGTTGGCCGAAAAGTACGAGAGTCAAAGCAAGCGACTGCACCTGACCCATCTGAGCCCCGAATGTCGGCGATTACTAAACAACGCTGGTGACCTTGTGGAAATCAATGTGTCAGAAGACCCTCAGTATCATGTGGCCGCCGACCGTCTGGCTTGATGGTTGTCGCGGCACATGAGGCGAATTGGCTGTACACGTCTGGCCGCAAATCCTGTCAGCCGCCTGCTGATGATTCTGTGGTCTGGTACAAACTAATCCCTCACCGCTGAATTTCCGAAGCCGAAAACTGCGATGACTGACGGGACCTGATTGCTTCGCGCTGGCCGACGGCCAGATGTACGGCGTCTTTGACACGGCTAACGTCCATACATTAATCATCGAGAAATCGATTGCAGCCAGTGCGTCGTATTACGACTTGCGGGACAGTATTCAGGCCTGTCTGCGTCAACACCGCAAACACAGACGGGGGACGAAAGGCGTCAGGAACGCATGCCAACTTTGTTTTCCCGGCAAAGAGGATAGCATGCAGCCAGAGCGGGAGCCGCCGTGGACCTTAGCGATGCCACCTGTTGCCGGGACCTGATTTTCGCTTCAGAGTCAGGACAACAAACGGTAATCGACGCCAGGTGTCATTTCTTTGCGTCCCACCAGCTGAACTTTTCGACTTTCCGGCGGCCGCTGCAGAGACACTCACGTCAGGAGAATGAAACAGTAGTCAACTTCTCAACGGGGATACATCATGAAGAACAGGACGACGACATCGTTGACGATGTTGGCACTGGTAATCTGCAGTACGGGCGGCTTTGCACAACAACGACTTCAGGGCAGACAGCAGGTCGTCGAAGAGACGCCAAAAGCAGCGTTGGAAGCCGATTTGCACGAAGCGATTTCCATGCTGGACAGGAAACAGTTTCAGTTACTGATGTATGACTTTCTTCCCGGCTCCTTCGCAAGTCGGCGAGCATTCGAATCCCGACAATCTCGGACAGGTCTTGGACGGCGAAATCCGGAGCCACCTCCGATCCTTTCGGTGGCTGAAGTCAAAGACCTGAAGGCTGCGATACGGGCGGCGCTGTCTGGAAAACGCACATACGATCGAAATCAGACGTTGGTGGAAATCACCTACATCAAAAAACCAGTCGAATTGATTCCGGCCACGAAGCCGGGCTACATTCCTGCTGCGACGGACAGACCATCCGGACCGATCCACGGACTTGGGTCTGATCTCAAACGAATGCTGACTCAGGCTGCAGCATTGCTCGACAGTGGCAAACAGGAAGAGTTTGTTCGCAGTGTTTACCCACTCCCGGAACTCGCCAATCTGGCGCAGGCCGACAACATGCAACGACTGCTGTCGCGGCTGAAATCTCAGCCCAAAATGGCCGAAGCCATGATTCGCGACCTGACAGCTGCCGCTGCTGCAGACAATCGTAATTCCGGTGCTACGACCGATATCACTCTGCCTGCGATCGACAAACAGAAGTCCGGGCGGATTCTGAAATTCGAACTGGTCGAAGGCAATTGGCGGTTCTTTGACGGTGGAAAACAGCACCGCAACCTGTACCGCCAACTGACATCCGCATCGATCGGCAGCCACACCGTTCCTGGCAGCAAAGGCTCGATGGTTCTGTACAGGTTCAACGGTAACTGGCGGCTGCACGCGATGCCTGCCAATGAGCCGCTGACCCAATAGAAAGGATTCGTCTCGGACTACACTCACACCTGACGTTTCTGGCGTGTGCAGAAAGGCAGGCATTGGTGAGACCGCAAGCGAACGCTCAAACGAAGACACTGCCTGATCCATTTTCGTCGTCAATTCCATTGACAGGATTCTATGCTCATGACATCACCTTCATCTGAACAACGAGCCAAAGTTGTCGATCCGCGTCCAACGTCCAGGAAGGCGTCCAGAACAGACATGCCTCGCTTCCGTAAACGTGGATTCACAATCATCGAAACGCTGACCGTAGCGGCGATTTGTTCTGTCTGCACGAGCTTACTGGTACCGGCGATGCAGTCGGCTCGCCGTGATGCGCGCGACACGATCTGTATGAACAACCTGAAGCGGTTGGGGCTGGCCCTCCACAACTATCACGACGTTTACGGCGGTTTCCCGCCAGCATGGAACACCCGTGAGCCAGATGGAGCAGGCTATGCAACCACAGGATGGCAGTCTTCGATTCTGCCCTATATTGATCAAGCGCCGCTGTACAACCTTCTTGATACGAGGAACGGCGTCTACACATCACTGGATAAGGATACCGGACTGCTGAAGACGCGTCTGGACGCATACCGATGTCCACTGGATTCAGTCACGGACACAAATCCGTTTCGTGGCGACTGGGGTACTTCAAACTACGTGGGGAATTTTGGCTCTACACCAATTCCTCGCTGGTCCGATTCGTCGACATTCTGGCCGGGACAGCCAACAACTCCGCTAACCGGCGTCGGTCGTTTCGGACTCTCCGCTTCACCGAGAGACAATGGCATTTTTGCGATGAACAGAACGATCCGCATCCGAGATTGTATTGACGGGACGTCAAACACCCTCATGGTTGGAGAACGATCGATTCTGGGCAAGGCAGCCTTGTGGCCGGGGCCACGTTCAAACTATCAGGAAAGCGATGTCCTGGCGGATGGCAGCTTCGCCTCCCCGATCAACCGCAGCGATACAGGCTATTCCAGCCGCCACGCGAACGGCATCGTCCACTTTCTCCTGTGCGACGGTTCGGCCCGTGCAATTCATGAGAGAATCGAAAGCAATAACAACACCGGTCACGACATGGGAATTCTGCAAAAACTATCTTCCCGAAATGATGGTCAGATTATCGGTCAATTCTGAGAGCACGCTCGGGCTGACCGTTGTCGGGACAACAGCGCTACGGGATATTCTCAGGACGAAACAAATCCGGGCACTGACGTGCCCGGCTCGCCGATGTTTCAGCGAGCAGTGGACGTCAGTCCCGGGATTCATATGCAGGATCGACTCGGCCATTGCCGGGACTCCATGCACGACGTTTCCGCACTGCGGAGGAAGTGTTGAAGTCCTTTGAATAATGAACTTTCGCCTGCTAATTCAGCTGTTCCAGAGCTGTTTTCGCAGCATTGGCCACGTTCTTATCCTGGTCGGACGCGGCGATCCTGAGGGCGTCGATCACTTCAGGGCGAGAGATGCCGATGAGACCAAGCGTATGAGCGGCTTCCGCTCGAACGCGGGGGTCGTGATCCGGCAGGGCCTGCAGCATGAATGGCACGGCCAACCGGTTGTGTTCATCAGACGGGGCGACTCGCGCGAGCGCCCATGCCGCCACGATTCTGTCCATAGCCGCACCTTCGCGCGTGCCGCGTTTCAGTTTTGCAGCGGCCACGCTGGCGCTGGCGCCCATCTTTCCCAGCAGAAACCGTGCAGAGTTTCGGACCTGAGGATCGTGGTTGTCCATGGCGACGATGGCAATTGGCAGAACTTCATCCGAGATGTCCGGCAGTAACGCCAGGGCGTGCAGTGCTTCACTGCGAACGGTCATTTCCGGATCGTTTTTAGCAAGTGCCAGCAATGCATCGCTGGCGGGTTGACCGCCAGCCCCAAGCTGACCAATGGCCGCCAGTGCTTCCTTGCGAGCCAGGGGAACTTCTGAGGACAGTGCCTCCGTCAGGTAAGGCAGGACGATCGGAGCATTTGCGGAGTTATCCGGCTGCAACATCACCAGAGCCCATGCCGCGGCGCGCAGGACCTTCGCTTCGGTATTCCCTGCGCCGCTCAGGATTTTCTTGAGCACCGGGATGCTGGTCTGCTCACCGATGTGCCCCAGGACATAGGCCGCTCCACCGCGGGAGGAACCCGCTTCCGGATCCCGCAGGATTTTCAACAGTGCCGGCACGGCGGCAGTGGCCTCAGGACCGATGGTTGCCAAAGCAATGAAAGATTCCCGGCGAAGCTGTTCGTTGTCGCTTTTCAGCAGGGCCACCAGCGCGGGAACGGCAGTCTTAGCCGCTGGACCGATCTCTCCCAGCACAGTCACGGCCAGATCACGGTAATGGGGTTTATCGAGCAAACGAATCAGCGCAGGAACACCTGTCGCTCCCAACTGTGAAAGCGAATTCGCGGCCTGAATCGTCACGCCGCCGTGTGGATCATCAATGGCATCCATCAGCGCATGCACGGCCTCTTCGCTGCCTTCGCCAATTTGTCCCAGGGCGCGGGCTGCGGCCGCCCTGACGATTGTGCTGTCGTCGTTTACCATCCCGCAAACGGCAGGGATCGTCTTCTGTGCAAGCGGTCCAAACTCCGCAAGAGCGGACAGCGCAATTGCACGAACGGAAGCAGAATCATCAACCAGCAACGGCTGCAGTTTGGGCAACACCAATTCGGCATTACTACCAACTTCTCCTAACGCGGAGGCGGCAGATCGTACAACGAGTTTGTTTTCATCACTCAGCCGAGCAACCAATAGCGGGACGAGTCCTGAGGCAGCGACGCCCAGACGCCCGGCGACTTCGCAGGATTTCCGCCGTACGACGGCCTGATCACTTCCCAACGGCGTCTTGAGTGATGGAACAATTGATTCTCCGATTTCCACAAGGGCATTGGCGGCAGCATTTCGCACCGACGCCCTTTGGTTGCCCAAAGCTTTGACCAGCCCCGGAACGGCAGCAGCAACAGCGGCACTGTTTTCACGCTCCATCGTCACCAGACAACGGACGGCGGCGGTCATGACGGCATCGTTCGAACTTGTCGCCAGGTCTTCGACCTCTTCGGCGACTGCAGGCGGAACAGTGCCAATCTGTCGCAATGTATCCAGTGCCGCAGTCCGCAGTGGCAGAATGTCAGACGACAGAACTGCAGCGACTTCGTCGATCGATTCTGTCGCCAATGGCCCGATGTGGCCTAAAGCAACAAGGATTTCATACTGCAGCGCCGGGTCGCCTGACGTGAGTGCTTTGGCAAGGCCGGAAACGGCATGGCTGGCATATGGCCCCAGATGACCAAGACGAGTGGCGGCATCCAGTTTTTCTGCCGAGGATCCACTTTCCAGGTGCTGCACGAGAGCGGCGATCACGGGTGGATTGCGGGAGTTCTCCTGCCCGAACAATGGCTCAGCCCCATACGGTTGCAGCGCCACGGTGATGATCATGTAGACAGGCAGACACATCAAAGTACTCAAACGCATCATAATTCCTCCATCGCGTAGTAACCTTCTACGGAAAGGCTGCTGACGAACTTTCGGGCATCTGAGTAGGCTTCGAAGCCAAACTGTTTCATCACACTACTCATATTTTTCTTCATCTGTTTGGCAGTCGCGTCAATGATGCCAGCAGACCTCTGATCGGGGCCGTGCTGAGCGATGAACTGAACGGACGATTCGATCCGCTGGCGGTCATCGTCGAAGTCCTTTCCGTTCAGACATCCTGGCCAGTTGATCTCTCCCGTTGTGCGGTCCAACTGATCGACGGCAAGTCGCGGGTACAAATCCGTCGGTTTTTTGGGTTTTCGATTGATGGCTCGCTGATGTTGTGCTTCTCGTTCCTTCGCCTTGCGTGCTTCAATGATCTCACGCTGTTCCCGTCGTAATTCCTCGTAGCGAGCCTTGTTTTCAATGTATTGTTTTCTGGCTTTCTCGTTGTTCTCATTGGCGATCGACTGGCTTTGCGCTGCCCTGCCCCGTGCCATGGTGAGTTCAGCCTGTGCCCGCACGGAATTACCGTAAGCTGTCTGACCTCCACCATAGGGATTGAAGCCACCAGCTCCATACCAAGCGCCACCATACACTCGATTCCCGACTGACCATCGGGCGACGCGGCGATTGACAAATTGTGCGTTTGACGAAACGACGCACGTCGACAGGATCGTCAGCAACAACCCAGCCATCGCAAACCTGCGACCGAGTTGACGGTCGACCGGTTTCGAGTGTTTGCTTTGCCGCTGTGCAGCGTGGCGGCAGTCATTCTGCAGACCGCACGGTAAACGCGACCGTCTCATGGCAATCCCTCGGTACAAATTAACGTGACGAAGTTCATGAAGAATTCTGATTGACAGCCACAACACGCCAGCATTCACTGTCTCTTGTTGCCGAGGTATCGCGGCTCAACATCATTCACAGTGTGCCAACTAATTCTGCAACAGTCAATGAATCCGATCTGCATGTCGAAGCAAAATGGGCACGCCAGCGACATTGGCTGACTCACAATCGCGTTTCATGTGTTCTAATAACAGAACGGCTGCCCTCAACGAGCCGGAACCGGTTCCGGCAACCTGCAAACCGCTCCAATGGCGACAGTTACCTGGTACGGCCACGTTCAACAGACAAGTGGCACGAACAAATCGTGCGACTTCAAGGACTCTTCTGCAGGGCATCGTTCAGTGTTTGTTCACTGACGGCTCTATCATGGCGTGACGGATGTGAGATCGGCATTCCATCCTGTTACGATGATCCGATCGGCGACTCGCGGCAGATCGATCGCTACTGTACTTTTGGAGCAGTTGAAATGAAGTGTTCTCGACTCCTGACTCTGATCATTGTGCCGACGATCTATGGGACTGGCACAGTGGTCTTCGCCGACGAACCGGCACCGCGTGCCGTGCGCGATGCTGTCGCACAGAGCTCGCTGAACGTGGGCAATGGTGGATGGACGGGGCAGCAGGGCTCGGCGATCCTGAGTCACAAAAGGCGCTGGCATTTCTGACGTCAGATCACGACCTCGTCAGTACAGAATCGCTGGTCGTACAGCTCATCGACAGTTCGGATACGGCCCGGACCCGGCAGACGATTGACACCCTTCTTCGTGAACAGAATGAAGATGGCGGCTGGGGCTGGATTCGTAATCAGGAAAGCGATGCCCTGGCAACCGGGCAGGTCCTCTACGCTCTGTCAACGCATTCACGCGAAAGTGAAGTCACCAGGGCTGTCGAACGCGCTCGAACTTTTCTGGTGAGCACTCAGAAACCCGATGGATCATGGGCCGTCAAAGGGACAAAGAAAAACAAACAGGACAAGATCCAGGAAACGGCAACTTACTGGGGCACCTGCTGGGCGGTGATCGGTTTGCTGGAATCAAAAAAAGTGAGATAACCGCTGGCAACGTTACCGTAATGCGATGGGCTGGATTTCGGACGGGGTTCCACCCACCTGCGCCGTGATTGCGGATGGTGGACGCAGGTCCATTCCCAGCAACGGAACCATGTCCCGATCGAAATCACGCTTCGCAAGGCCCAGCACGACTGCCAGCGGAACGGCGACCAGCACCAAACGGAACGATCCCACCTGCCATGGCTGCCGGTGCCGCAGCAATGGTATTTCTGTCAGCCAGCACAACAGCGGGGCCAGCAGCATGGTCAGCGCGGTGCCGGTGGAGAGCCGACCAAAGAAGCACCCGATGAACAACAATCCGAACAAACCCACCACTCCAATTCCAGGGATCGCCAACGTGCAGCAGTTTGCCACCGCAACGGATCGCTTCGCGATCAAACGGGCTGTGATGGTCGTTGCCATCAGTGTGGCAACCAATGGCAATGCCGCTGCGCCACCTTTGATGTACCCCGCCATCATCACGGTCAGTCCAGCGCATTGAATCGTCAGACACAGGGCAAATGAAATGGAAACTCCCGGTGACCGTTTAGACAACAGGGCCAGCAAAGCCCAGACGCCCATCAACAATGCAGCGCACACGGCCATTGCCGCGTTGGTCCGCCACACAGGCCAGTCGCTGTCATAGCCGCTTAAATAAACGGAACTGTGCAGCAGAATGCGGGGCATCGTCGCGGCCAGGCCAATTCGCAGACACCATGCGCCCCAGGATGGGACGCACGGGAATCCCGCCAGCAGTTCGATGCCCAGAGCCACCGGAAGGACGATCATCAGGAACCGGTCGAGCGAGTTTGCCGGGGGCCATGCCAAGTGCAGGGACAACACGTAGTAGCCGACCGCGAGACCGAGACCAATCCCCGGAACGCACGCCGAATTCAGCCACGCCTCGCCAGCCGTTCGCCGTTTGGCCACCATCGCCAGCAAGCACAGGGCACTGACGCAGGCGGCGGACACCATGGCCTGCACATATAACAGCGGATCGGGCATCTGCTATTTCCGCACACCTTCGCAGTCGATGATGATCAGAGCCTTGTCTCCGATCGCTCCGATGGCCCGCTTGTCAAAACCATAGTCACTGCGTTTCAGCGCAAGTTCGGTCGAGAATGCAACGCGTTTGATTCCCTTGAAGTCATGTTCCTCACCCCCCATCAGGACAATCGTGATCTTTTGAGTTGTGCCGTGCATCGTGAAGTCGCCCGTGACTTCGTAACCGCCCTTGATGACCTTAGTACTGGTGCTTTTGAATTCGATCGTGGGAAACTGCTTGGTATCGAAGTAGTCGGGTTGCCGCAGGTGCTCGTCGCGGGCTTTGTTGGCCGTATCGACACTGTCGGTTTTGATCGTCAGCTTGAACGTCGACTTTGAGGGCTGCTCGCGGTCGAGCGAAAACTTCCCACTGACGTCATTGAATCGGCCATGAATCCAGCTGATGCCCAGGTGCCGCGATTTGAAGCTGACAGAAGAATGCACCAGGTCGTAGTCATATTCGTCTGCCGCAGAAGCTGACTTTTCGCCAACACAGACAATCGTTCCGATCACGAGTGTCAGAACCCACACTGAAACATTTCGTCGCATAAGATTGTTCCTTCCGAAGAGGCTACAGGAATTATTTTTCGCTGTGTCATGAACAGGTTGAGGCCATCGTAGGACCTGGTGGAGTATGCGTAAAGCAGGTAGGCCGAAACAAGGATCGCAGCGACGCCGCTCCGGCAATGGGATGATCAGAGAAGTGAGCTGACGATGCCGGAACAGCACTTCGCTCGGTACGGCCTGGTTTCTGAATGCCGACCGTTTGTGTGCCATGCACAAGCCGGTCTGCTTAAACATGAGGCAGCAGAGAGAAAGGAGTTCACGAATCCGGGTTTCTCTGTTTCCTCTGCGCCCTCCTGTTCAAGTTGCGTAGACCGGGGTCTATCCTGGCGATAATCGGCTCGCCAGGACAAGTCCTGGCCTACACAACTGAGGACCGGAAAACAGGGTTGTTTCCTCAGGTGATGGGCCCAAATCATCACGACTTGCAAGCAAGGTCACTGCACGCTTCTTCCGGGCATTGGCATCTACACAACTTTACCCTCCCGTCTTTACGGGAGGGTCGCGAGGAACGAGCGGGGAGGGTAGTTGCTGCAATCACGCGACAACAAGTCGGCAACAACGCCCATTAAACCCTCCCCTCGCTTAGGCTCGACCCTCCCGGAAGGAGGGTTAAGTCGCAGTCAACAGCCGGAACTACGAAAGTTCCAGCGGCGACTTACTGTCTGCGAATTCCCGTTGAGGCACGCCAAGACGTCGCAGCATGGCAAGGTGCAGATCAGACATTGACGAGTCTCGTCGGCCTCCGATTGATCTACCCGTCCTGATCGCCGTCGCACGGCCGCCCGCCAGCAGCAGCGGCAAATTCTTTTCTGCGTGCTCATGTCCATCGGAAAGACTGGAACCGTAGACGATCATACTGTGATCCAGTAATCGGCCGTCGGGCTCTTCGATGCCCTGCAGCTTCTTCAGCAGATAGGCGACGTGTTCTGTATGCCATGTTGTCACGCGATTGTACATCTCACGTTTTTCGTTCGCTGACGACCATGACGTGACCCCGTCGTCGTCTTCCGTCTTACCGCTGACGTCTTTCCAGTGCGACAGAGCGTGCCATGTCCCTGTGACTCCGTCGATAAAGTTGAAGTAGCGATTGCTTTGGCCGTGATCCATCATGAACGTGCACACTCGAGTCGCGTCAGCCCAGAACGCCAGCACGATCATGTCCATCATCGTGCGCATGTATTCGCCGTGGTCTTCCGGAATCCCGGGTTCCGGCCGACGCAGCGCCTGTTGCAGTCCGGGCGTCTGACGGGCCAAAGTCTGCTGCCGTTCCGCAAATTCGATGCGGCGTTCGATCGCTCGCACGGAATCGAGGTATTCGTCAATCTTTTTCTGATCCTGAATGCTGACACGTTGTTTCAGACGTTTCGCATCCTGCAGCACAAGGTCGATGACGGATCGATTGCCGAGGCCCGAGTTTCCAACTTTGAACATGCGATCAAAGACAGTACGTGGTTCAATATCACGTGGTGCCGGTGTGACGGAATCCACCCAGGAAACGGTATTGCGAGGCAGGCTGCTGGTGAAGATGCCTTCGCCACGAGTCGACAGTTCCAGTGACGGAAGCAGAGTCTGACCTCGGAAATGCCGCGCCGCGATCTGATCGACAGACGCTCCCCCGGCATCCAGTTTCTCACCGTCATAGCCGCCGCCGGTCAGCCACGTCGCAGTCCCGGCGATGTGGCCGTTTCCGCGGGGCGTCCACATGTTCCGAAAGATGGTCAGGTCTGTTCGAAATGAATCCAGCGAAGACATCCATCGATTCAAACTGACCAGTCGTCCCTGATCATCAACTTCTTTCGGCTGCCATGCTCCGTCAGCAACGCCGTTTGGAATATACAGATACGCCAGTCGTGTCGGTGGCGCTGTGCGACTGGCCGCTGCAGAACTCGGCCCCATCGTGACATCCAGCAACGGCAGCGAAACCGCAGCGCCGGTGCCGCGAAGTATCGTGCGTCGAGAGATATGCCAGTTGCCAAACATAGAAATGTCCGTTGTGTTACAGGCGGGGCAGCTGCTTCATCTGAAACGTGTCACTTTGAACAATGGCGTGCACCACCGTCTGCAGTCGACGGCCATCCGCCTGCAGTTGCTGAACCAGATCGCGCACCGTTGCTTCGTCATAGTACTCTAACTGCCGCCCCAGAGCATACGACAACA